>DAOULG010000082.1:0-16845 GCA_034420495.1 Dehalococcoidia bacterium
TGGCCGAGGAGCTCCCCTACGTGGTGCTCTTCACGACGCCGATCGCCGAGACCTACCGCAGCGACCGGATCGCCTTCCCCTACACCGAGGTCCTGGGCGGGCTCCAGGAGTCCGCCGGCCTCCCGGGCCTCGTCACCTTCCGGTGAGCCCCCGCGGCCCGGCCTCGCGCGGCCGCTGAGGGGAGGGGGACGCGCACGGTGGCCGGCTACCTCCTCCGCCGCGTGGCGCAGATGGCCCTCACGCTCTTCCTGATACTCACGGTGACCTTCGTCCTGGTGCAGGCCCAGCCCGGGGACTACGCCTCCTTCTACGCGCTCAACCCCGATCTCCCCCCCGACGTCCGCGAGCAGATGCGGTCGACCTTCGGCCTGGACAAGCCCGTCTGGCAGCAATACCTCATCCACATGCGGAACACCGCCACGGGGAACTTCGGCGTCTCCTTCGGTCACTTCCCGCGCCCGGTGCTCGACGTGCTCGCGGAGCGGCTGCCCCGCACCCTCGTGCTCTTCGGCTCGGCGACCGCCGCCTCCTTCTACATCGGCTTCCTGCTCGGGAAGGCCATCGCCTGGCGCCGCGGAGGCCTCCTCGAGTACGCGGCCACCATCACCGGGACCATCCTCTTCACCGTCTTCACCCCCGCCTTCGCGCTGATGATGATCTGGATCTTCGCCTTCCGGCTGGGGTGGCTGCCGGTCGGCAAGTTCCTGGATCCGCTGGTGTGGCGGGGCTCGGACGTCGGCTCCACCACGGTCTTCAGCCTGATGCTCCTGACCGCGGCCGCCTACCTGGCCTTCGCCTCCCTGGTGCTCGTCGCGTCGCGGCGGGCCCGGCGGGCGGGGAGGAGGAGGGCGGTCCTCCCGCTCCTCCTCGCGGGAGCACTGGTCCTGGCCGGGGCCTGGTACCTCTCGGGCGCCGGCGTGCTCGCCGCGGACATCCTCCGGCACATGATCCTCCCCGTCGCGACGCTCACCCTCATCTCCTTCGCGGGGACGATGCTGCTGACGCGCAACAGCATGCTGGAGACCGTGCGCGAGGACTACGTCACGGCGGCGCGCGCCAAGGGGCTGCCGGAGGGGCAGGTCCGCGACCGGCACGCGGCCCGCAACGCCCTGCTGCCGGTGGTGACGAGCCTCGTCTACAGCCTGCTCTTCGCCATCGACGGGAGCGTCATCGTCGAGAGCGTCTTCTCCTGGCCGGGCATCGGGCTGACCCTGCTGGAGGCGGTGCGGAGCGAGGATCTGCCCCTCGTCATGGGGGCGATCGTCTTCATCGGCCTCCTCTCCCTCATCGCCCACCTCGTCGTCGACGTCCTCTACGCCTGGCTCGACCCGAGGATCCGGTACCGATGAGGCGGGCTGAGGGCCTCTTCGCCTCCGGCGCGCCGACTGAGCCGCCCCGGGTGGAGCTTCGAGGCGGGCGGCTCCGGCTCCTGCGGGCGCGGGCGCGGCTGGCGCTTGGCTCCCTCCGCCACGGCGCGGCTGTCTTCCTGGAGAGCCGCATCGGGGTCCTCTCGCTCGCGATCATCGTGCTCTTCGCCCTCATGGCCCTCTCCCACCCCGTGCTGATGGGGACCGTCTGGGACGCCGAGACCTACGACCCGGTGACGGGGTACGCCTTCGACAGCACCGAGCAGCCCGCGCCGCCGAGCTGGAGGCATCCGCTGGGAACCGATCCCCTGGGGCGGGACGTCCTCAGCCAGCTCCTCTCCAGCACGGGCTCCGAGTTCGTCCTCGGGATCACCGCGGCCCTGGTGACGGTCGCGATCGCGACCACCGTCGGCGCCGTCTCCGCCTACTACGGCGGGCTGGTGGACGCCTTCTTCATGAGGCTCGCCGATCTGATCATCGCGCTGCCGAGCATCTCGCTGCTCATCGTACTGAGCGCACTCTTCGACCTCAGCCTCTTCTACCTCGCCCTCGTCATCGGCGTGCTCGGGGGCTTCGGAGGCACCGCCATCGTGCTGAAGTCCCAGGCGCTGAGCATCAAGGTCAAGCCCTTCATCGAGGCGGCGCGCATGGCGGGCGGCGGCCAGTTCCGGATCATCTTCGTGCACATCGTCCCGAACCCCCTGCCGTTCTCCCTGCTCTACATGATGTTCACCGTCACGAGCGCGATCTTCGCCGAGGCGGTGCTCTCCTTCCTCGGCCTGCTCGACATCCGGATGAGCTGGGGGATCATGATCCACACCGCGAACACCGGGGGGTACCTGCTCTCGGGGACGCGGTACTGGTGGCTCGTCCTCCCCGCCGGCGCCTCCATCACCCTCCTCTGCAGCGCCTTCTACCTCGCCGGGCGGGCGCTCGACGAGGTCGTGAACCCGCGCCTCGGCCGCCGGGATCGCTGAGCGGAGGGGGAGCATGAGCGCCGGCAGGACCCCTCCCCTCCTCTCGGTCTCGGGCGTCGAGCTCCGCTACTCGACGCGCGGGGGCGCCGTGCAGGCGCTGCGCGGCGTGAGCTTCGAGCTCGGGCGGGGCGAGTCGCTGGGACTGGTCGGCGAGTCGGGGTGCGGTAAGACCTCCCTCGCCGGCGTGCTGATGAGGCTCCTCCCCGACAACGCGTGGCTGGGGGGCGGGGAGGTCTCCCTGGACGGCCGGGACCTGCTGCCGCTCTCCGAGGAGGAGATGCGGGGCGTTCGCTGGCGCCGGATCTCCCTGGTCTTCCAGGCGGCGATGAACTCGCTCGACCCGGTGTACCGGGTCGGGGATCAGGTCGTCGAGGCCATCGAGGCGCACGGGGTGGAGACGACGGCCGCGGCCTCCCGCGAGCGGGTCGCCCGCCTCTTCCGGATGGTCGGGCTGGAGCCGGGGGTGATGGAGCGCTACCCGCACGAGCTGAGCGGGGGGATGCGCCAGCGGGTGGTGATCGCGATGGCGCTCTCCTGCGATCCCGAGATCGTCATCTGCGACGAGCCGACGACCGCGCTCGACGTGATCGTGCAGGACCGCATTCTGAGGGAGCTGCGGGGCATCCAGGAGCAGCTCGGAATCAGCATCATCTACATCACCCACGACATGGCCGTGGTGGCGGAGGTGACCGACCGCGTCGGGGTGATGTACGCGGGGCGGCTCGTCGAGCTGGGGGAGACGGCCGCCCTCTTCCGCTCCCCCCTCCATCCCTACACCGCGGCCCTGATGTCGTCGTTCCCGAGCGTGGGCGGCGAGAAGCGCCCCCTCGCCCCCCTCTCCGGCGAGCCGCCCGATCTGGCACACCCGCCGTCGGGCTGCGCCTTCCATCCCCGCTGTGCCTACGCGACGGCCCTCTGCCGCGAGCAGGACCCGCCGCGGGTCGGGCGGGGAGGCCGGTGGGCCGAGTGCTGGCACCCCCTGGATCCGGCCGCCGTCCCCCTGGAGCCCGCATGACGCGCCCGGTCCCCGAGTCGCCTCCGTCCCCGGAGCTCCCCTTGGTCGAGGTCGACGGCCTCGTCAAGCACTTCCCGGTCACGAGCGGCCCCTTCCGGAGGCCGTCCGGGGCCGTCCACGCCGTCGACGGCGTCTCCTTCTCCATCGGCCGGGGAGAGAGCCTGGGGCTGGTGGGCGAGTCGGGCTGCGGGAAGACGACGGTCGGGAAGCTCCTCGTGAAGCTGCTGGAGCCCTCGGCCGGCACCATCTCCTTCCGCTTCGCGGGCGCGGGCGGGGGCGGCGAGCCCGGCGGGCGCGTGGAGGCGTCGACCCTCACGGGGCGGCAGCTGAAGGAGTTCCGCCGCCGTGTCCAGCTCATCTTCCAGGACCCGTACGGCTCGATGAACCCCCGCCGCACGATCCTCGACACCATCTCCGAGCCCCTCGCGGTCCAGGGGGTCGGGAGCGCGATGGACCGCGTCGACCGGGTCGCCGAGATCCTGGCCCTGGTCGGGCTCACGCCGGCGACCTCGTTCCTCTTCCGCTATCCGCACGAGCTCTCGGGGGGACAGCTCCAGCGCGTCGCGATCGCCCGCGCCCTCGTCCTCGAGCCGTCGCTGGTGGTGGCGGACGAGCCGACCTCGATGCTCGACGTCTCCAGCCGCTCGGCCATCATGGCCCTCATGGCGCAGCTCGCCCGCGGCCTGGGGGTCGCCTACCTCTACATCACGCACGATCTCGCCGTCGCCCGCTACATGTGCGACCGGATCGCCGTCATGTACATGGGGAAGATCGTGGAGATGGCGGAGACGGAGGAGCTGCTCCGGCGCCCGCTGCATCCCTATACCCGGGCGCTCCTCTCGGCGGTGCCGGTCCCCGACCCGGGGCACCACCGCGAGCCGCCGGCGATCCGCGGGGAGATCGCCGCCCCGGTGGACCCGCCCCCGCGCTGCCGCTTCCTCGAGAGGTGTCCCCAGGCGACCCCATCCTGCGAGGAGAGCCCGCACCCGCCCGTCGAGGAGAAGTCCCCGGGGCACTTCGTCGCCTGCTACGAGGTGCCCCGGGTGCGCTGACCGCGGCCGGCGCCGACACGACGCGCCCGCTCCTCACACGGCCGGCAGCGGCCTCACCCGCCGCTCGAGCCAGCCCGCCAGCTCCGCGACTCGGAACGTCTGGGTCTCGAAGAGGTTCATGAAGAACTCGTGGGCCTCGCTGTCGCCGCAGTCGATGAGCTGGCCGTTGCCGCGGAGGAAGACATCCGTCGCGAAGAAGGCCACGCGCGTGTTCCCGTCCACGAAGGCGTGATTCATGGCGAGGCTCTCCATGAACGCCGCCGCCTCCTCGATCAGGCCTCCGTAGTACCCGAGCTGCGGTCGCATCACGGCAGCCGCGAGGGCGCCCTCGTCACGGATCCCGGCATCGCCACCGAACTCGTCGACCAGGATCACGTTCATGGCCACGACTTCCTCGATCGTCGGGAAGTCGCGGATCACTTCGCGAGGAGTTCACCCAGGAGACGATGCCGGTCGACGCTTGCCCGGAAGCGCTCCATCACCTCCGCGCGGATCGTCTCGCGGGCCCTCGTCTCGAGATAGGAGCGCATCGCGTCCTCGAGCACCGCCTGAAAATGGCGCCCCTCTTCACGGGCCGCCGCGCGCAGCGCGGCCAGCAGCTCGGGCGACGCCTGGCTGGAGAACTTCTCGCGCGTCTGCGCCACCAGGCACGCCTCCCTCGCCGGCTGCCCGCTCATTGTCGCGTGGGGCGATTCCCTGTCAAGAAACATCTTGACACGATAGCGCCGGAACGAGGCCTCCACGCTCCGGCTGCGCTCGGCCTTCCGGGCGCCCCCGTCAGGGCGCCCGGCGGAAGAGGTGGAGATTGGTCGGCTCGTCGGCGAGCGCGCCGCTCCGCCGGAGCTCCGCGATCTCCTCGCCGCCGAGGCCCAGGACGCCGGTGAGCACCTCGTCGTTGTGCTCGGCGAAGAGCGGCGCCGACGACCGGCGCCGGGCCGGCGTGCGCGAGAGGCGCCAGGGGTAGCCGTCGGAGCGCTCGTAGCCGATCTCGGGATGCACCCCCTCGACCCAGTAGCCCCGCTCGGCGAGGTGCGGATCCATGCACACCTCCCAGTTCGCCAGCACCGGGCCCGCGGGGACGCCGGCGCGCTGGAGCCGCCGAGCGGCCTCCCGGTGGTCGAGCTCTCGGCTCCACGCCCCGACCGCCTCGTCGATCGCGGCGTGCGCGCGAAGCCGCGAGGCGGCGTCGGGGTAGCGCGCCGAGAGCTCCGGCCGGCCCAGCTCGGAGCAGAGCGCGCGCCACTGCCCGTCGGTCTCGACGCCCAGGGCGAGCCAGTCGTCGTCGCCGGCCGAGCGGTAGACGCCCTGCGGGGCGATGCGCCAGGAGCGGTTCCCGCGCGGCGCCATCGACCCGTTCCCGAGGCGGTAGCCCATCAGCGCCTCGACCATGGAGAGCGCGCCGGCCTCCTGCAGGGAGACGTCGATGTGCTGCCCCCTCCCGCTGCGCTCCCGCTCCCAGAGCGCCGCCAGTATCGCCGCGGCCGCGAGCGTCCCCGCCACCGGGTCGGCCTGGAAGGAGCCCGTGCCGTAGAGCTCACCCGGTCCGTAGCCGGTCTGCGCGACCAGCCCGCTCGAGGCCTCGATGTTGGAGCCGAGCGCCCGGTAGTTCGCCTCGGGACCGATGCCCCCGAACGCGGAGAGTGAGCAGAGGATCAGGCGGGGGTTCTCTGAGGCGAGCGAGTCGTAGGAGAGGCCGAGGTTCGGGAAGACGCGGGGCGAGTTGTTCTCGATGACGACGTCGGCCCAGCGCACGAGGCGCAGGAAGGCGCCGCGGGCCCCCGGCCGGCCGAGGTCGAGGGAGATGCTGCGCTTGTTGCGGTTGAGCTGGTTGAAGGAGGTTCCGCGGTTGAAGAAGCGCGGCCACGCGGAGGTCGGCCCCGCGGGGCGGCTCTGCCGCGTCGCGAGCCCGCGCGGCCGCTCGACGATCACGACCTCCGCGTCCATGTCGGCGAGGTGGCGCCCGACGAGCGGCCCCGCCCAGGCGTTGGTGACCTCGACGACGCGGAGGTCGCGCAGCGGCTGGGCCCGGGCGCTCTCCGCGGCAGGAGGGGAGGCCGGCCGACGGGCGGCGGCCGGACGGGCGGGGCCCGAGCCGAGGAGCGGCGCGCCGCTCGCCGGACCGGACGGCGAGCGGGAGAAGGTCAGCGGCAGGCCGGGGATCTCGATGCGGCCCTTGAGCGGATGCTCGACGCCTTTCCACCACCCCCGCGCTGAGAACTGCCCGGAGGCGGCGAGATCGGCCGCGGTGCGGACGGGCGCCATCAGCTGGCCGAGCGCCTGCGCCGACTCGTAGATCTCCTGGGCGGAGCGCTCGAGGGCCCACTCCTCGACCAGGCCGCGCACCTCGGGGATGGCGGCGAGCCACCCCTCCACCGTCTGGAAGCGCGGGTCGTCGCGGAGCTCGGGCCGGCCGATGAGCAGCAGCACCTCCGCGCTGCTCGGCTGCCAGTGCACCCAGCCGTCGCGGCAGCGGATCAGGGAGGAGCCCTCGCGGCGCCGGATCTCGCCCTCCTGCTCCCAGGCTGTGGTGAACCAGACCTGGGCGGCGAGCATCGACTCGAAGGTCGAGACCTCGACCAGCTGGCCGCGGCCGCTGCGGCGCGCCTCCCACAGCGCGAAGAGGGCTCCGAGCGCGAGGTGCATCCCGGCGTGGAACTCGCCCTGATGGCCGTGCACCATCAGCGGCTCCCGCGCCGGATCGCCGCAGAAGTAGAGGTATCCGCCCATCGCGTAGTCGACGATCTCCGAGCTGACCCACTCCGCGTACGGCCCCGGCCGCCCGAACGGCGTGTGCGAGACGTAGACGAGGGCGGCGGCGTCCTGCGAGAGGGAGTCGTAGCCGAGCCCCCTCGACTCCATGGCGGCGGGCCCGTGCGACTCGATGAGGATCTCCGCGCCGCGGAGGAGCGAGCGGAGGAGGCGCCGGCCGTCCTCGGCGTCGAGGTCGGCGATGACGCTCTCCTTGCCGGCGTTGAGGGCGAGGTGGAGGCCTCCGCACTCGAGGTCCTCGCCCGAGCCGGCGAACGGTCCGAGGCGCCTCAGCCGCTCGCCACCCGGCGGCTCGACCTTGATGACCCGCGCACCCAGGTCACCGAGGATGCGCGAGGCGGCGGCCGCGGCGACGCCCTCGCCGCAGTCGACGACCGTCACATCGCCGAGGAGGCGGTCGGGCATGTCGGGACCCTCTACGGCCATCATGCGCTCCCTGGGCAGCGCGGCCCGTTCACGCGGCGGCGACCCGGGCGCGAAGACTCTACGGCGTCGCCGCGGGTGGCTTGTGTCGCCCCCGCATGATCTCCACTCATTATGGTCTTCAAGCGCTCTCGGGAGCCGGTTGCGGCGACCTGTAGCTGGCGGCCCGCGCATGGTTTGCACGGTGACCGTGATCGTCAGGAGCCGCCCGGGCCATTCAGCGTGGCCGGACCCTCACCCTGATGGCTGACGGTTTGGGAGGGTCTGATGTCTTTTGATCAGTGAGTGCCGCGCCGATCAAGCCCGAATGTTGCCCGAACCACCTGTCGTTCTAGGATCCGGGATTGAGGTTTCGCATGATCCGTAGCCGATGCGAGGACGGGTCCGGCTCAATCCCTATCCGGATGAGGGCCTTGAAGATCGTGACCTCAGTCGAGGGCTGATCTAGGCTCCCGGCTGCCATAGCCGAAATGGCCCCTCGCCAGCGATCGAGAAGCCTCCTTGGTGTGATATTTCCACCCGGTGCCTGGCGTCGTCGTCCGACCACAGCCACACGTAGTCATTGACGAGCAGGGTGCTGTGCAACACCGTGACGGCAAGACGCTTGTTCCCATCGACAAGACCGTGATTGCATGCGATCGAGCGTGTGAGGGCTGCGAGCTTCTCGGCGAACGTCTGGTAGTACGGCTGGTGCGGTAAGGCCAGCGCGGACTCAAGCTGAGCCCTCGACTGCACAACGAAGGTCGGTTGGGCCTCTTCGGGCGACCCGAAGAGGCCCACGGCCAAGCGGTTCAGCACACCCACGAGATCGTTGTAGGTCGGCCAGACGTGTGTCTGATCGACGATCTACTTGTCCTTCAGCCGTTCTAGGACTCGTCGATTGACGCGTATGACAACGTCCGCCGCCTTCTTGTAGGCGTCGGTCTGGTTGCTGCTGGTTGGCTTCTTCGTGTGTGGTGACTTCACCGTATGCTCCGACTTGGTCGGGGGCTGTGCCGCTACACCCTGCCTTGGAACCGTAGCATAGTCAGCCTGTCTGGCACCCGCCATTCTCGTCGACTCGAGCACTCACCACTTTGATCCTGATGACCGCGATCAAGGCTTCGCGAGCGTCCCGACCAGGGAGCGTGATCGCTTCGCACCGCGGCCTCCGTCCGCCGCGCCTGCCTCGGTCGCGGGGCGTGGCCGCCGACGCATGGTCCCCCGGTCCGGCCGCCGCACGGCTGGGGCCAGCGAGACGGCGGGGAGGGTGGCGTCCCTCACGCCGCCGGCCGGGGCCGCGCGCTCAGCGGAGGGAGCACCCGTGGCGCCCGCGGCCACCCCAGCCCTTCCCGCTGCCGACGCCGTGCCCGGATCGGCCGATCCCGACGCCGCCCCCCCGGCCGGCGTCCCGGAGGAGCTGCGCCTGCTCGGCGGTGACGTCGCCCGCCTCCTCGGCCGCGGCGATCGCCGCCTCGCGCGCATCCATGAGGGCAGCGGCAAGCGCGACCCGGCCGACGCCGGCGATCTGATCGCGCAGCGTCCCGTCCGCCTTCGCGGCCCCGACCTCCTCGGTCGTGATCCCGAGCAGCGAGGCGTAGACGGAGGCCACGTCGACCGTGACCGTGCCCCGCAGGCTCCTCAGCTCCGCCCGCTCATCGTCGGTGAGCAGGGCGCGGTCGGCCTCGATCATTCCCCTGAGTCGGTCCGCCTGGGCCGCGGTGATGTCGCCGGCGGTCACGGCGCCGTCGACTGCGGACGTCGCCTCTTCCTCGTAGGCCGCCTGCATAGCCTCCTTCGAGACATCCGCGAGGAGATCCCTGAGCGTCCCATCGCTGCGTGCCTGCTCGACCTCGTCCGCGGTGATGCCGAGCGCCCGCGCTATGACGTCGACCCGGTCGACGAGGCCGCGGCCGGGATGCGCGAGCGCGGATCCGACCAGCAGCAGCGCCGCCAGTGCGCCGAGAGCCATCGCCGTCGCCTTCATCCGCGTCATGGGAGTCTCCCTTCGCCGGGGCCGGAACGTCGCGGCGCACGCTAGCCGCCGGTGGGTGAAGTCCTCCTAAGCGCACCGTGATATGGGCGTCTTCGTCGCAGGTCCCGGGAGGCGACTGTCGGCACGTACGCCGTCGCGGCGCCGGGTACGCGGCCCGGTCGCCGGGAATCTCGTCGGCGGGGTCAGGCGTGCAGCGGCGAGCAGCAGCGCGCCGCAGCGTGATCGAGCGTCATCTCCACAGTCGGCCGGCGGGAGCCGTGACCGAGTCGCCGTCAGCCGGTCCGGTGCGCCCGCCCCGGCGGGGCCGGCCGGTCAGCGCCCGTACGGGATGGTCGCCACATCCTCGATCTCGTCGTCCCGCGTGAACCGCCAGATGCCGATGTAGCCGCGCTCGAGGTCGCCGTTCGCGTCCCAGTCGACGGAGCTGGCGGCGCCCTCGTAGTCGACGTCCCCGGCCTTCCTGATGATCTCCAGGGCCCGGGCGATGCCCTCTGCCCCGGGGAGCACGCGCTCTCCGGGAGCGCTCCCGATGCGGCGCAGCTCGTCGCGGATGGCGAGCCCGTCGGCGCTGCCCGCCGCCTCGGCCGCCAGCATGACGGCGACGGCGGCGTCATAGCTCTCCCTGATGTAGCTCGTCTCCGCGTTCTCGCCGTACTCGTCGCGGTAGGCGGCGTCCCAGGCGGCGGTGGCGGGGGTGTCGTGCGAGGGGCCACTGGTGGTCCCGTACATGCCGGCCAGCCTGCCGCCCCCGACGGCGACGGCCAGCTCCGCGCGCCTGAGCGCGTCGCCGAAGAAGAGCTGCCCGTAGAGGCCGCTGTCGAGCGCCTCGGGGAGGATCACCTCGGCCTCGGGCCAGAAGGTGAGCAGGACGAGCGCCTCCGCGCCGGCCCGCGCGCTCTGCTCGAGCAGCCCGAGGTAGCTCTCGCGGAGCTCGGTCGGGGAGGCGACGAGCACGATGTCCCCCGTCCAGGCCCGCTCGAAGGCCTCCGCCAGGCCGGTGCCCCAGGCGTCGTCGCGGTAGATGACGCCCACGCTGTCGAAGCCGCGCCCGCGCGTGAGCTCAGCCAGCGCGGGTCCCTGGGCGACGTCGGAGAGAGCCGTGCGGAAGAAGAGGTCGCGGTCCTCGTTCAGCGTGAGCAGGGGGGAGGAGGCCGAGGGGCTCACCACGGGGACGCCGGCCGGTGCCGCGACCCCGACGACCACGAGCGAGTCCGCGCTGCTGTTGGGACCGACGATGGCGTGGACGCCCTCCTCCTCGATGAGGCGGCGGGCCTCCTCCCCGGGGTTCAGGGTGTCCCCCTCCACGACCTCGACCGGGCGGCCGAAGACGCCGCCGGCCGCGTTCACATGCCCGACGGCGAGTCGGACGGAGCGCAGACGGTCGAGGGACGTCTCGGTCTGCGTCTCGCTGTTGACGAGCATCACCCCGACCCTGAGCGGCGCGACGTCCCTGTCATCGCCGCAGGCTGCGAGCGCGCCCGCCAGGAGCGCGGCGCCGGCCGCGAGCGCCCACGCGACGGCCACACCACTCCTGAGCGCTGTCACCGCTCCCCTCGTCCCGTCGGTGTCCTCACGGGCTCAGCGGAGGGCCGATGTACCGCTCGTACCAGCCGGAGCCGAAGATGTACTCGCCTCGCCGGACAGCCCAGGTGTGCTTCACCTCCTCCTGGCCGGAGGCGGGGTTCAGGAACACGTAGTTCACCCAGCGCCCCTGCTCGGTCGCCCCCAGCAGATCGTCGCCGTAGAAGTAGCCGGTGATGTCGACGCGCTCGCTGGGGTCGCGCCCGCGGATCTCCTCGCGCGGGTGCGCGATGGTGTAGCCGTCGCCGTCGATGACGAAGACGTACCACGGGCCGTCCGTGCTCTCGGGCGTGTTGTAGTACGCGACGGCCTCCTCCGCACCCAGCAGCTCGTAGAGCGCCAGGCCCCTCTCCACGAATGCGACGGTGTACGCCGGCGGATCAGAGCGGGTCGGGCCGTCCGCGTACCAGCCGGATCCGAAGATCAGGCCGTCGTGCCTCACGAGCCAGGACTGCTTCGATTCCGTCCGGCCCGTGGCGGGATTGAGGTAGGTGTAGGGCACCCACGCCCCTCCCTCGCTCGCACCTGCCGCGAGCATTCGCCCCACCGGGTATCCGTCCGGCCCCTCGATCTGATCGGCCGACAGGCCGACGTTCTCGGGGATGGTGGCGTTCGCGACGAGCACGTCATTCTCGTCCGCGATGAAGATGTACCACTCGCCGTCCACGCTCTCGGGCGAGTTGTAGTACTCGATCGCCGCCTCGCGGCCGATCTCGTCGTAGTGCCGGATCGCCTCCGCCACGAAGGCCTGCGTGTAGGCGGCGGGATCGGCCGCCGCCGGGCCCGGGCCGAGCGCGGGCGAGCGCTCCTCCGAGTCGTCGCCCACCAGCGCGACGACCGCGATCGCAAGAGCCAGGACGGCGACGGCGAGCGCCGTCCCTGACGTCATCCTCACCAACGTGGCATCCCTTCCCGCGGCGCCCCGTGCGGGCCCGCTATCGTCTCCGGCGGCCTGCGCGCCGCCAGTCCTCGCCACCGCCGGGACGAACGCTCACGCCGGAGCCTCGGCTCCTGTCGTGGTCGAGTCTCCCGCCGACCCGGCAACGGCGTGACGCACGGTTCCGCCAGGCCCGTGCCAGCGGGCTGGCCGGGGCGGGCAGGCTGGCCAGCACCGTGCGGCGGCCACTCGCCGCCCCCGCGGGGTGCGGCGTCACGCGCTGCAGCACCGTGCGGGAGACGCTCTAGGCGGCTCGCCGGCTGGCGTAGGCGCCCGCAAGCAGCGTGGCGACCGCCCCCAGCACCGCGACGACCAGCAGCATGGTCTGCCCGTCGGAGGCCCGCTCCGCGTCGCCGTTCCCGGCGCCAGCACCGCCCTGTACCTCGCCCGCGAACGCATCGAGCTCGGCCAGCAGGGCCGTGTGATGCTCCTCGCTTGCCGCGATCAGATCCCGCTCCCGGACGGTGAGCTCGAGCCTCGTCTCGAGCTCGCCGAAGAGACCGCCCTGCCCGGCGCCCGCCGCGCGCAGGCCGTTCGCGAGGGGAACGACCCGCGGGTCGAGATCCGGTCCCCCATTCTCGGCCAGGTAGTCGAGGCTCCGGACCAGCCGCTGGGCGACCGTGTCGAAGGACTCCTGCGTCCGCGCCACGCGGGTCGGCTCCTGCACCAGGCTTGCGATCGAGAGGAGCGTGTGGCCGAGGCTCACGTCCCGCTGGACCCCTGCCATGTGCCAGAAGCGTTGCAGCTCCTCCTCCGAGAGGGCGCGCGCCGCAGGCACGGCGGACGGCCGGGCGTCGCTCTCGCCGGTGAGCATGAAGTAGATCTGGTCGTCGAGGCTCCCGGTGAGCGCCGGGAACAGCGCCCGGGTGTTGGTGACGACGAGTTCCTGGAAGGCCTGCTCGCCGCGAAGCAGCGCGCGCAGGATGTCGGGACGGCCGCCGTCTATCTCCTCCACCGTCGACACGAGGCCGTCGACATGATCCGCGACCCGGGCCGCGCTCGCGTTCGCGTCCTCGAGGACGGCGACCTGCTCCGCCAGCGCCGACTTCAGGCGCGCGATCTCCGCGCGGGCGGCCAGCACGCCGTCGCGATCCATCGTCGCGTTGCTCGCGACCGCGCCCACCGCCATGAGGTCACTCGAGTGCCGTGCGATGGCGACCGCCGCGCCGAGCGCCGCCGCGTCGTCGGTGCGCTCGCTCTCGTCCACGACGCCGCCGAGTGCCAGCCAGCCCGCCACCGCGACCGCCGCGATCGCGGCGAGCGCCGCCGCGGTGGTGAGCGCGATCGCCGGCGAGAAACGGAACCTGTCCATCTAGCGCACTCCTCCGAGCCCCTCGACCGGGTGGATGCCGCCGTCGCTCCCGATGGTCGTCAGGAACACGCCGTCCGATCCCTGGTTGTCGCCGGGACCGAACTGGAGGCTCATCCCGTTGAGGTCGAGCGATCCAGCATTGCGGACGGCATCCAGGAAGCACCGCCGGTCCACGTCGGGGCCGCACAGGTCCAGCCCGGCGATCGCGAGCCGGCCCGCGAGGTATCCCTCCAGGGAGACGAAGCCCGCCGGGGCGCCGGGATCGAACGCCTGAAGCGCCCGGCGGTAGTCGGCGACGACCGGGATGGTCTCATCATCGGGCTGCGGGACGACCTGCGTGATGTAGACGCCGGCTCCGGCCGGCCCGAGCTCCTCGGCGAGCGCGTTGCTGCCCACGAACGAGATGACCATGAAGACGGGGTCGATGTGCTGACGCAGCAGCACGATGGCCCGGGCGACCGGGCGGTAGGCGCCGACCATGATGACCGCCTCGGGCCGCGCGTCGGCGATCTCGAGGACGGCCACCTTCACGGCATCCGTGTTGCGCCCGTAGTACCAGGACGCGACGGGGCTCAGATCGCGCCTCGCGAGTGCCTCCACCGCCCCGTCCAGACCCGCCTGGCCGAAGGAGTCGTTCTGGTAGAGAACGGCGATCCGGGTGACGCCGAGCTCCTCGGTCAGGCGGGCGACCATCTCCTCGGTCTCCTGGTAGTACGAGGCCCGGAGGTTCAGGACGTTGTCGAGGTCGGGATCCCGCAGGAACTCGGCACCGGTGAAGGGAGCGATGAACGGGACGCCGGCGTCGTGCGCGACGGGCGATGCGGCCCGGGACGTCGGCGTGCCCACCTCGCCTATGAGCGCGAACACACCGTCGCGCGCGATCAGTCTCCTCGTGTTTGCGAAGGCGAAGTCCGTCTCGTAGGCGTCGTCCAGCGACGTCAACTCCAGCATCCGGCCGTGCACGCCCCCGGCCTCGTTCTGCTCGTGGAACGCCGCCTCGATGCCCCTGCGCATCTCCAGGCCCAGCCCGCTCGCCGGCCCCGTGAAGGCGGCCGACTGGCCGAAGAGGATGCGGTCATCGAAGATGCCCGGGTCGCCCTCCTCGGCGGCGACCGCGTCGCCGCCGGGCGCCGCGACCGGCGTGGGAGCCGCGTCCTCTGAGCCGGTGCACGCCGCCGCCAGCACGAACGCCGCCAGCGCGGCGACCAGTGGGAGGGACGGCGCTCGCCGTCGCTGCGCGCGACTCGGTCTCATCGGCTGTCACCCCTCCCCGCGCGGCGGTGGTACGGTTCGCGCACGCGGGCGGCGGTGCCCGCGGGCCGGACGGCCTCGTGCGCGGCACCGCGATTCTAGCATTCTTGAGTGTGTGGATCAGTTCACGGCCGGCACCTGTCACCTGTGCGGCGGGGTCGCCGATCAACGCGAGCACCCTTGTCATCTGGACTTCGGGGGCTAAGACACACTTGCCTCAGCCCGTTTGGAGGTGGATATGGCCAGGGTGCAGCTGGTGATGGCAGACGACGACCGAGACCGCTTCGTACACCAGGCGCGGCTCGAGGGCATGTCCCTCAGCGCCTGGCTGCGCGCGGCTGCGCGGGATCGCCTCGAGAAGCGCCAGCGCGTCACGCGATTCCAGTCCCCGAACGACGTTGAGGCGTTCTTCAGGTCATGCGCCGCGCTGGAAGGGCCAGAGGCAGAGTCGCGTCGCCGGGGGATGACCGGAACGTGATTTTCGTTGACACCGATGTCTTCATGTACGCCGTGGGACGGCCCCACGCGCTCCAGGCCGATGCCCAGGAGTTCTTCGTCGAGGCCAGCCGAAGGGGCACACCGCTGTGCACCTCGGCGGAGGTCGTGCAGGAACTGGCCCATGCGTACCTTCCCATCGGACGGCTGCAGACCTTCGACGCAACCGTGGTGTTGATAGCAAGCGCCGGAGTTGAGGTATGGTCGCGGGAGGAGGCAGACGTCGCTCTGGCTCGTCAACTCCATGAGCAGTATCCCGGGTTGCATATCCGGGACCTCTGTCACCTGGCCAGTTGTCGAAGGCGGGGAGTCCGGAAGATCAAGACCTTCGGTAGGGAATTCTCGGCCTTGTCCGGCACTCCGTCGGTCCAATGATGGCGTCGCTCACCACGTAGCCACGAGTCTCTCGCGCGGCTCCCGACCCGGATCCGCTCGCACGCCCTCCGCGATTCGCTCGTCTCCTGGCCGGATGGCCGGCGGTCCCTCGCATGGTGAGGTCGAGCCGTCGCGCAGCCCGAGAGGCTCCCCGAAGCGGCCGCGCCCGCACGCCCGTCGCTCTGGGCGGCACCTGCCTACGCGCCTGGCTCCTCGTCCGAGAAGGGGTTGAGCACGCGAGCGTCGGTGGGCTCGAAGTGCCTCCCGTTGCGCGTGACGACGGTCAGGCCATGCTCCAGCGCGGTCGCGGCGATGAGCAGGTCGGCGCTCTCGTAGCCAAGGGAGGCGGAGAGCCGCCCCCAGCGTTGCGCCGTCGCGAGATCGACCGGCAGCACGCGGTCGCCGTACCAGCCGAGCACGCGGTCGAGCCAGCGCTCGAGCTCACGGGCGAACTCGTGGTCGCGACGGCGCTGCTGCTCAATGCCACGCTCGATCTCCCCGATGGTCACGACGCTCAGGTAGAGATCGGAACTGCGCCGGTCCCTGAGCCAACTGGCCGCGCGCGGGTGGCGGTCCCCTCGCCGCAGCGCTGACAGCACGTCGGTATCGACGAGGAACATCAGAGGTCGGTCGGGCGCGCGGGCAGGGCGAGGCGCTCGAACTCCCGGCCGTCCTGGGGAATATCGAGGAGCAGTTCGCCCAACGTGGGGGCGTGTGCCCTCTCCACGCGACGGAGCCGTTCGTACTCGTCGACCGAGAGCACGACGACGGCGGGCCGTCCCCGGCGCGTCACCCGCTGCGGGTCGCCGGCGAGAGCGGCGTCGACCACGGCGCTGAACCGGTTCTTCGCGTCGTGAAGGGGCCAGTCGGTCATGGGATCCTCCAGCTAGATGTTCTGTCTAGATGATACACGAAGCCGTTGTGGCGGCCGGCGCGTCGCGCTGCCGGAATCCGGCGGCCGGCGCCCACGAGCGGGTCATCGGGAGGATCGATTAGGTCTGCGGCCAGGGTCTTCTAGCGCGTCCGCCTTGCCTCCCCGTGGCGCCCCCGCCATCCTGAATCAGGCCTCTCGCGCGCCGGTAGCTCAGGGGACAGAGCATCAGTCTTCGGAACTGAGGGTCGAGGGTTCGAATCCTTCCCGGCGCGCCACGCCCCTCTCGGTAGTGTGCGGTCGGGGCCGCGAGTCGGGTCGCTACCAGTGCGCTGCGCGCCGCACGCTGCGTTTCCTCACGGACGTGAGCGCCCGCCTCAGGGGTCAACGTGGCCTGAGTCAACGCGCTGGGGGCCATTCGCGGTCGAGGAGTGAGTAGACGACG
>DAOULG010000083.1:0-1935 GCA_034420495.1 Dehalococcoidia bacterium
TCATCGCAGCCCCGCTCCCGGCGCCCCGACCGGCCGGCGCCGAGCGTACAGGCTCCCCGGCGCCGCCGCGAGGAGGGCCGGAGGGGGCCGCCGGGCGTACCATCGCCTCATGGCGGCGACCGGGCGGCGGGGTGGCGCGTGACGGCGGAGGAGGGCGGGCGCCTGCCCTCGCCCCCCGCGGATCTGGGGCTGCGCGGGGCCGAGCCGCTCGCGCGGCACACCTACCTGCGCCTCGGCGGCCCGGCCGGCCTCTACGGCGAGCCGGCGGACCGCGCGGCGCTCCTCCGCACCCTGGCGTGGGCGTCGGAGGCCGGGGTGGCGGTGCGCGCGATCGGCGGCGGCTCCAACCTGCTCGTCTCGGACGAGGGATGGCCGGGCCTGGTGGTGTCGCTCCGGCGCTGCTGCGGCGATGCGCTGTGGGGAGGGGAGCTCGGCCCGACCGGGGTGCGCGCCGGCGCGGCCGTGATGCTGCCGGCCCTCGCCCGCTCGGCCGCCGCCCGCGAGCTCGGCGGCCTCGAGTTCGCGATCGGGATCCCCGGCTCGCTCGGCGGCGCGCTGCAGAGCAACGCCGGCATCGCGGACGGCCGCTCGATCGGGCCGCTCGTCGGCGAGGTCGAGCTCTACCGTGGCGGCGCCTTAGTCTCGACCGGTCTCGACTTCGGCTACCGCACGACCAGCCTGCGGGGCTCGGGGGCGCTCGTGCTCGGCGCGACCCTCAGCCTCGCCGCGCGCCCGCGCGCGGCGATCGAGGCCGAGATGCGCGGCCTCCTTGAGGCGCGCCAGCGGACGCAGCCGACGGCGCAGCGCAACGCCGGCTCGATCTTCCGCAACCCCCCCGGCGACGCGGCCGGCCGCCTGATAGAGGCCGCCGGCCTCAAGGGGCTCGCCGTCGGCGGGGCGCGCGTCTCCGAGCTGCACGCGAACTTCATCGTGCACGACGGCGCGGCGAGCGCCTCGGACGTCGCGGAGCTCATGGCGGAGGTGGGGCGCCGCGTCCTCGCGCACTCCGGCGTGCGCCTCGTCCCCGAGATCGAGTGGTGGGGTGCGGGCGAGCCGCCCGAGGCGTTCGCCGCCCCCGGGGCGGGGTGAGCCGGAGCCGCCCGGCCTGCTATGGTCGGCCGGCGGCGGGGAGGCGGCATGCTGCGCGGGGCCGAGGTCTACGAGCGCGAGCGCGAGGTGCCGCCCGAGGCGGCCGCGGAGCACGCCGACGCCATCCAGCGCTTCATCGCCGACGCGTCGGCCCGCTGCGCCTACCTGGTGACCCTCCGCCGCGACGGGCGGCCGGTGAGCCGCCCGGTGGCGGCCTTCGTCGACGGCTGGCGCATCCACACCATCACGCAGGCCGTTCACGTCAAGACCGGGCACGTCCGGCGCCGTCCGACCGCCGGCTATCTCTTCGTGGGGCTCGAGCCGTACCAGACGACGTCGCCGGCGCCGCACCTGAGGAACGTCTGGGTGGAGGGCCGCGCGGATCTGATCGAGGATCGCGCGGCCCTCGACGCCTTCTACGAGCGCAGGCGCCAGGTCACCGGCCGCGGCGACCCGCACGCGGACGACGAGGGCTGGAGGCCGCTCCTCATCTCGGTCACGCCGCGCTACCTGCGCGCCGAGGGCTTCGCCGAGGGGCTCCACCCGGTGGTGCTGCGCGAGGGGGCCTTCGGCCCGGAGCGCTGAGGGCCCGGCGCGCGGCCGGGCGGGGCCGGGACGCTCCCGGCGCGAGGGGACGGAGGGGCCGCCGTGGGCGAGACCTACGAGAGCGAACGCGAGGTGCCGGGCGCCGATGCCGACGCGCTCCGCGAGGAGATCCGCTCCTTCATCGCGAACTGGAGCCAGAACCGCGCCTTCCTGATGACGAGGCGCCGCGACGGCCGCGAGATCATGCGCCCGGTCGGGAGCTTCCTCGAGGGGTGGACGGCCAACACCATCACCCAGGAC
>DAOULG010000084.1:0-2175 GCA_034420495.1 Dehalococcoidia bacterium
CCCGCCCACCGGCGGCGCGGGCGCGAGGCGGCGCGGCGGCTGCGGCGCGGCGGCGCGGGCGGGGTGTGCGGGAACGCGGCGGCGCCGCCCGCGGGGGGGAGTCGCTCGGACGCCGGTTCGGCGGGCGGCCGCGGAGCACCGGGCAGATCCGGGTGCGCGGTCCCCGGGACGGGGTTCTGCTCCACGGGCCCAGTATACGCCGCGGCCGCCGGCCCCTCAGGGCGCGGAGGCGGTCGCCCCGAGGGCCTCGATGCGGAGCCCCGCCACCGCCGCGACCGCCGAGCGCGCGGCGGCCATCGCCGGGCGCGGATCATCCCGGCCGGCGCGCAGCGCCTCCGGGAGGGCCTCAGCGAGGGCCTCAGCGAAGGCGCGGTGGATCTCCCGCGAGATGTTGACCTTGCGCACGCCGGCGGCGATCGCGGCGGAGAGAGCCTCCGGCGCGACCCCGGATCCGCCGTGCAGGACGAGCGGGAGCTCCCCGGTGCGCCGCCGGATCTCGAGCAGCAGCGGGATCTCGACGGCGCCCGAGCGGCCGTGAGCCGTCCCCACGGAGACGGCGAGCGCGTCGACGCCGGTCGCCGAGACGAAGTCGGCGGCGCGGTGCGGATCGGTGAGCTCGCTCTCGGAGGTCACCACCCCCGGCTCGTCGCCGCCGACGTGGCCGAGCTCCGCCTCGAGCACGACGCCCGAGGCGTCGGCGACCACGCGGGCGCGCCGCGTCTCCCGCACGTTCTCCCCGTAGGGGAGGGTCGAGCCGTCGAACATCACGGAGGTGCATCCCGCGGCGAGGGCGCGTCGGAGCGAGTGGAGGTCGGCGCCGTGATCGAGGTGGATCCCGACCGGGGTCGCGGCGCCGCGGGCGAGCGCCAGAAGGTGCGCGGCCGCCGGCTCCAGCCCGCCCATCGCCTCCGCGTTCGCGGCGGTGAGCTGGAGCAGCACCGCGGCCCGGCGCTCCGCCGCCGCGTCGAGCACGCCGAGCGCCATCCCGGAGGCGGAGACGTTGAAGGCCGGGAGCGCGAAGCCGCCCCGCTCCGCCGCAGCGAGAAGATCGCGAGCCGCCGCCACGGGCATCGTTCGCCTCCAGGGCCCGGGACCCCGCGGGCCGGGCCGATGCTACGCTCGCGCCCTGGGGCCGCGCGAGCCGCGGAGCACGGGGGTGGCCGGCAGATGTCCGATCGCGGCGGCGGCACGGGACCCGCGGCGGAGACGGACGGCCCGGGGGACGCCGAGGAGCTCCGCCGCGCGCAGGGGGGCGATCTCGCCGCCTTCAACCGCGTCGTGCTGCGCCACCAGGACGCCGTCTACGGGCTCGCCTACCGCTTCCTCGGCGAGCGCGCGGCGGCGGAGGACGCCGCCCAGGAGGCCTTCCTGCGCGCCTACCGCTCCCTGGCGCGCTTCCGCGGCGGCTCGGTCCGCTCGTGGCTGCTGACGATCGTCGCGAACGCCGCGCGCGACGAGCTGCGCCGCCGCAGGCGGCGCCCCGAGCGATCGCTCGACTCGGGCGGCGATCCCGACGCCCTCCGGCGCGAGCCCGCGGACGAGGCGCCGACGCCGGAGGAGCAGGCCCTCTCCGAGTCGGGCCGCGCGGAGCTCCGCGCGGCGCTCGAGCGGGCGCTCGCGACCCTCCCCGACGCGTGGCGCATGACCATCCTGCTCGCCGACGTGCACGGGCTGCCCCACGCGGAGGTGGCGAGGGCGACCGGCGCCGCGCCGGGCACGGTCAAGTCCCGGCTCGCGCGCTCCCGCGCCCGGCTGCGGGACCTCCTGGGCGCCCCCGGGGAACCGGGAGGCGCTCCCGGTCGTCTGGAGGGATGGAGATGATGCGCGCGTGGCGGCGGCGGCTCGGGATGCCGGCGCGGGGAGGCGGCCTCCCCGCGGCGACGCCCGCCGAGGAGCGCGACGAGCGGCTGTCGCGCTACCTCGACGGCGAGCTCGGGGAGGAGGCGAGGGAGGCGGTCGAACGTGAGCTCGCCTCGGCCGGGGAGGCCCGCGCCGCCCTCGAGGGGATGCGGGAGGTGAGGGATGCGCTGCGCGCGCTCGGCGCCGCCGGGCGCGACGGGCTCCGGGCGCCGCGCCCCTTCACGCTCGCCGAGCCGCCCCCCGCCCGCCGCGGCGCGCCGCGCATCCCGCGCGGCCGCGGCGGCGGCGCGGCGCCGCTCGCAGCGCTCGGCGCCG
>DAOULG010000085.1:0-4550 GCA_034420495.1 Dehalococcoidia bacterium
CGACTCGATCTGGAAGACCCCGACGGTGTCGCCGCGGCAGATCGCGTCGTAGACCGCCTGGTCCTCGAAGTCGATCCGCGAGAGATCGACGATGCGGCCGCGCCCGGAGGCGATGAGCTCCACCGCCTCCTCGACGACCGAGAGCATGCCGAGCGCGAGGAAGTCGATCTTCACCATCCGCGCGTCGCTGACGGAGTCCTTGTCCCAGTGACAGAGGTAGCGACCCGGCATCGCCGCCGGCTGGCAGGGCACGCAGTCGATGAGCGGGCCGGAGGCGATCACCATCCCGCCGGGGTGCTGCGAGAGGTGGCGCGGGATCCCCTCCAGCTGCTGCGCCAGATCTGCGAGCTGCGTCCATCCGCGCGCCCGGGCGCGGTCCCGGAAGTGCGGGGAGCGCTCGATCTCCTCCGGGATCCGGTCGGCCCCGTCGTGCGGCCCCGCGAGCCGGGCGAGGCGGTCGAGCTCCGCCTGCGGCAGCCCCAGCGCCTTGCCGGCGTCGCGGATCGCGCTCCTCGGCCGGTAGGTGGCGAAGGTGGCGACGAGGGCCGTGCGCTCGTGACCCCAGCGCTCGTGGATGCGCTCGATGAGCTCCGCCCGGATGTCGCGCGGGAAGTCGAGATCGATGTCGGGGAGGGAGTGCATCTCCTCGTTCAGGAATCGCCCGATGAAGAGGCGGTGGTGCACCGGGTCGATGTGGGAGAGCCCGATCAGGTAGCAGACGATCGAGGCGACCGAGGAGCCCCGGCCGCGTCCGGGCGGCAGCTGCGTGCGGCTGCGCGCGGTGCCCGCCCCGCGCACCTCGCTCGCGACCTCCTCCGCGAGCCGGAAGACCTCGTGGTAGATGAGGAAGAAGCCGGCGAGATCGTGCAGCCGTATCAGGCGCAGCTCCTCGTCCAGCTGCTCCTGCGCCCGGCTGCGTGCGGCCGGGGTGCGGTAGCGCTCCCGGAGCCGCTCGCGGCAGAGCCGCTCCAGCGCGAGCTCCGGCGTGGTGCCGTCGGGGAGCGGCGGGGCGGGGAGCCGGTAGCCGAGGTCCTCGGTCAGGTCGAAGCGGCAGCGCCGCGCGATGCGCACCGTGTTCTCAGCCGCCTGCGGGTGGTAGCGCGCAAAGCGCTGCGCCTGCCGCTTCGGGCTGCGCAGCCAGAACTCGGCGTTCGGCCGGCGCTCGGCGTGGCACTCCTCGAGGGTGGCGCGGTGGCGGATCGCGACCAGCACGTCCTGCAGCCGGTGGCGCTCGCGCTCGTGGTAGTGCACGTTGCCGGTCCCGACCACGCCCACCCCGGAGCGCTCCGCGAGCGCGACCAGCGCCTCGTTGCGCGGCCGGTCGCCGCGGACGTGGTTGTCCTGCAGCTCGACGAAGACCTGGTTCGCGCCGAACCAGGCGATCAGGCGCTCGAGGGCCGCGACCGCCTCGCTCGTGCGCCCCGCCGCCACGAGGGAGGGGATGCGCCCCTCGCGGCAGCCCGTCAGCACGATCAGCCCCTCCGCGTGGCGGCCGAGCAGGGCGATCGGGAGCACCGGATCGAGGCGCCGCTCCTCCCGCGCTCGCGGATCCCTCTCCCGGAGCCCGAAGGCGGCGCTGGAGAGGCGGCAGAGGTTGGCGTATCCCTGCCGGCTCTCGGCGAGCAGCGTGAGGTGCGAGCGCACCTCCTTGCCCGCGTCGCGCGCCGACGCCGGCTCGGAGAGGGTCAGCTCCAGGCCGGTGAGGGGCCGGATGCCGGCCGCGCGCGCCGCCTGTGCGAACTCCATCGCCCCGAACATCCCGTCGTGATCGGTCAGCGCGAGCGCCGCGTGACCCTGCTCGGAGGCGCGGCGCACCAGCTCGTCCGGGCTCGAGGCGCCCTCCAGCAGCGAGTAGTGGCTGTGCGCGTGCAGCTCCACGTACGGGACGCCGTCCCACGCCTCGTCGGAGAGGGGCGGCGGGGAGCCGCGCGGCGCCCGGGGGATCGGCAGGCGCGCCTCCCACCGGGCGCGCCGCCGCTCGAACTCGTCCCGGCGCTCCATGTAGCCGGGCTCGAGTTCCCGGCGCCCGCGTGCCACGGCATCTCCTTCTCCGGGCGGGTGGCAGGCGAGAGTAACAGAACATCTGTTCCCTACTCAACATGCCGCCGAGCGCGCCGTGGAGGCGTCTCCTCGTCGCGGTCCCCCGCAGGGCGGATGCCTCCGGCCCGGTGTGCGGAGCGGCCGCGCGCACCTCTGCTCCGGCGGCGATGGGGGCGCACCTCCGCCCGCTCGCGTACCCTCGACCTATGACGGACTCACCGGGATCCGCGCCGGTCGCGACCGTCGTGACCGTCTACCCGATGACCGGCCGGCAGCTCTTCTTCACGATCCCTCACGCCCTGTGCAGGGAGTGCGACCTCACCGTTCGCCTGGTCCAGCGCGTCGCCTCCGAGCTGCCCGGCGTCGAGGTGCGCATCAGGCCCTGGTTCACGTACCTCTTCGACGCCCTGCGCCGCGGCGGCTGGCACCCGCCCGTCGTGACGATCGATGGCGCGATCCTCACCCAGGGTGTCGTCCCCGACGAAGAGGCGCTCCGGCGCGCTCTCTCGCGCGCCGCCCGGGCCACGCCCGCCGGCGCCGATGACGCCTGACCTCCCCCGCTTCGCCGCGGGGGCCCCCCGCGCGCTCCTCGGCGGCCGCATCACCGTCGACTCCGCACGGGACTGGCTCCGGGTCTGTGCGGCGGTCCTCATCCTCCTCGGCCCCGCGAGGTTCATCCTGTGGCTGACCGTGGCGCTACCGGAGCGGGCCGTCGCGCGCATCCACCGCCGGGCGGCCCGCCGGGCGGCCGAGCGCTGGTGGGCCCGGCTCGCCGCCCGCCTCCTCGGCCTGCGCATCTGCATCAGCGGTCTCGAGTACATCGATCCGGAGGAGCGGTACGTGGTCGCCTCCCTCCACGAGGGCTTCGCAGATGGACTCGCCCTCCTCCACCTCCCCCTCTCGCTCACCGCGGTCGCCCGTGACGAGCTCGTGAGCTTCCCGTTCCTGGGCGGCCAGCTTGCGCGGGGAGGGCACCTCCTCATCCGCCCCGAGCGCCCGGTCCACGCCGCCCGTGCCCTGTATCGCGAGTCCCGCGCCGCCGTCGAGGCCGGGGACAGCGTTCTCCTCTTCCCCCAGGGCTCCATTCTCGGCATCGAGATCGCCTTCCAGCCCGGGGCCTTCGGCCTCGCACGCCGCCTCGGGCGTCCGCTCCTCCCGATCGTCGTCACCGGCGGCCACCGCGTCTGGGAGCATCCCTTCCGTCCGACCCTGCGCGTCGACCAGGCCATGAGCCTCACCGTGCTCCCGCCGGTCCCGCCCGGTGAGGCCGTCTCCGGGCGCGCAGCACTCGAGCGCCGCATGAAGCGGCTCGCCCTCGACGGCGCCACACCGCCCCGCCGCTTCGACCCGGGCCGCGACGGCTACTGGGACGGCTACCGCTACGAGATCGACCCCGCCTTCCCCGAGCTCGCCCGCCGGATCGCCCGCCACCGCGGGATGCCGCGCCGGGGATGCCGCTCGCGCGGGTGAGGGCAGCGCGGCCGCCGGGGAACGATCCCCCGGCCGGACGCGTATCTCCTGTCAAGATGGCACTTGCGCGACCTGCCGTGTGGCGCACGCATCACCCCGGCCGGGTTGCGGAGGGTGAGGGGCGCATGACCGATGACGAGGCGATCCGGCGCTGCCAGGACGGCGACCGGAACGCCTTCCGCCATCTCGTGGAGCGGTACAAGAACCCGCTCTACGGCACCGCCTACCTGATGACCGGCAATGCCGCCCACGCCGAGGAGCACGTCCAGGAGGCCTTCCTCTCGGCCTGGCGCGGCATCCACACCTTCCGGAGGGGGCGTCCGGTGAAGCCCTGGCTGATGCGGATCCTGGTGAACACCGTTCTCTCCCAGCAGCGGAGACGCACCCTCGCGACCGTGCCCATCGAGGAGTCGCTGCTGCCGGGAGCGACCCCCGGTCCTGAGGACGAGATCGAGGCGGGCGAGGACCGCGAGGTCCTCCGGCGAGCCATCGCCCGGCTCAGCCCCGAACACCGCCAGGTCGTCGTGCTGCGCTACTTCGCCGAGCTGACGATCCCGCAGGTGGCCCGCTCCGCCGGCGTGCGGGAGGGCACCGTCAAGTCGCGGCTCCACCGCGCGCTTCGCCAGCTGCGCGAGCTGCTGGAGCACTCCGGCGAGATGGAGGTGGCCGGCAATGGCGCCTGACGACGCACGCGATCAGGAGATGGAGCGCCGCCTGAGGGAGCACTTCAGCGAGGAGGCCCCCGAGCTCCGCGCGCCCGACGACCTCTGGGATCGCCTGGAGGGGCGTCTCGGCGAGCAGGAACCGCGGCGCTTCATGTTCGTGCGCGGCGGGATCGTCGCGCACGGCGCGGCGACCTGGGGCGCCGCGGCTGCGGCGGTCGTCCTGATCGCGGCGGCCGGCATCTGGGCCGCGGCCGGCGATCCGGGCGGCGAGGACGCCGGCCAAGTGACCGCCGCCGCCCCCGCCGCTCCCCGCGCGGCGGCGGCCCCCGCTGCGACGGCCGCCGCCGCCGCGACGGCCGCTCCCCGCGTGACGGC
>DAOULG010000086.1:0-16519 GCA_034420495.1 Dehalococcoidia bacterium
CCGTGGTCCACGTGACCAATCGTCCCCACGTTCGCGTGCGGCTTCGTCCGCTCAAACTTGTCCTTCGCCATCCCTCTGTCTCCCTCGCACGCTCCCAGACGTTCCCTATCCGGCCCGCCGGGCGTTCCCCCGGGCGCGGCCGCCGATCTCCTCGACGAGCTGCTCCGGCACCCGCGCGTAGTGGTCGAACTGCATCGAGTAGGTCGCGCGACCCTGTGTCATCGATCGCAAGTCGGTCGAGTAGCCGAAGGTCTCGGCGAGCGGCACCATCGTCCGCACGATCTGCGTGTTGGCGCGCGCCTCCGACCCCTGCACGGCGCCCCGCCGGCCGGTGATGTCGCCCATCACGTCACCGAGGTGCTCCTCCGGCGTCACGACATCGAGTCGCATCACCGGCTCGAGCAGGACCGGCGCGGCCTTCTGGAGGGCGGAGCGCACCCCCATCGAGCCCGCCGTCTCGAAGGCCATCTCGGAGGAGTCGACCGCGTGGTAGGCGCCGTCGGTCAGGGCGACGTGCACGTCGACCACCGGGTAGCCCGCCTTCGGCCCCGAGTTCAGCGCGTTCTCGACACCGCGGCGCACCGCCGGGATGTACTCGCGCGGGATGGCGCCGCCCACGATGCGATCCTCGAAACGGAAGCCCGCGCCGGCCTCCTGGGGCGCGACCTCGAGCGTGCAGACTCCGTACTGTCCGCGGCCCCCGGTCTGGCGCACGAAGCGCCCCTCGGCCGTGGCCGGCCGGGTGATCGTCTCGCGGTAGGCGACCTGCGGCCGCCCGACGCTGGCGCCCACCCGGAACTCGCGACGCATGCGGTCGACGATCACCTCGAGGTGCAGCTCGCCCATCCCGGAGATCACGGTCTGCCCGGTCTCCTCGTCGAGCCGCACGCGGAAGGTCGGATCCTCCTCGGCGAGGCGCTGGAGCGCATCCCCCATCCGCTGCTGGTCCTCGCGCGTCTTGGGCTCGATCGCCACGGAGATCACCGGGTCCGGGAAGCGGATCGCCTCGAGCAGCATCGGCCGCGCCCGGTCGCAGATGGTGTCGCCGGTGAAGGTCTCCTTGAGGCCGATGGCGGCGGCGATGTCGCCGGGGTAGACCTCGGTCACCTCCTCGCGCGAGTTGGCGTGCATCTTCATGATGCGGCCGAATCGCTCGCGACGGCCGCGCGTGGCGTTCAGTACCTGATCCCCCGACCGCACCACGCCCGAGTAGACGCGGAAGAAGACGAGCCGCCCGACGAAGGGATCGGCGACCACCTTGAAGGCGAGCGCCGTCACCGCCTCATCCGGATCGGGAGGGCGCTCCTCCGCCCTCTCCGGGTCGTCGACGTGGTGCGCCACGACCGGGGGCACGTCGAGCGGCGACGGGAGGAAGTCGATCACCGCGTCGAGCAGGGGCTGCACGCCCTTGTCTCGCAGCGCGGCGCCGCAGAGCACCGGCGCGATCGCGGTCGTGAGCGTCGCGCGCCGTATAGCCTTGCGGAGCTCGACGCTCCCGATCTCGTGCCCCTCGATGAACGAGACCATGAGCTGGTCGTCGTTCTCGGCGATGCGCTCGATCATCTCCTCGCGCGCAGCCTCCGCGCGGTCCCGGTACTCCGGCGGGACCGGCTCCGTCGTGACGTCGGTGCCGCGCTCGCCCGAGAAGCCGTGGGCGACCATCTCGATGAGGTCGATCACGCCCTGGTGATCGCCCTCGACCCCCCAGGGGATCTGCAGCGGGATGGGCGTCGCGCCCAGGCGGTCGACGATCATCTGGACGCAGTTCTCGAAGTCGGCGCCGACGCGGTCCATCTTGTTCACGAAGCAGATCCGCGGCACGCGGTAGCGATCCGCCTGGCGCCACACCGTCTCTGACTGCGGCTCCACGCCCGCGACGCCGTCGAAGACGACGACGCCGCCGTCGAGCACGCGCAGCGAGCGCTCGACCTCCACCGTGAAGTCGACGTGGCCGGGCGTATCGATGATGTTGACCTCGTGATCGGCCCACGCGGCCGAGGTGGCGGCGGAGGTGATGGTGATCCCCCGCTCGCGCTCCTGTTCCATCCAGTCCATGACGGCG
This sequence comes from Dehalococcoidia bacterium, assembly GCA_034420495.1. GTDB lineage: Bacteria > Chloroflexota > Dehalococcoidia > UBA2979 > UBA2979 > VYDC01. The sequence goes on from DAOULG010000086.1 coordinate 2,063, forward strand.
GTGCCCTCGTGGGTCTCGCCGATGCGATGCGTCCGCCCGGTGTAGAAGAGCACGCGCTCGGTCACGGTCGTCTTGCCCGCGTCGATGTGCGCGATGATGCCGATGTTGCGCACACGGTCGAGAGGTGTGGTGCGAGACATCTCGTGCGTCTTCCTCGGCGCCTGATAGCCGCCGCCCCCACCTGGTCGGGCGGGGGCGGGGTGCAGGCGGCTGCTACCAGCGATAGTGAACAAAGGCGCGGTTCGCCTCCGCCATCCGGTGGACCTCTTCCTTCCGGCGCACGGCGGCGCCGGCGTTGTTGGCGGCGTCGAGCAGCTCCGCCGCGAGCTTCTCCGCCATCGACCGCCCGGCGCGGCGACGGGCGCCGTCGACGAGCCAGCGCAGCGACAGGCTGAGCCGGCGGTCGGGGCGGACGTCGACCGGCACCTGGTAGGTGGCTCCGCCGACGCGGCGCGGCTTGACCTCGATGACGGGGCTCGCGTTGCGGACCGCCTGCTCAAAGATGTCGACGCCGCGGCGTCCGGTCTGCGTCTCCATGGTGTCGAAGGCCGAGTAGACGATGCGCTCGGCGAGGCTCTTCTTCCCGCTGTACATGATCCGATGCGTCAGCCGCGTCACGAGCGTCGACTGGTAGCGCGGGTCGGGCGAGACACGGCGCCGGGGAGAGCGGTTGCGCCTCGCCACCTCGTTAGCCCTTCCTGGTGCCGTACTTGCTGCGGCTGCGCCTGCGATCGCTCACGCCCTGCGAGTCGAGCGCTCCGCGGATGATGTGGTAGCGGACGCCCGGGAGATCCTTGACGCGCCCGCCGCGCACCAGGACGACGGAGTGCTCCTGCAGCGTGTGGCCCTCGCCGGGGATGTAGGCCGTGACCTCGATGCCGTTCGTGAGCCTGACGCGCGCCACCTTCCGGAGCGCGGAGTTCGGCTTCTTGGGCGTGACCGTGCGCACCTGAGTACAGACGCCGCGCTTCTGCGGCGAGCCGCGCCCCTCGCGGTCGACGCGGTTACGCAGCGTGTTCAGCCGGTAGCGCAGCGCCGGCGCCTTCATCTTGCGACCCGTGGAGGTCCGCCCCTTGCGCACCAACTGGTTGATCGTCGGCACCGCGCCTCCCGGCACTCGTTCCACGGCCGGCTCGGCGGCGGACGCCCGCCGCCGGCCTCGTCCCTCACCACCGCGCTGTTTCGGGCATCAAGAACGGCCGAGTGGCGAAGCGGGGAGCCAGCCGCGACGCCCCCTCCGGGGGTTGCCGTCGCCGGTCCTCGCCGCTCCACGGCCAAACGGCCGTCCCGCAATACATCCGCGATGAGCGCGACCATCGATGCTAGGGCTCGCCCCGTGCAGTGTCAATGCGCGAGGCGGTCTCCCGCACCCCGCGCGCGGGCCCGGCGGAGGCACCCGCGGGACTCGTGGCGGGCGGCCTCCCCGCGGCCGCACCGGGGGTCGGTCCGGGGCGGAAGCGTCGCCGACAGCCGGTCCCGGGGAGGCGCCGTCGCCGGCCCTCAGCGCCTCAGGATCACGCGGCGGAAGGACTCGCGGAAAGGCGGATCCGCTTCCTGCTCGCCGCCCGGGGCGCCGGCGGCCTGGCGGCGCTGCTCGCGGGCGCGATCCCGCCACAGACGCATCAGGTCCTGCGGCGAGCGTCCGCCCATCTGCGAGCTGTGCGCGAGCACGGCGCGCACCTTGGTCCTGAGCACCGGCTCGACGTCCACGTGGAAGTCGGGGGCGTCGCTCCCGACGAGCAGGAGCGCGGCCGGCCGGTGGGGCTCGAGCTCCTCCTCCTTGTGTCCCGGGTAGTAGAGATGATCGTCGGCCGCCGGGTAGATGGCATCGTAGGTGGCCCGCCCGACGCGCCGGTGGTCGCGATGGTTGAAGCCGGGGCGGAAGCCGTCCCACGTCACGACGAGTTCCGGACGCCGGATGCGTATCTGCCGGACGACGAGGCCCCGCAGCTCGTCGTCGTTGCGGAGAGCACCGTCGGGGAAGCCGAAGAAGATGGGCTCGCGGGCGCCGAGGATGGCGGCGGCCCGGCGCTGCTCCTCCTCGCGCACCCCGGCGAGGTACTGCGGCGTGACGGCGGGGTCCTTGGTGCCCTTGTTGCCGCTGGTCGCCACGACGATGTCGACCTCCCACCCCTGCTGCGTGAGCGTCGCGACCGTCCCGCCGCAGGAGAACTCGCTGTCGTCGGGGTGCGCCATCACCACCATGGCCCGCCGCGGCCCCTGCGCGGCGAGCGCGGCGAAGAGATCGGCCGCGTCGGCGAGCGGGGAGGCGGCGACCACGGGCTCAGCAGCCCCCGGCGGCCGCCGGGCGCGCGTGTTCGCGGGTGAGCTCCGCATAGAGCGCGGCGATCTCCCTGGCAACGGCGTGCCAGGCGTACCGGCGCATCGAGCGCGAGGCCGCCTCCCCCATCGAGCGACGGAGCGGCTCGTTGCGCAGCAGGAGCTCGATGCGCTCGGCGAAGGGCTCGGGACAGTGCCAGGGGACGAGATAGCCGGTGCGCCCATCCTCGACGGTCGTGGTGAGCCCGCCGACGCGCGAGGCGACGACCGGCACGCCCGCGGCCATCGCCTCGACGGCCGCCAGGCCGAACGACTCGTAGAGGGAGGGGACGGCAACCACATCGGCGGAGGCGTAGTAGAGAGGCAGGCGCTCGTGCGGGACCGCTCCCACGAACCGCACCCCCTCCCCCACCCCGAGTTCCTCCGCGAGCGCCCGCAGCCGATCCACCTCCTCCGATGCCTGTTCGACGCCGCCCGCGATGAGGAGCTCGACCCCGGGCACGCCCCCGGGCCGCGCGATCTGGGCGAGGGCGCGGACCAGGATGTCGAGCCCCTTCAGCCGCTGAATGCGGCAGACCGCGAGCACGATGCGCGACGCCGGGGAGAGGCCGAGCTCGGCGCGCGCCCTCCGGGCCTCCTGCGGACGGAAGCGTCCCAGGTCGACGCCCAGGGGAACGACGCGCGTGCGCCCGGGCGCGACGCCGTAGATGCGGCGCAGCAGTCCCACCTCGTGCTCGGTCGCCACGACGATGCGATCGGCCGCGTGGACGAGCCGCCGCTCCGAGGCGAGCCTCACCGACGGTTCCCGCTGCGCGGCGAGCGCGCGCCGCTTCACCTCGCCCAGCGTGTGGAACATCGCGATATGCGGCACGCGCCAGCGCTCGGAGAGGTGCTCCGCGGCGAGCACGGAGAGCCAGTAGTGCGCATGCACGATGTCGTAGCAGGAGCCGTCGCGCTCCGCGAAGGCGGCAACGCCGCGGGAGAAGGCGTCGACGTGGTCGCTGAGCGCCGCGGGGAGCAGTGGAACCGCCGGGCCCGCCTCGATCTGCACCAGTCGCACGCGCGTGGCGATCGGCTGGACCTCCGGCGTCTCCTCCCGCTCGCGGCGCGTGAAGACATCGACGGTGATCCCGACGCGGCCGAGCTCCCTCGCAACCTCGCGGACGTAGACGTTCATCCCTCCCGAGACGGGTCCCCCCGGCGGGGCCAGCGGCGAGGTGTGCAGCGAGAGGATCGCGACGCGCCCCACGCCGTCGCTGACGGAGTCGCGGACGACGGGCCGGCGGCGGAGCGGCGACGGAGCGCGGTCGAGCAGCGAGTACGTCACCGGGCTGCTACGACTGCGCGCGGATGAGCTGCAGGAACTCGGCGCGGCTCTCCGGATCGCGACGGAAGACCCCGCGCATCGCCGAGGTCACCATCCGCGATCCGGGCTTCCGGATGCCGCGGGCCGTCATGCAGAGATGCTCCGCCTCGATCACGACGCCCACGCCGCGCGCGGCGAGCACCCGCTCGATGCAGTCGGCAATCTGCGTGGTGAGGCGCTCCTGCACCTGCGGGCGCTTCGCGAAGATCTCGACGGCGCGCGCGAGCTTGGAGAGCCCCACGATGCGGCCGTCCGGGAGGTAGCCGACGTGCGCCTGCCCGTGGAACGGCAGGAGGTGGTGCTCGCACATCGAGTAGAACGGGATCTCGCGCAGGATGACCATCTCGTCGTGGTCCTCCTCGAAGCTCACCGCGAGCACCTCCTCGGGGTCGAGGAAGAGTCCCTCCAGGAGCTCCTGGTACATGCGCGCCATCCGCTCCGGGGTGTCGACGAGACCCTGGCGATCGGGATCCTCCCCGACGGCGACGAGCAGCTCGCGCAAGAGGCCCGCGAGGGCGGGAGCATCGAAGGCCCGCGCCGTCAGGGAGCCGCGCGGGAGCGACAGGGTCATCTCTCGCGTCCTCTCGGGCCGGAGTGCGATCCACGCTCCGACGGCGGCGCGCCCCGGTGGCGGATCCTAGCATGAGCCCCCGCACGCCCGGCGCCGGCTAGCTCCAGCCGAGGGCGCGCGCGACGGCGACGGATTCCCCCGGCACCTCCCGGCGCACGGTCGGGACGCTCAGGGCGGTCTCCGGATCCTTCAGGCCCGAGCCGGTGATCACGCAGACGGCCACCAGGCCCCGGAGGCTCTCCCCGGCCCGGGCCATCGCCATCAGCCCCGCGACCGATGCCGCCGAGGCCGGCTCGCAGAAGATGCCCTCCTCCACGGCGAGCCGCCTGTAGGCATCGAGGATGTGCTCGTCGCTCACCGCCTCGAGGCGACCGGCCGAGTCGTCGCGCGCGGCGATGGCGCCCCGCCAGGACGCCGGATTCCCGATGCGGATCGCGGTGGCCACGGTCTCGGGCTCGTCGACCGGCTCTCCGTGCACCAGCGGCGCCGCCCCCTCTGCCTGGAAGCCCCACATGCGCGGCGTTCTCAGCGAGCGCTCGCGGTGGCGGTACTCGACGAAGCCCGCCCAGTAGGCCGTGATGTTGCCCGCGTTCCCGACGGGGATCGCGAGCAGATCCGGGGCGTCGCCGAGATCGTCGGCGATCTCGAATGCGGCCGTCTTCTGGCCGGCGATCCGGTAGGGATTCACCGAGTTCACCAGCGCAACCGCGTCGCGATCGGCGAGCTCGCGCGCGATCTGCAGGCACCGGTCGAAGGAGCCGTCGACCGCGACCACCTCCGCGCCGTGCGCCACCGCCTGCGCCAGCTTCCCCATCGCCACGTGGCCGCTCGGCACGAGGACGTAGGCCGGGAGCCCGTGGCGGGCGGCGTAGGCGGCGGCGGAGGCGGAGGTGTTCCCGGTCGAGGCGCAGAGCACCGCCCGGGCCCCCTCCTCCACGGCCTTGGCGACGGCCACGACCATGCCGCGGTCCTTGAAGGAGCCGGTCGGGTTCGCGGACTCGAGCTTGAACCAGAGCTCGTCCAGGCCGAGCTCGTCGCCGATCGCGCGTGAGCGGACGAGCGGCGTCCCGCCCTCCCCCAGCGTGACCATCGGCGTGCGGTCGGTGAGGGGCAGCAGGTCGCGGTAGCGCTCCATGATGAAGCGACCGGGCGCCCCCTCCACCCGCCCGCGGCGATCGACCGTCACGTCGGGGTCTCCGCGCTGCGCTCTCCGGATGGGGGATCCCCCTCCTCCTCCCGGACGGGAGCCTCGGCGAGTCGGGCGAGCAACTCGTTCGCCACGCGCACCTCGCGGTCGAGCTCCGCGGCGTGCCGCCGGGCGGCCTGCGCCTGCGCATCCGCGCTCCGGCGGACGTGCTCGAGCACCGCCTCCCGCTGCCCCTCCACGACGCCGTCGAGCATGCTCAGGCGCTCGGAGAGCCCGGCGGCGTCGCCGCGCAGCAGCGACGCCGCCTCGTGCTGCGCATCGAGCCGGGCGCTCTCCTGGGCGAGGCGCTCCTCGAGCTCGGCGAGGCGGGCCTCGACGCGGTGCCGCTGCACGCGCTGCTGCTCGAGGGCGTCGACGAGTATCGCATCCTCGCGCTGGGTGGCGCGCAGCGACCCCATCTCGTCGCCGAGCTGGCGATAGTCGGCCGCGAGCACGCCGAGGCGCGTCTCGATCTCGCCGGCGGCGCTGCGCAGCGAGTCGGTCGCGGCGGCGAGGCGCGAGATCTGCTCGGCGGCGCGGCGCTGCACCTCGCGTTCTGCCGCGATTTCGCGCTCGACCTCCGCGAGCCGCTCCTCGACGCGGAGGGCTGCGGCCTGATGGGACCCCGCTTCGTCCAGCAGGCGGCGCAGCTGATCGCTCCCGAGCTCGCTCCTCTCCGCCAGCGTCTGGACGCGCTCGACGAGCACCTGCCGCTGGGCCTCACGCTCGGCCGCGCCCGCTCGCTCGTGCTCGATGAAGGCAAGGAGGCGCTGCGCGAGCTCCCGCCGCTGCGCCGACTCCGTCTCCATACGCTCGCGCAGCGCCTCGAGCTCGCGGGTGGCGTCACGCGCGAGCTGCTGCCCCGCCTCGTGGCGCTCGGTACGACCCGAGAGAACCTGGATCTGCTGCTGCGCGCCGTCCAGCTCGCCGCGCTGGGCATCCAGCTCCGTGCGCAGCACCGCCAGCATCCGCTGGTGCTCGGCATGGAGCTGCCGCACGACCTCCGCCTGCTGGGCGATGAGCTCGCGGGCGGCCGCAACCTGCACGGCCTCCGGATCGGCGGCATCCGGGGCGGCACCTCCACGCTCCGCCGTCACCGCGCACCCCCGTCCCCGTAGATCGGCAGCACGCTTCCCACCTCCGGCACGTCGCCCTCGCCGGCAGCGATCTCCCCCAGCGCCGCGTCGAGACGCCCGGTCACCGCCGGATGCGTGGTGATCACGATCTCGGCGGTGCGGGCCCGGGAATCCGCCTCCACCTGTATCACGGAGGCGAGGCTGATATCGTGCCGCCCGAGGATGCCGGCGATGCCGGCGAGGACGCCCGCGCGATCGGCGACGGTGAGCCGGAGGTAGTGCCGGGTGACGATCTGCGCCCGCGGGCGCACGCGCGCGCGGGCATAGGGTGCCGCCACCGGGGGAACCCGCCCGGTAGCGACGTCGCGGGCCGCGTCGAGGACGTCGGCGAGCACCGCGCTCGCGGTCGGGCGCGCTCCGGCGCCGGCGCCCTCGAAGAGGACGCGGCCGACGAGGTCGCCCTCGACCTGGACGGCGTTGCGGACCCCGTCGACCGACGCGAGCGGCTCGCCGCTCGCGATCAGCGTGGGCGCGACGGTCGCGATCAGCTCGTCCCCCTGCGGGCCGCGCACGACGGAGCCCTGGGCCAGGAGCTTGATCGCGTAGCCGAGCTCCTGCGCGTATGCGAAGTCGCGCGCGGCGAGCCCGCGGATCCCCTGGCGGGAGACCGCATCCGGCGAGACGACGACATGGAAGGCGAGCCCGCAGAGGATGGCGAGCTTGTAGGCGGCGTCACCTCCGTCGACGTCGGCGGCCGGGTCCGCCTCGGCGTAGCCCAGCCGCTGGGCCTCGGCGAGGACATCGTCGTACTCGGCGGCGCGCTGCGCCATCGCGGTGAGCATGAAGTTCGTGGTGCCGTTGATGATCGCGGTCACGTCGGTGATCTCGTTGGCGAGCAGATCGCGCGAGAGCGGGCTGATGATCGGGATGCCCCCGCCGACGGCCGCCTCATAGAGCAGCCGCACGCCGTGCTCCGCCGCGAGGGCGAGCAGCGCGGGGCCGTGCTTCGCCATCACCTCCTTGTTCGCGGTGACGACGTGGCGGCCGGAGCGAAGAGCGCTCTCGATGTGCTGGCGCGCCGGCTCCTCGCCGCCCATCAGCTCGACGACGAGGTGCGTGCCCCCGTCGGCGAGGATCGAGCCGACGTCGGAGGTCAGGCGGTCGGAGGGCACACCGTCGCGCGGCCGCCCCGCATCGCGCACCAGGACCCCGCGCAGCGCCAGCGGGCGCCCGACGCGCGAGGAGTAGCGCTCCGTCCCCTCCTCGAGCGCGCGCGCCACACCGGACCCGACCGTGCCGGCGCCCAGGAGCGCGATCCCGATCGCGGCATCCATCAGGGCCCCCCGGCGGCGTCGGCGAGACGGCTCACGAATCGCTCCGTGACCCACGTAGCCTCGCCGGGCGAGAGATCGATGTCGACGCCCACCAGCTCGCGCTCCGCGGCGAGCCACCCGGCGAGGCGCTCCTCGACGAGCTCGGCGATCTGCCCGGGATCCAGGCCGCGGCGTTCGTCCCGCTCCTCCAGAAGGTAGAGCTCGACGAAGGGCCCGACGGCGAGCGGCTCCGTGATCGCGCCGGGAGCGAGGGCCGCGAGGGCCTCCGCGACGGAGGCGTCGACGCCGTCGCGGAGCATCCAGCCGAGATCGCCGCCCGGAAGCGAGCGCGCCTCGACGGAGGCCTCGTCCGCGAGGGCCGCGAAGGGCTCGCCCGCGAGCGCGCGCTCGCGCAGCTCGGCGGCGTGCGCCTCGTCGGCGACGCGGATCCGCCGGAGGCGCAGCTGCGGCACGGCCTCGGGCAGCTCGTGCTCGAAGCGCGCGCGCAGCGCGGCCGCCTGGATGCGCGCGTCGACGAGCGCCTCGAAGGCGTGCACCGATTCCGCGCTCCACAGCAGGTCCGCCAGCGCCTCGGCGAGCACCGCCGCATCCGCCTGCTCGGGGAGGCCCAGCAGCGCACGCATCTCGGACGCTCGCTGCTCATCGGTGGGAGCGCCGAACGCGGCGGCGCCGCCGCTGCGGAGCGCCGCCTCGTCGGCGAGGCGCTCGAGGGCGAAGGCGGCGAACTCGTCGATCGGCGGCGCATCGACCGTCGGCTCCAGGATGGAGATCAGGACGGCGCGATCGACGAGCGTCGACGCGGAGACGGTCTCGCCCCCGATCGTGGCGACGCGGGCGCGGGGCGGGAGGTACTGGGTCGTCACTAGACCGGCGATCACGACCAGCAGCGCCACGAGCAGGACGCCCGCGGCCCCGAGCACGATCCGGCGCTCGCGACGCGCGTCGCGCTCGCGCTGCTCGCGCGCACTGATCCGGACCGCGCGGCTACCGGCCACCGGCTCGCGCCCCCTGTCCCACGCCGACCGAGCGAGTCGCCACCCGCCAGGGATCGGGGGGCTAGCGCCGGACCGGGTTCACGCCCGAGATGCGCACGTGCTCCGCCGTATAGGGGAGCAGCGCGAGGAAGCGGGCCCGCTTGATCGCCCGGGCGACGACGCGCTGGTGCTTCGCGCAGGCACCGCCCTTGCGCCGGGCGTCCATCTTCGCGCGCTCGGTGAGGTAGCGGGCGAGCATCGCCGTGTCCTTGTAGTCGACCTGTCGGGCGTCCTCGCCGCAGAACTCGCACCCCCGCCGGCGGGGCCGACGCCCGCCCCCGCGACCTCCCCGGCCCCCGCGGTCGGGGCGCTCCGATCGCTCGGAGCGGACCGCCGACCTCTCTCTCTCGTTCGTCACCGCCGCTCCCTACTCTCGACGCGGTCCGACGCCGGACCGCCTCGTCGTCACCTACGCGGCGACCGCCGCCGTCCCCTAGAAGGGCAGATCGTCCGGGTCGACGTCACCGTCCGCATCGCGGCCGACCGGGACGCCCCCGAGGGGCTCCTGGGCACCACCGCCGCCGTCGCGGCCGCCGAGGAACTTCACGGTCTCCGCGACCAGCTCCGTCCGGTAGCGCGTCTGACCGTCCTGACCCTCCCAGGAGCGGGTCCGCATCCGACCCTCGACGAAGACCTAGCGGCCCTTCGAGAGGTACTGGCTGCAGGTCTCCGCGAGCCGGGCCCAGGTCACGACGGAGAACCACTCCGTCTCCTCGCGCCTCTCCCCGTCGGGGCCGGAGTACTGCCGGTGCGTGGCGACGCGGAAGGTGGTGACGGCCGTCCCGTTCGCCGTGTAGCGCATCTCCGGGTCGACGCCGAGGTTTCCGATAATCATGCACTTGTTCAGCATCGGTGATCTCCTGCGGGGAGCTCCCCCCCGCCAACGCCGCAGCGGGCGTCCTCGCGCATCATCTACTCGACGCCGGCCGGCTCTCGCTCCGCCCCGGGCTCAGATCCCGCCGGGGATCCGGCCTCGGCGTCGGAGGGAGCCTCGGGGTCGGCGCCGTCCGGCTCCGCGTCACCCGCGGGGAGGGTCGCCTCCGGCGTGACCGCGTCCTCCGCCGGGGCGTCGGGGGAAGCCGGGTCCCCATCCCCCCGCGCCGCGCCGTCCATGACAGGCGGGATCCCCTCCTCCGCCGGGGCGTCCGAGAGGGCCGCGGGGCCGGCGTCGCCGGGCGCACCGTCATCCGGAGCGGTCGGAGGCTCCGCCTCCGCGCCGGTCTCCGCCGGCGGGGAGGGCTGCGACCGGGCGGCGGGGCCCGGCCGGCCGGCCGCCATGACCCGCGCCGACTGCGGCTCCGGCTTCCCCCCCTCCACGATGCCGCGAACCATCAGGTGCCGGAGCACGTTCTCGGAGAGGGCGAGCTCCGACTCGATGCGGCGCGTCGCCTGGGGCTCGAGGCGGAAGGTGCTGTAGACGTAGGTGCCCTCGAACTGGTGCTTGATGGGGTAGGCGAGGCGCCTGCGGCCCCACACGTCGGTGGAGAGCAGCTCGCCGCCGCCGTCGCGGATGAGCCCGTCGACCCACGCCGTGGCCCGCTCCGCCTCCTCCGAGGAGAGGCGCGGACTCACGATGTACACCATCTCGTAGTCGTTCACCGGGACTCCCTACACGCGGCACGGGGCACAGCAGGCGCGCCCCCCGGCGCACCCGCCCAACACAACGCTGCCCGGCGCCGCATCGCAGCAACCGGGCAGGCGCACGGAACGAGAGACGCCCGCCGCGACAGCCAGTCTAGGACCGGCATTTCCCCCCGGTCAACGGCGACCGGCCCCCGTCCCGGCGCTCCGATGCGGCGGAGCGGCGCCGGGAGCCGGTGATGTCGCGGCCCGCGCGCCGACTACCCGCGCGGGAGGCCGAGGCCCCTGGTGGCAATCACGTTGCGCTGGATCTCGGAGCTGCCGGCGGCGATCGTGCCGGGCACCGAACGCACGTAGCTGCGGGTAAACGAGGCCTCCATCGGCACGAGCGCGTCCTCGTGATCCCAGAGGGTGGCGTAGAGCCCGAACGCCTTCATCCCGGTGCGGGCCATGCGCTGCGCGGCCTCCGAGCCGAACATCTTCGCCACCGACGCCTCGTAGTTCGGCACCTGGTTCGCCGCCTGGATGGTGATGATGCGGAGCGAGAAGTTCATCATCACGCCGGCCTCGACGAAGCGCTCGGCGATCTCCTGGCGGAGGGCGTCGTACCGGCCGACGCGCGAGCGCCCCGCCACCGGACCGTGAATGTCATCGATGAGGCGCTGGATCTGGCGCTCCATCATGATCGCCCCGGTCACGTTCGAGCGCTCGTTGTCGAGCAGGGTCATCGCGACGTACCAGCCGCGGTTCTCCTCGCCCACCATCTGGTCGACCGGAACGCGGACGTCCTCGTAGAAGGTCTCGTTCACCTCGTGGCCCCAGGCCATGTCGATGATCGGACGGACCGAGACGCCGGGCGAGCGGATGTCGAGCAGGAGGAACGAGATGCCCCGGTGCTTCGGAGCCTGCGGGTCGGTGCGGGTGAGCAGGAGCACCCAGTCGGCGTAGTGGGCGTGGCTGGTCCAGATCTTCTGGCCGTTCACGACGTACTCGTCGCCGTCGCGCACCGCCCGCGTCTGCAGCGAGGCGAGGTCGGAGCCGGCGGCCGGCTCCGAGAAGCCCTGCGACCAGACGACCTCTCCCTTCAGGATCGGCGGGAGGAAGCGCTCCTTCTGCTCATCCGTACCGTGGACGATGAGCGCCGGCCCGAGCATGCCGATCCCGACGTTGGAGCCCGGCGCCGGGACGTTCGCCGTCGCCAGCTCCGCGTTGTAGATGTACTGCTCCATCGGCGTGAAGCCGCCGCCGCCGTACTCCTTCGGCCAGTGCGGGGCGAGCCAGCCCTTGGCGGAGATCGCCTCGAACCACTCCTGCGCGGCCTGCTCGCGCTCCGGCTCCCCCGAGGCGCGGTCCTGCGCCCACGGATAGCCCATCTCCCGGTGATTGCGCTGCGCCATCTCGCGGTAGCGAACCGGCACCTTCTCCTCGATCAGCGTCCGCACCTCGCTGCGGAACACCGCCTGCTCCTGTGTGTCGTCCCAGTCCATGCGAATCCTCCGGTGGGTGAGCGCGCGCGCCGTTCCGGGCGCCGACTCCTGCGGTCCCCGACTCGGGGAGGTGCCCCATCATGCCGCGCCGCCCGGCCGCGCCGCAAACGCACGCGGCAGGCCTGCGGTCGACACCCCTACGGCAGCGGGAGCCCCGGTGCCGGGTGCTCTGCGCAGATCTCGGAGACCTCGCCGCGGACCCGCGCGGCGAGACGCTCGTCGGCGGGCGCCTCCAGGACGGAGGCGATCAGCTCGCCGACGCGGCTCATCTCCTGGGGCCCGAGGCCCCGCGACGTGAGCGCCGGGGTGCCGATGCGCAGGCCCGAGGTGACTGCGGGGGGGAGCGGATCGTAGGGGATCGCGTTCTTGTTGACGATGATGCCGCAGCGATCGAGCGCGCTCTCGGCCTCCTGGCCGGTCAGTCCCTTGGGGCGCACGTCGACCAGGATGAGGTGGTTGTCGGTGCCGCCCGAGACGAGGCGCAGCCCCGCGGAGGAGAGGGTCTCGGCGAGCGCGCGCGCGTTCTCCACCGTCTGGTGCTGATAGGCGCTGAACTGGGGCGTCGCCGCCTCCCCGAACGCGACCGCCTTCCCGGCCACGACGTGCATCAGCGGGCCACCCTGGTGCCCCGGGAAGACGCCGCGGTCGACGCGGCGCTGCAGCTCCCGCTCGCAGAGGATGAGTCCGCCGCGCGGACCGCGGAGCGTCTTGTGCGTGGAGCTGGTCAGCACCTGCGCGTGACCCGCCGGCGAGGGATGTGCGCCCGCGGCGACGAGCCCGGCGATATGTGCCATGTCGGCCATCAGCACGGCGCTCACCTCGTCGGCGATCTCCCGTGCGCGCGCGAAGTCGATGACGCGCGGGTAGGCCGTCGCCCCCACCACCACGATCTTCGGGCGCAGCTCCAGGGCTGCGCGGCGCATCTCCTCGTAGTCGATCGTCTCGCTCTCGCGGTCGACGCCGTAGGAGCCGAAACGATAGAGCTTGCCCGAGGCGTTGACATGGTGGCCGTGCGTGAGGTGGCCGCCCTGGTCGAGCGCCATCCCGAGCACCGGGTCGCCGGCGTCGAGCAGGCCCTCGTAGACGGCGAGGTTCGCCTGCGCCCCCGAGTGGGGCTGCACGTTCGCGTGCTCCATGCCGAAGAGCGCCTTCGCACGGTCGCGCGCAAGCGTCTCCACCTCGTCGACGAACTGGCAGCCGCCGTAGTAGCGGCGTCCCGGGTAGCCCTCCGCATACTTGTTGGTGAGGACGCTCCCGACCGCCTCCAGCACGGCCCGCGAGGTGAAGTTCTCCGAGGCGATCATCTCGAGGGTCGTCCGCTGGCGCTCCTCTTCGCGGGAGATCGCCTGCGCCACCGCCGGGTCGGCATCGACGAGCGCCGGCTCGCGCGGAGCATCCCTCCCCCGGACCTGCTGGCTCGACGTGGCTGTCATGCGATCACCCTCATCCCGACCCCGGCGCCGGCCCGGTCACCCCCCAGCGCCCCTACCCAACACGGTACCGCAGCGCGGCGTCGCGGTCCGCTCCGCGGGGGGCGCCGCGGGTCGCTGCGGCGGCTCCCCGCGGGCCGCCGGTTGCGCAGGGCACGCGCGGCCCCGGGCCCACGCGCTCCTATACTGGAGGAGGGTGCCGGGAGGGACGAGTGCAGGTCACGATCCGCCTCTTCGCCGCGCTGCGCGAGGTCGCGGGGGCCGAGCTGATCGAGGCCTTCGAGGGGACGACGGTCCCGCTCGACGAGCTGCGGGCCCGACTGGCGGAACGCCACCCCGCGCTCGCGCCGCATCTGGACGGGGTCGCGATCGCGGTCAACGAGGAATACGCGCGGGGCGCGGCGACCCTCCTCCACGACGGCGACCGCGTCGCCCTCATCCCTCCCGTCGCCGGCGGCGGCCGGGAGATCTCGGCGGCCCCGGTGCTGGTGACTCCGGAGCCCCTCGACGCCTCCTCGCTCCGGGAGCTCGTCCGGAGCGACGCCTCCGGGGCGGTCGTGATCTTCGAGGGGATCGTCCGCGATCACCACGAGGGGCGTGCCGTCGAGCGGCTGGAGTACGAGTCGTACCGGGAGATGGCCGAGCACGAGATCGCCCGCGTCGTCGCGGAGGTGCGCCGCGAGGCCGAGGAGGCCGGGTGCCCGCTGCACGGCGTCGCCGTGCACCACCGGATCGGCATGCTGCAGGTCGGCGAGGTCGCCATCGTGGCGGCGGTCTCGGCAGCACACCGCGAGGAGGCGTTCCGGGCGGCGTCCCGCCTCGTCGACCGCGTCAAGGAGCGAGCGCCGATCTGGAAGCGGGAGTGGGGGCCCGACGGGGGCGTCTGGCAGCCGGGCGTCCCCGTCCGCGGCTAGGCGCGACGCCGTCGCTCAGCCGACGCCGCCCACGCGGTAGTCGGGAGCCACGATCTCGTAGTTCGTGGCGACCTGCAGGTCGGAGAGCCGCGAGCGGATGCGCGGCTCCAGGTCGTCATTCTCCCGCGCGGCGCCGGCGCGCGGCGCCGCGCGGCGGCCGCGGCCGCGGCGCGGCTCGGCGGTCGGCGCCGGGGCGTC
>DAOULG010000087.1:0-6399 GCA_034420495.1 Dehalococcoidia bacterium
GGCGCGAGGCGCTTCGTGTTCTGGGGGGTCGCGGAGACGGCGGCGACGCCGCCGCGGGCGCGGATCTCCTCGACGCGGCGGCCGACCAGGTCGTCGCGGATCGGCGGCTCGTAGGCGCGCTGGATGACGGCGGTGGACTCCTCCGCCCCCGCCGACGCGATCTCCGCCAGCACCGCCCCGGGGTCCTCATAGCGGGCCTGCACCCCCTCCAGGTTGAGCACGGCGAGCCCGCCCGAGCGCGAGAGCTCGGCGGCGAAGGCGGGATCGACGACCGCGTCCATCGCCGAGGCGAGGATCGGCAGCTCGAAGCTCCGCTCGCCGAGCGTGAGGGCGGTGCTCACGAGCTCCGGGTTGGTCGTCACCGCGCCCGGCACGATGGCGACGTCGTCGAAGCCCCAGGCCTGCTCCAGCTCCTTGCGCGGCGCCTCGGCGGCCGCATCGCCGGCCGCATCGCCGGTCCGGGCCGGCCCGAGGCGCGTCTCCGTCGTCATCGCTCTCCACCCCTCCGCACTCCGCGTGCCCCGCACGCCCTCCCCGGCCCCCCGGAAAAGCCGACGGCCCCCGCTCCCGGGGGCCGTCGCGATTCCATCATCGCCCGCCGCGCGTCGCCCGGCGGGGCGCCGCAGATACGCGAGGACCCCACCGGCCTCCGGCGGGGTCCTGACACATCACGCTCGCTCGGATCACCCGGCGATCTCTCCGGTCCTCCCCCCCGGCGAGCCCTCCGGGCCCGCCCGAGACGGTTCGTGGAGCCGATGGTACGGCGGCGCCCGGGAGGACGCAACGAGCCCCCGCCGCCGCGCGATCCCCCCGCTCCGCGCGCCCCGATATAGCACAGCCGGAGACGCTGCTACCATCGACCGATGCCCGAGGGAGAGCGCGCCCCGACCGTCCTCATCTGCGTCGCCTGGCCCTACGCGAACAGCCCGCTGCACGCCGGGCAGATCGCGGGCGCCTACCTGCCGGCCGACATCGTCGCGCGGTACCACCGCATGCGCGGGCACCGGACGCTGATGGTCTCGGGCTCCGACGCGCACGGCACGCCGGTGACGGTGAGGGCAGAGCAGGAGGGCACGACCCCCGAGGCCGTCTTCCTGCGCTACCACGAGAGCTTCCTCGACACCTGGAAGCGCTTCGGGATCTCCTTCGACCTCTTCACCTCGACCGACACCGAGAACCACGTCTCCGTGGCGCAGGACATCTTCCTGCGCCTCCGCGAGCGCGGCTTCCTCCACGAGGCGGAGCAGACGCTGCTCTACGACCCCGTCGTGAGGCGCTTCCTGCCGGACCGCTACGTGGAGGGGAGCTGCCCGCGCTGCGGCGACGACGGCGCCCGCGGCGACCAGTGCGACGCCTGTGGCTCGACGCTCGACGCCCTCGAGCTGGTGAACCCCCGCTCGCGCCTCTCCGACGCGACGCCGGAGCCGCGCTCCTCGACGCACTTCTTCCTCCGGCTGCCGGCCTTCACCGAGCGGCTGCTCGCCTGGGTCGAGGAGCAGGAGCACTGGCGTCCGGCCGTGCGCAACTTCACCCTCGGGCAGCTGCGCGAGGGGCTCACCGACCGCGCCATCACGCGCGACATCGAGTGGGGGATCCCGGTCCCCGTCGACGGCTACGGGCAGAAGCGCATCTACGTCTGGTTCGAGGCGGTGATCGGCTACCTCTCGGCGACGCGCGAGTGGGCGCAGAGCTCCGGCGACCCCGAGGCCTGGAAGGCCTTCTGGCTCGACCCCTCCTGCCGGACGATCTACTTCCAGGGGAAGGACAACGTCCCCTTCCACACGATGATCTGGCCGGCGATGCTCCTGGGCTACGGCGACCTCAACCTCCCCTACGACGTCCCGGCGAACCAGTACGTGACGATCTCCGGATCCAAGGCCTCCTCGAGCCGCAACTGGGCGATCTGGATGCCCGACTACCTCGACCGGCACGATCCCGATCCGCTCCGTTATGTCCTGACGGCGGTGATGCCGGAGACCTCCGACTCCGACTTCACCTGGGCCGACTACGTGCGGCGCGTGAACGACGAGCTGCTCGCGCGCTGGGGGAACCTGGTGCACCGCGTGCTCACGATCACGCGCCGGCACTTCGAGGGGCGCGCGCCCGGGGCGCCCCCCTCGCTCGCCCCGGCCTCGCGCGCGCTGCTCGAGCGCGCCGACGCCGCCTTCGAGGAGGCGGCCGACCACCTGGAGGGGGTGCGGCTGCGCGCCGCGCTCGGCGTGCCGATGGCGCTCGCCGGCGAGACGAACCGCTACCTCGAGGAGCGGGCCCCCTGGGCGGCGGTCCGCGAGGATCGCGCGCACGCCGCCGAGACGCTCGCCACCGCGCTCAACGTGATCTCGGCGATCGCGACCCTGCTCCAGCCCTTCCTCCCCTTCACCTCCCCCGAGGCGTGGCGCATGCTCGGGCACCGGGGCGGGATCGAGAGCGCGGGGTGGCGGCGCACCGAGGTCGCCCCCGGGACGCCGCTCCCCGAGCCGCGCCCGCTCTTCGCGAAGCTCGACGAGGCGCTGGTCGACGAGGAAGAGGCGCGCCTCGGCGACGGCTCGTGAGGGCGGCCGGGCCGCCCCCCGCCGGGGTCGACGGCCCGCTCGTCGACGCGCACGCCCACTCCTGGTCGCCCGAGCTCTCGGGCGATCGCGCCGGGGTGCTGGCGCGCGCCTGGGAGGCGGGGCTCCGGGCGATCGTCGAGGCCGGCGTCGACGCCGAGACGAGCGCCGCCGCGCTCCGGCTCGCGCGCACGGAGCGCCGCGTCCACGCCGCCGCCGGACTCCATCCCCACTCCGCCTCGCGCCTCGACGACGAGCGGGAGGCGCTCGAGGCGCTGGTGGCTGCGGGCGCCGCGAGCGGCGAGCTCGCCGCGGTCGGCGAGATCGGGCTCGACTACTACCGCGGGCTCTCGCCCAGGCCCGACCAGGAGCGCGCGCTCGGCTGGCAGCTCGGGCTCGCGCGCGAGGTGGGGCTGCCGGTCGTCATCCACGCGCGGGGCGCCGACGAGGAGTGCTACGAGCAGCTCCGCGCCTGGGCCGTGCGCTCCGGCCGCTACCTGGGTCCGGACCGCGAGATCGGGATGATGCACTGCTTCGCCGGCGACCCCGAGCTCGCGCGGCGCTACGTCGAGCTCGGCTTCCTCGTCTCCGTGCCGGGCACGGTGACCTACCCGGGCAACGCGCGGGGGCGCGCGGTGGCGCGCGAGCTCGCCCTCGCGGCTATGCTCGTGGAGACCGATTGCCCGTACCTGGCGCCGGTGCCGCACCGCGGGCGTCCGAACGAACCCGCCTACGTCGCCTACACCGTGCGCGAGATCGCGGCGCTGAGGGGGGAGAGCGGGCGCGAGGTGGCCCGGGCCACCTCGGAGAACGCGGCGAGGCTCTTCGGCTTCACGCTCGGCACCTGAGAGCGGCCGCGCCCGGCGGCCGGAGGCGGGGGGAGAGATGGCGGTCCCGGCGGGCGGGCGCTCCCCCTCGGAGACGCCCGCGCTCTACGGCCCGGTCGCGCGCGACCTCCCGCTCGTCGAGGCGAAGCTCGCCTCGCTCGCGGCCGAGGGGGCGCCCTGGCTCCGGGAGATGCTCGGCTCCGTCCTCGCCGGCGGGGGGAAGCGGATGCGCCCCGCGGTCGCGCTCCTCGCCGGCCGCTTCGGGCGCTACGAGCCGGAGCGGCTCGTGCCGCTCGCGGCGAGCGTGGAGCTGCTCCACACGGCGACCCTGGTCCACGACGACGTGATCGACGCCTCGCCGGAGCGCCGCGGGCGGCCCACCGCCGCGGCGCTCTTCCAGAACGGCCCCAGCGTCATGCTCGGCGACTACATGTTCGCCCACGCGGCCGACTTCGTCGCCGAGACGGGGAACCTCCGCGCCATCCGCGCCTTCGCGCAGACGCTGCGCGTGATGGCGACCGGCGAGCTCGAGCAGGACCTCTCGGCCTTCGAGTACTCCGAGGACGTGCAGCGCTACTTCGACCGCATCGCCGGCAAGACGGCCTCGCTCTTCGCGACGGCGGCGGAGGGGGGCGCGATCGTCGCCGGCGCGGAGGAGGGGGCCATCGGGGCGATGCGGCGCTACGGGCAGAGGCTCGGGATGGCCTTCCAGGTAGTCGACGACGTGCTCGACTTCACCGGGGACGCCGAGGCGATGGGGAAGCCGGTCGCCTCCGATCTCCGCTCCGGCACGCTGACGCTGCCGGCGATCCTCTACCTCCAGCACGAGCCCGACGACAACCCCGTACGGCGCGCCTTCGACGGCGTGCGGCCGCGCGCCAACTTCGACCGCGCGATCGCCGCCATCCGCGACGGAGGGATGCTCGAGGAGGCGATGGAGGTCGCGCGGCGGTTCGCCGCCGAGGCGCACGAGGCGCTGGCGCAGGCGCCCGAGGGCGCCGGCGACGCCGAGACCCGCCGGACGCTCTCCGGGCTCGTCTCCGAGGTGCTCGACCGCAGGAGCTGACCGGGGCGCCCGTGGGGCGGCGCCGGCCTCACGCCCCGCCGCCCGCCTCACCCTCGCCTGCGCCCGCCGCGCGGGCCGAGGCGACGAAGCGCGCCGAGCCGATCTCGCGCTCGGCGGTCGCGCGCGCGAGCGCGTGCATCACCTGCTCGAGCCTCCCCGCGAGATCCGGATCGAGGCGGATGCGCGCCGCCTCCTCGTAGGGGCTCCGCTGGTAGGCCCTGAGCACGCGCAGCACCCGGTCGTCGAGGGGTCCCGCCTCCGGGTGCCCCGCCGCGCAGGGGAGGCAGAGCACGCCGCCCGCGAGCGCCGACCAGGCCGCCCGGTCGGCCTCCAGCGGCCGGGCGCAGGCGACGCAGCGCTCCCACTCCGGCCGGAAGCCGGCGGCGTCGAGCAGCGCGAGCTCGAAGGTGCGCGAGACGAGGTGCAGCCCGTCGCCGCGCTCGAGCCGGCCGAGCGCCGTCCGGAGCAGGCCGAAGACCCCGTCCGGCTCCGCGTGCTCGACCGTGAGGCGGTCGGTCAGCTCCAGCAGGTAGAGGGCGGCGGCGAGGCGCTCCAGGCTCGCGTGGACGGCGGGGAAGAGGGCCTGGGACTCCGCCTGCGTGATCACGTCGAGCGTGCGCCCGTGCGCCAGGACGACCTCGACCAGGGAGAGGGGCTCGAGGTGGCCGGCGAGCCGGCTGCGCGGCCGGAGCGCGCCCTTCGCCACGGCGTCGCGCTTCCCGTGCGCGGGCGTCAGGAGCGTGACGATGCGATCCGCCTCCCCCAGGCGGCGGTGGCGCAACACGATCGCCTCCGTACGGAGCACGCGGGGCGCTCGGCCGGGCATCGCGATCCCCTCCGCGGGCGGGCGCGGCGCGCCGCCGCTCAGACCTCCTGGCGGAACTCGAGGGCGCGGCCGAGCGTGAGATCGTCGGCGTACTCGAGATCGGCGCCCGCGGGGAGCCCGCGCGCGAGGCGGGTCACGCGCGGGCCGAGCGGGCGGAGGAGCCTCGCCAGGTACATCGCCGTCGCCTCGCCCTCCAGGTTGGGGTTGGTCGCCACGATGACCTCCGCGACCTGGGAGTCGTCCTCGCCGAGCCGGCGGAGCAGCGCCTCGATCTTGAGCTCCTCCGGCCCCACGCCGTCGGCGGGCGAGATGACGCCGTGCAGCACGTGGAAGAGCCCCGAGAAGCCGCCGGTCCGCTCGATCGCGACCACGTCGAGGGGCTCCTCCACCACGCAGAGCAGCGAGCGGTCGCGGCCCGCGTCGTCGCAGATGGAGCAGGGGTCGCGCTCGGTGAGGTTCTGGCAGCGCCCGCAGAGGGCGATGCGCTCCTTCACCTCGACCAGGGCGTCGGCGAGGCCGTGCGCCTCCTCGGCCGGGGCGCGGAGCACGTGGTAGGCGAGGCGCTGGGCGCTCTTCGGGCCGATGCCGGGGAGGCGGTGGAAGGCCTCCACCAGCCGCGCGATGGGGGAGCCCGCGCCGACCCCCTCGCCCCGGCGCCCGCTACTCGTCGACACGCGCCGCGCCCAGCTCCAGCGCCTCCTCGACCAGGTGGCCGCCGCCCCCGCCCGCGGCGCGCGGCTGCGGCCGCGGGGCCCGCGGGAGCTGCGCCAGCTCCTCCCAGAGCACCGGGACGACCTCGACGGGCCGGTCGAGCGCGTCGGCGGCGGCATCGCGGATCGCGCGCATCACGGCGCCGTCCTCCGCGTTCGAGACGAGCTCGACGTGCGTCGGGAAGCGGAAGCCGATCTCGAGCCGGTCGCCCTCGACGGCCTTGATGTAGCAGCCCGAGTTGAGGAGCGCGCCGGCCTTGCTGTGGCGCCGGCGGGCCCGCTCCTGGATGAGCGGCCACTTCTCGCGGGCCCGCGCCAGCTCCTCGGGGATCTCCCCCTCATCCGGGAGCGCCGGCGGGGGCGGCTCGCCCCCCGGCGAGCCGGCCCCAGGGGCCGGCTCGCGCGCCGGCGCCCGGGGCGG
>DAOULG010000088.1:0-3461 GCA_034420495.1 Dehalococcoidia bacterium
AGCTGGCGGCTGTAGACGTCCTCGATCGTCTGGCGGGGCCGGAGCGCGAAGTAGAGCGGCAGCCCCACGATCGGGAGGGCGAGGGCGATCGCCAGCGCCGTGAGGTGGGAGACGATGTCGCGCGTCCGACCGCGGATGTCGCGATAGACCCAGATCACCGAGACGGCCCAGATGAAGGCGCCGTAGCCGCCGACGATGAGGGCCACGAGGCGGAGGGTCGACGCGATGTCGCCGCCGGGCCATCCGATCCCGATATCCACCCTCGAGGGCCTCCATCCCCGCCCCGGCGTGATCAGGCTACCACGGGGCGAAGCGAGGCTCCCCGTCCCCCGGCCGCGCTCCGCCGCGGCCCGCGGCGGCGGGGCGGGGCGCGCTCCGGGCGGGCCGGGCGCCGCGCGGGGGGCGGTACAATCTGCCCGGTCGCCGTGAGCGGAGCCCGATGAGCGAGGGAGTCGACGGGAAGGCCGGGCCGCCGGCCGCCGCGGGCGAGGCGGCCCGCGCCCGCGCCTCGCTGAACCCGCAGCAGGGCGAGGCCGTGGAGGCGGGCGACGGGGCGCTGCTCATCCTGGCCGGGCCGGGATCGGGGAAGACGCGCGTCATCGCCTACCGCGTCGCCCACCTCGTCGACGCGCGGCGCATCCCCCCGGAGCGGATCCTCGCGGTCACCTTCACCAACAAGGCGGCGCGCGAGATGCGGGAGCGCGTCGAGTCGCTGATCGGGCCCCGGGCCCGCTCGCTGACGCTCGGCACCTTCCATGCGGTCTGCGCGCGCATCCTGCGCCGCCGCGGCACCCTGGTCGGGGTGCCGCCGGAGTTCCAGATCTACGACACCGACGACCAGCGCGCGCTCGTGCGCCGCATCGAGGGTGAGCTCCAGATCGATCCCCGGCAGTTCGCCCCCGGGGCCGTGCTGGCGATGATCTCGCGCGCCAAGAACGGCCTCACCGGCCCCGAGGCGTACGCGGGCTCCGTCGGCAGCTACTTCGAGGAGGTGGTGGCGCGCGTCTACGCCCGCTACGAGCAGGCCCTGCGCTCGGCCGCCGCCGTCGACTTCGACGACCTGCTGCTGCTCGTCGTGAAGCTCTTCGACGAGCACCCCGCGGCGCGGGAGGAGTACGCGGAGCGCTACCTGCACGTCCTGGTCGACGAGTTCCAGGACACCAACCTGGTGCAGTACCGCCTCGCGCGGCAGCTCTCCTCCGCGCACGGCAACATCACCGTGGTCGGCGATCCCGATCAGGCCATCTACTCGTGGCGGGCGGCCGACGCGCGCAACCTCCAGTACTTCCAGCGCGACTTCCCCGCCGCGCGGCGCGTCCTCCTCGAGCAGAACTACCGCTCCACGGGGCGCATCCTCCGCGTGGCGCGCGCGGTGCTCGCCGGCGACGCGGAGCATCCCGAGAAGGGGCTCTGGACGGAGAACCCCGAGGGCGATCGCGTGGCGCTCTGGGACCTCCGGGACGACGCCGAGGAGGGCCGCGCCGTCGGCATGGAGGTGCGCCGGCTGCTCAAGGAGGCGGGGCGTCGCCCCTCCGAGATCGCGGTCATGTACCGCACCAACGCCCAGTCGCGCGCCATAGAGGAGGCCTTCCTCGACGGCGGGATCCCGTACCGCATCGTCGGGGGGACGCGCTTCTACGACCGGCGCGAGGTGCGCGACCTGCTCGCCTACCTGCGCCTCGTCCACAACGCCTCGGACGTGATGGCCTTCCGCCGCGTCGCCAACGTGCCGGCGCGCGGCATCGGCGCCCGGACCGTCGACGGCGTGATCCGGGCGTCCGCCGAGCTCGGCATCTCCGCGCTCGAGGCGGCGTCGCGCGTCGCGGCCGGCGGGCCCGACCCCGCGCTGCCGCCGGTGCGGGCCGACATCCGCGGCGCCCTCGCGGGCTTCGCGCAGGTGATGGAGACGCTCGGGAGCGCCGCGGCCGCCCTCCCCGTCAGCGGCCTCCTCGAGACCATCCTCTCCGTCACCCGCTACCGGGACGAGCTCGCCCGCCTCGAGGAGGGGGAGCCGGAGCGCGTGGAGGCGCGGTGGGAGAACGTCCAGGAGCTGCTCGCCGTCGCCGCCCGCTACGAGGAGCTGGAGCCGGATCCCTCGCTCGCCTCCTTCCTGGAGGACGTCTCGCTCGTCGCCGACGTCGACGACCCCGCCGCCGACGTCCCCGACGCGGTCACGCTCACGACGCTCCACGCCGCGAAGGGGCTCGAGTACGAGGTCGTCTTCCTCGCCGGGCTCGAGGAGGGGCTGCTCCCCCACTCGCGCTCGCTCGACGATCCCTCGGAGCTCGCGGAGGAGCGCCGCCTCCTCTACGTGGGGGTGACGCGCGCCAAGGAGCGCCTCTACCTGACGCACGCGCAGAGGCGGTTCCGGAACGGCTACTACCAGGGCGGGACCCTCTGCCGCTGGGTGGAGGCGATCCCGGGGTCGGAACTCGCGCGCCCGTCGCGGCGCCGCCGGGGCGCCGCCGCCGCCGGAGCGGGGTGGGCGGCGGCGCGCTCCGCCTCGCGCGCCCGCGCGGCCGCCCCGCCTGAGGACGGCGGCCGGTCGGGGGAGCGCGACGCGCCGGCCGATCCGCCGGCGTACCAGCCGGGCGATCGCGTCGAGCACACGTTCTTCGGCGAGGGCGTGGTCGTGAGCTGCGAGGCGCTGCCGGGCGACCAGCAGGTGACCGTGGCGTTCACCGGCCGGGGCGTAAAGAGGCTGCTGGTCTCCTACGCGCCGCTCTCGCGCCTCTGAGCCTCTGGCGCGGGGGCCTACCCGGAGAGCAGCCGCGCCAGCCCCTCGTCGTCGACCGCCGCCTCCATCAGCTCGACGATCCGCTCGATCTTCGCCTCGCCGGAGAAGGGGGTGCTCCCGAAGAGGCCCTCGACGTCGCGGACGGTCTCGACGGTCCCCTCGGGCGCGAGCAGGAGCGTCGTGTCGCGGCCCGCCGCGGCGCGGTCGAGCAGGTAGGGGCTCGGCTCGGAGCCGCCGGAGAGCACGAGGCAGCTCACCCCGCTGCGGAGCGCGCCGAGCGCGATGTCGACCTTCTCGGCGCGGGTGATGACCGCCGTCCGCGGCCGCCGCTCGAAGTAGGAGACGTCGGTCGCGTCGTGCGAGATGGCGCCGACGAGGAGGTGCTCGATGATCGCGGCGTCGCCCTCGTGCGATCGCGCCAGGATCCGTGCCCCGCTCGCCTCGATGAGGCGCCCGACCGTCGGGGCCGCGAGCAGCCGGTCCTCCGGGATGGTGAGTGCGGCGGATCCCCCGGGCCGGGCGGCGCCGCCTCGCGTCCGCACCAGCTCGCCGCCGTCGGGCGGGGCCGCCTCGACGCCCTCCGGCGCGACGAGCACCGGGCGCGCGCCCAGCCGGCCGGCGAGCGCGGCCAGCGAGCCGTCGGGCGGGGCCTCCAGTATCAGGACGTCTCCGGCCTCGGCCCCCGGGGCGTCGAGCGCGTCGGGCGCGAGCGGCGAGCCCTCGC
>DAOULG010000089.1:0-2561 GCA_034420495.1 Dehalococcoidia bacterium
CGCGGGCCTCGTGCAGCCGACGGCCGATGCCGCGGCGGCCGCCCCGGCGGCCACGGCCTCGCCCGCCGCGACCGCCTCGCCGGCCCCGAGCGCGGCGACCGCGGCGCCGGCCGCGACCGCGACGCCGGCCGCGACCCCCACCGCCTCTCAGCCGCAGCAGGGCGAGCTCATCTCCCGCGGCGATCTGGAGGGCGCCGATGCCTTCCACACGGCGCACGGCGAGGTTCTCCTCCTCCGCTCCCCGGAGGGGGCGGTGGTGCTGCGCTTCCAGGACTACGCGGTCCGCAACGGCCCCGGCCTCTACGTCTACCTCACGCCGGATCCGGGCGGCGACGTCCACGCCCCCGGCGCCGTCGAGCTCTCGTCCGTGCGCGCGACCAGCGGGTCCGTGAACTACGACGTGCCCGCCGACCTCGACGTCGGCTCGTTCCGCGCCGCGGTGATCTACTGCAAGCCCTTCAGCGTGACCTTCGCCACGGCGGAGCTCCGCTAGCGGCGCCCGGCGGGGCCGCCGGCCCCGGGGCGCCGGGAGTCTCAGGCCGGCGGGAGGGTGAACCCGAGGGTGGTGCCGGTCGACTGACTCGATGAGGCGGTCACCTCGCCGCCGTGCCGCTCGGCGATCGCGCGCACGATCGTGAGGCCGAGCCCCGAGCCGTCGGCGTCGGCGCGGCTCTGCTGGTCGCGCGCCCTCTCCGCCCGGTAGAAGCGCTCCCAGATGAGGGGCAGCGCCCCCTCCGGGATCGGGGTCCCCTCGTTGCGGACCGTGACGCGCACGCCGTCCCGGGCGTCCTCGAGGCGGAGCTCGATCGCCGAGTCGGCCGCCGCGTGCTGGATCGCGTTGCGCAGCAGGTTCCCGATCGCGCGCTCGATGAGCGTCCCGTCCAGGGGGAGGTCGGGGAGCCCGGGATCGGCCTCCAGCAGCAGCCGGACGCCGGCGCGCTCGGCGAGCGGCGTCATCCCGTCCGCCACGTCGGCGGCGATCTCCTCGAGATCGAGCCGCGCCAGCTCGCGGGCCGCGCCCGCCTCGATGCGAGCGAGCTCGAAGAGGTCGTCGGTGAGGCGCGCGAGGCGGTCCACCTCGCGGCGCACGAGAGCGTGGTAGCGGGCGACCTCGGCGGGTTCGCTCACCACGCCGTCGTCGAGCGCGTCGACGGCGGCGCGGATCGCCGCGAGCGGGGTGCGCAGGTCGTGCGAGAGCGCCGTGGTGAGCTCCGTGCGCTCGCGCTCCACCTCGGCTCGCCGTTGCTCGGCCCGGGCGAGCGCCCCCCGCAGATCGTCGACCGCCCCGGCGAGCTCGCTCACCTCGTCCTCGGCGCTCCGGGCGTCGCCGGAGCCCCCCTCCGGCTCCCCGGCGGATGCGCCCGAGGCGAGCGCGCGGACCTCGCCCGCGAGCGCGCGCACGCGGCGCGTCGTGTCGAGCGCGCCGAGCGCCGAGACGACCGCGGCCACGCTGCCTGCCGCGAGGCTCACGGCGAGCAGGAGCCGCAGGTCGTGCGCGGTGTTGACGAACATGAAGGAGGCGACGGCGAGGACGTTGGCGAGGGCCGCCACCGCCCCCATGGACCCGGCGATGAACGCCCGGGCGACGAGCGGGACGCCGGCGCGGCTGATCCATCTCAGCACGAGCACGCCGACCGCGGTGCTCACGCCCCCCGCGACGCCGAGCAGCACGACGAGATCGGCGAGCTCGCGGCCCGACATCGGGAGCAGCGCGCGCGAGGCGACCGCGCCCACGACGACGGCGGCGACGAGCCCCGCCGGGAGGAGCCGCTCTACACGGACGTGGGGGAAGCCGCGCGGCCTCGCGCCCGCCTCCCGGAGGCTACGGCTCAAACTTGTACCCCACGCCCCACACGGTCTTGAGATAGCGCGGCCGCGACGGGTCGGGCTCGATCTTCGAGCGCAGCCGCCGCATGTGCACCGTGACCGTGTTCTCCTCGGTCTCCGTGTCGGGATCCCAGACCAGCGTGATCAGCTGCTCGCGGGTGAAGACCTGGCGCGGGTGGGAGGCGAGCACCAGGAGGAGATCGAACTCCCGCGCCGTGAGCCGCAGCTCTCCGGCGCGCGAGGTGACGGTGCGGGCGCCGCGGTCGATCCGGAGATCGCCGTGGCGCAGCACGGCGCTCGCCTCCCCGCCGCCGCCGGTGCGGCGCAGGACCGCCTCGACGCGCGCGGCGAGCTCGCGCGGGCTGAAGGGCTTCGTCACGTAGTCGTCGGCGCCGAAATCGAACCCCGTCAGGCGGTCGGCCTCCCCGGTGCGGGCCGTCAGCATGATGATCGGGACGCTGCTCTCGGAGCGTATGCGGCGGCAGACGTCGACGCCGTCGAGCTCCGGGAGCATGAGGTCGAGCACGATGAGGTCGGGGCGGAACCGATCGAAGGCGCGGAGCGCGGCCGCCCCGTCCCCGGCGACCTCGACGTCGTGCCCGTCGCGCGTCAGGTAGCGGACGACGACGTCCGCCACGGTCGGCTCGTCCTCGACGACGAGCACCCGGGTCTTGAGCATCTCGCCCCCCGCGCCGTCCTCCCGTACCTCACGAGCATAACGACCCCCGCACGAG
>DAOULG010000090.1:0-11276 GCA_034420495.1 Dehalococcoidia bacterium
CAGGGCCTCTCACGCAACCTGCGGCCGGCAGAGGTGCTCGCCCAGGTGCTGCACGTGAACCGGCAGCGGCGCGTCACCAACGTCGTCTTCATGGGGATGGGGGAGCCGCTCGCCAACTATCGCGCCACGATGCGCGCCGTCCGCTGGATGGTGGCCCCGGAGGGCCTCGGCCTCTCCCCGCGCGCGGTGACGATCTCCACGGTCGGCCTGATGGCCCCCCTCGCCCGGCTCGCCGAGGAGGGGCTCCCGCTCGGGCTCGCCGTCTCGCTGCACGCGCCCGACGACGAGCTCAGGCGGCGCCTCGTGCCCACCGCCGGAGGCGTCACCATCGACGGCCTGATCGGGGCCGCCCGCCTCTACCGCGAGCGGACGGGGCGCCGCGTCAGCTTCGCCTACGCGCTTCTCGCGGGGGTCAACGACGAGCCGGAGCAGGCGCGGCGGCTGGCGGAGCGCCTCCGCGGGGAGCGAGCGCACGTGAACCTGATCCCCTACAACCCGGTGCCCGGGCTCGGCCTCCGCCGCCCCCGCCGCGGCCGCGTGCGCGCCTTCCAGCGCGAGCTCCAAGCGGCCGGGATCGCCGCCACCGTGCGCGTGGAGCGCGGCGCTGAGATCGCGGCGGCCTGCGGGCAGCTCCGGACCGATGCGTCGGAGGGGCGCCTGCGGGGAGGCCGTGGGCCCGGACGGAGCGGCGGCTAGGAGCCCTCGCCCGCGGACTCGGACTCCTCGGCCCCCTCGTCCCCCTCGGCCTCGGCCCCCTCGCCCTCGGCCTCCTCGCCCTCACCCTCCTCCTCATCGGCGGCCAGGCCGCGCGGGCGGGTGATGCGCACCAGCATCTGGTGGGGGTCGCTCAGCACCGTGATGCCCTCGGGGATCTCGAGGTCGGCCACGGTGACCTCGTCGTCGAGCTCAAGGAGCCCGTCGATGGAGACCGTGACGAAGTTCGGCATGTCGGCCGGGAGCGCCTCGACCTGCACCGAGTCGGCGCCGACGAGCACCAGCCCGCCCTGATCCTGCACCGCCGGCGACTCGCCGGTGACGTGGACCGGCACGGAGCCCGTGATCGTCCGCTCCAGGTCGACCTGGTAGAAGTCGAGGTGGAGCGGCGTGCGCGTGACGGGGTGGCGGCCGACGTCGCGCACCACCACCGGGCGGGGCTCGTCCTCGCCGGCGATCTGGAGGGAGATCAGCGTGTTCAGGCCGTGGGCCTGCAGCAGCTGCCGCACCGCCCGCTCGTCGATCTGGACGGCGACCGACTCGATCCCCCGGCCGAAGACGTTGGCGGGGAGCACTCCCTCCCGCCTGAGGCGGGCGACGCGCTTGCCGAGCGTGGTGCGGGGCTCCACGGAGTAGGTATCGGGCATCGAGGCGGCTCCTCGGGGGTTCCTGGCCGGCGCCGGCGGCGGCCGACTGACGCTATCAACGCCCCGGAGGAGGATCAAGGCGTCCCGCCGCCCCGCGGGGCCGACGCCGACCCCGGATAGAATTGCGGGGGAGCGCGAGGGAGCGAGAGATGACCGAGGGGCGGGTGCTCGGCGTCGACGTCGGGGGCACCTTCACCGACTTCCTGCTCTGGGACGGGGGGGCGATCCGCGTCCACAAGCGGCCGTCGACCCCCGGCGACCCGTCGCGCGCCGTGCTGGAGGGGCTCGACGAGCTCGGCCTGGCGGGATCTAGGGCGCCGGAGCTCGTCGTGCACGGGACGACGGTCGCGACCAACGCCGTGCTCGAGCGCCGCGGCGCCCCCACGGCGCTCGTCACCACCGCCGGGATGCGCGACCTGCTCGTCATCGGCCGGCAGACGCGCCGGGACATCTACGATCTCGAGCCGGAGAGCCCCGAGCCGATCGCGCCCGGGGAGCTCACCTTCGAGCTCGGCGCCCGGCTCACCCCCGCCGGCGAGGTCGCCTCCCCGCCGGCCGCGGGCGAGGTCGAGGAGCTCGTCCGGCGGGCGCTCGAGGGGGGCGCCGAGTCGCTCGCGGTCTCGCTCCTCTACTCCTACGCCAACCCCGATCTCGAGTGCCTCTTCTCCGCGCCGGCCGACGCCGCCGGCCTCTACCTCTCGCTCTCCTCGCAGGTCTCGCCCGAGTACCGCGAGGTGGAGCGCACGGCCACGACGGCCCTCAACGCCTACGTCGGGCCGCTCATGGGCCGCTACCTCGAGGGCCTCTCCCACGGGCTCGCCGGGCGCGGCGCCGGCCGGCTGCACATCGTGCAGTCCGACGGCGGCGCCGCCGGCGTGGAGCGGGCATCCCGCCTCCCGGTGGCGACGCTGCTCTCCGGCCCGGCGGCGGGGGTCTCGGGCGCCGTCGCGGCGGCGCGGCTCTCAGGCTTCGAGCGACTGCTCACGCTCGACATGGGCGGCACCTCGACCGACGTCGCGCTCTGCGACGGCGCCGTGCCGACGCGCCCGGACCTCGAGATCGACGGGTTCACCGCGCGCACGCCCGCCGTCGACGTCCATACCGTCGGAGCCGGGGGCGGCTCCATAGCGCGCATCGACCCCGGCGGCGCCCTGCGCGTGGGGCCGCAGTCGGCCGGCGCCGACCCGGGGCCGGCCGCCTACGGGCGCGGGGTCGACTTCACCGTCACCGACGCGCAGGTGGTGCTCGGACGGCTCGGCTCCGGCGGCGGGGGCGCGGCCGCGCGCTCCGGGCGCCCGGGAGGGCTCCTCGGCGGCGCCATGCCGCTCGACGGGCGGAGAGCCCGGCGGGCCGCCTCGGGGCTCGTGCACCACTTCGGGGGCGACCCCCACCGGGCGGCGCAGGCCGTCGTCGACGTCGCGGTCGCGAACATGGAGCGCGCGCTGCGGGTGGTCTCGGTGCAGCGCGGCCGCGACCCGCGCGAGTTCACGCTCGTCGCCTTCGGCGGCGCCGGCCCCCTGCACGCCTGCACGCTCGCCGAGGCCCTCGAGGTGCCGCGCGTCCTGGTGCCGCCGGCCCCCGGCGTGCTCGCCGCGCTCGGGGCCGCCGCCGCCGACCTCACGGCGGGGCGCGCCCGCTCCGTGCTCCGGCCGCTCGATGCCGACGACCCCGCCGTGCTCTCCGACCTCTCGGCCGCGCTCGAGGCGGTCTGCTCGGAGGTCCGCGGCGAGCTCCCGGACGCCGGCGGGGGGGTCCGGGTCTCCCGCGCGCTCGACCTGCGCTACCGGGGGCAGTCGTACGAGCTGACGGCGGAGATCGAGGGGGACGGTGCGCTCGACTCCCCGGCGCTCCTGCGGGCGCGCGCGCGCTTCGACGCCCTGCACGAGCAGCGCTTCGCCCACCACGACGCCGCGGCGCCGGTCGAGGTCGTCGCCGTGCGGGCGCTCGCCCGCCTCGGGGGCGCGCCGGTGCTCGCCGGCGAGCCGGGCGAGGCCGCGGGCGCCGGCTCCGGGCCCGAGGTCGTGGAGTGCTGGTTCGGCGGCGAGAGGCTCCCCACCGCCCGCATCGAGCGCTCCTCGCTCGCGCCGGGCGAGATCGTCGAGGGGCCGGCGATCCTGACCCAGCTCGACGCGACGACGCTCGTCGCCCCCGGGTGGTTCGGGAGCGGCGACGAGAGCGGCAACCTGCTGCTCCGGCGCGCGGGAGGCGACCGATGAGCGACGCCGCGGCCGCCCTCTCCGCCTCCGAGCTCGCCATCGCCGAGGCGGCGCTCTCGGCGATCGCCGAGGAGATGGGCGAGGCGCTGGGCCGCACCGCCTACTCCCCCAACATCAAGGAGCGCCGCGACTACTCCTGCGCCGTCTTCGACGCCCGGGGCGCGATGGTGGCGCAGGCGGCGCACATCCCGGTGCACCTCGGGGCGATGCCGACCGCGGTGCGGGCGGTGCTCGCCCTGGCGCCCTTCCGCCCGGGGGACGTCCTCGCGCTCAACGATCCCTTCCTGGGCGGGACCCACCTCCCCGACCTGACGACGGTGGCGCCGGTCTTCGCGCCCGGGGCGGTCCCGGGCGGCGGGGGCGAGCCGCTGGGCTTCGTCGCCACGCGCGCCCACCACGCCGACATCGGCGGGATGGCGCCGGGCTCGATGCCGGTGGCGCGGGAGCTGCTCCAGGAGGGGCTCGTCGTCCCCCCGCTGCGCCTGGTCGCCGCCGGCGAGCCGAGCGAGGCCGCGCTCGCGCTCATCGCGCACAACTCCCGGGCGCCCCGGGAGCGGCGCGGCGATCTCCGGGCCCAGCTCGCGGCGACGGCGCTGGGGGCGCGGCGGATGCAGGAGGCGGCGCGGCGCTTCGGCGAGGACGGGCTCGCCCGGCGGGGGGCGGAGCTGCTCGCCTACGGGGAGCGCGCGATGCGGCGCGTGATCGCCGCCATCCCCGACGGCCGCTACGAGGCCCGCGACTCCCTGGAGGTGGGAGACGGCGGCCTCGAGATCGCGCTCGCGCTCACCATCGACGGCGAGCGCGCCCGCTTCGACTTCCGGGGGAGCGGCCCGGAGACGGCGGAGAGCTCGCTCAACGCCGTCTCGGCGGTGACGCGCTCGGCCTGCTACTACGTGATGCGCTGCCTCGCCGGCCCCGACGCGCCGGCGAACGAGGGGTGCTACCGGCCGGTCGAGGTCGAGCTGACCGAGCGCTCCGTCGTCTCGGCGGGCCCGCCCCGCGCCGTCTCCGCCGGCAACGTCGAGACCTCGCAGCGCATCGTCGACGTCGCGCTCGCCGCGCTGGCGCAGGCGCTCCCGGGGGAGATCCCGGCCGCCTCGCAGGGGACGATGAACAACGTCACGATCGGGGGGAGCGGTCGGGGCCGCGAGGGCTTCGCCTACTACGAGACGATCGCCGGCGGCGCCGGCGGCGGGCCGCGGCGCGCCGGCCGCTCCGGGGTGCACAGCCACATGACCAACACCCTGAACACCCCGGTCGAGGCGCTGCCGCTCGCCTACCCCTTCGAGGTCGAGCGCTACGAGCTGCGCCGGGGATCCGGCGGGGCCGGACGCCACGCGGGGGGCGACGGGCTCGTGCGCGAGTACCGCTTCCACGCCCCGGCGACCGTCACGCTCGTCACCGAGCGCCGCCGGCTGGCGCCGCCGGGGCTCGCCGGGGGTTCCCCGGGGAGCCCCGGGCGCAACACGCTCACCCGCGCAGGCGGGGTCGAGCTGGAGCTGGGGGCGCGGGCCGAGGCGCAGGTCGGCCCGGGCGACCTGCTGCGGATCGAGACGCCGGGGGGCGGCGGCTGGGGCCCGCCCCCGGCCCCCTCCCGGTAGGGTCCCCGGGCGCCCGGCGCGGGAGCCCTGCGGGCCGTCGGCGACGGGGCGGGCCCTGCTACAATCGAGCCTCAGGCGGGCCGGATGCGGGACGCGTGGGGGCTGGCCGATGGCCGAGCAGGATCCGGACAGGCTCAAGGACGAGATCGAGGAGATCCTCAACAAGATCGAGCACTTCCCCAAGCCCGAGTCGCCGCGCGCCCGCGCCCGGCGGCGCGCGCTCAGGCGGCTCGCCGACGCGGTCGCCTCCGCCGAGCGGGCCGCAGCGCGCCAGCTCGGCCGCGTCTCCGTCTCCCAGCTGATGCTGATCTCCTTCGTCCTGATCATCGGATCGCTCTTCTTCCGGCGGATCCACCCGCTCGCCATGCAGTGGGTCCTCTACGGCGGGATCGTGCTCTTCGTCTCGAGCTTCGCGATCCTGATCTTCACCCGCAGCCCCGGCGGCACGCACCAGCAGCGCTGGCGCGGGCGCTCCATCGAGTACCGGATGCCGAGCCTGCTCGAGCGCCTCCGCTCCTGGTACCGCGGCCGCGGGCACCGCCGCTGAGCCGCCACCCCGGCCGGCGCCGCCCCCACCCCCGCCCCGGCCCGGCACTCGCGCTCGCGCTCGCGCTCGCGCTCGCGGCGTGCGCGGGCGGCTCCGATCCCGGAGGCGCCCCCGGACCCCCGGCCGCCCCGGAGGCCACCCCGGAGGCCGCCGCGAGCGCCGCCCCGGCCCCGACCTCCGGCTCGGCCCCGGGGGCCGCCGACGCCGACCGCGCCTTCGCGCACGTGGAGATGCTCGCCGCGACCATCGGGCCGCGGGCAGCGGGGAGCGCGGAGGAGCGGCGCGCCGCCGACTACGTGGCGCGCGAGCTCGCCGGCTCGGGCTACGAGGTCTCCCTGGAGCGCTTCCCGGTGCCCGCCGCCCCGGGCGCGGCGCGGCTCTCCTCGGCCGCCCTCGACGGGGCGCTCCCCGCCACCTACCTGAGCGGGGCCCCGGAGATCCCCGCCGAGGGGCCGGCCGTGCTCGTCCCCGGGACCGGCAGCGCCGACGACCTCGCCTCGGTCCGCGCGCGCGGCGCGGTGGCGGTGGTGCGCCGGGGCCTCCTCACGTTCGCCGAGAAGGCGCGCAACGCGGAGCGGGCCGGCGCCGCGGCCCTGGTCGTGGTGAACACGGAGCCGGGCGAGCTCCTGGGGACGCTCGGCGCGCTCCGGCCCGGGATCCCCGTGGTCGGCATCTCGCGCGAGTCCGGCTCGCGGATCGAGGAGCTCCTGGCGGCCTCCCCGGGCGCGCCGCTCGCGCTCGGGCCCCCCGCCGAGCGCCTCGAGTCGCAGAACGTCGTCGCCCGCCCGCGCGGCGCCGCCTGCGGGGCCTACCTGGGGGCGCACTACGACTCGGTGCCGGCCTCGCCCGGCGCCAACGACAACGCGAGCGGGGTGGCGCTCATCCTGGAGCTGGCGCGCGTGCTGCGCGGCGAGCCCGGCGCGGAGGCGCTCTGCGTCGTCGCATTCGGGGCGGAGGAGGTGGGGCTCGTCGGCTCGCGGGCCTTCGTGGAGGAGCACGGGGTGGAGGCGGTCTCATTCATGCTCAACTTCGACATGGTCTCGAAGATGACGGCCCCCGTCTTCGTGCACGGGGACCGGGAGCTCGCCGCCTACGGCTCGGCGGTGGCCGCCGAGCTCGGGGAGGATCTGCCGGCGGCGGGGTTCCCGCCGTTCGCCTCCTCCGATCACGCGAGCTTCGAGGCGGCGGGCGTTCCGGCGATCACCGTGCACTCCGGCGACGACCCCTACCTCCACCGGCCCGAGGACGACATCGCCAACGCCTCGCGCGACGACCTCGCCCGGATGCTGCGCGTGAGCGAGGAGCTCGCCCGGCGCCTGCTCGCCTCGGGCGGCGTGCCGCGGGAGTGAGGCCGCCCGGCAGCCCCGCCCGGGCGGGCGGTTGAAGCACGCCCGCCGCTCGCATAGCATGCAGACATCTCCCCCGGCCGGGACCAAATGATGCCGAACACGCTCCTCGGCCGATCCACAGGGCTCCGGGTGCCGCGACTCCCGCTGCTGCTGGCGGCGGCGCTGCTGCTCGCGATCGCGGCCGCGTGCGGAGGCGGCGACGACGAGGAGGAGGTCGTCGAGCCGGAGCCGACGCCGACCCAGGCCCCGATACCGACGGCGACCCCCTTCGCGGCGACGCCCGAGCCGACGGTCGTCGGCGGCGGCGAGACCGCGACGGTGACGCCCGCGGCGACGCCGCGCACCGAGGTGACCTACCAGGTCGAGCCGGGCGACACGCTCTCCGCCATCGCGCAGCGCTTCGGCACCACCGTGCAGGCGCTGATGGCGGCGAACGAGATCGCCGACCCGACGCTGATCTTCGCCGGGCAGGACCTGACGATCCCCGGCGAGGGCGCGCCGACGGCCACGCCGGCCCCGACGGGCGACGGAGGGGACGACGGCGGGGGCGTCTCGAGCTACGTCGTCCAGCCCGGGGACACGGCCTCCGCCATCGCGGACCGCTTCGGCGTCACGCTCGCCGCCCTCGCGGAGGCGAACGAGACGACCGTGGAGGAGCTCGGGCTCATCTTCGTCGGCCAGGAGCTCGCCCTCCCCCGCCCGCCGTAGCGCCCGGCTCCCGCGACCCCGCTCCCCGACCCGCGCCCGGCGGCCTCCCGGCCCGGGCCGGCGGCCCCGCCGGGCGCGCTGGCGTGGTCGGGCGGGAGTGACGATACTGGCGCGGGCCGCTGGCCGGGGAGACGACGCGCGAGCCGAGGTGGGTGCATGTCCTTCGAGGAGAAGCTCCGGGCGCTGCGGGCGCTCAAGGAGGAGGCCGCGCTCGGCGGCGGGCAGGCGCGGATCGACGCCCAGCACGCGCGGGGCAAGCTCACGGCCCGCGAGCGCATCGACCTCCTGGTCGACCCGGGGAGCTTCGAGGAGATCGACGCGCTCGCCGTCTCGATGAACGAGGGGGCCGGCGAGAGCTTCCGCGGCGACGCCGTCGTCACCGGCTGGGGGACCATAGACGGGCGCACGATCTGCGTCTTCGCGCAGGACTTCACCGTCTACGGGGGATCGCTCGGCGAGGTCGTCGGCACCAAGATCGCGAAGACGATGGATCTCGCCGTCAAGATCGGCGTCCCCATCATCGGGCTCAACGACTCCGGCGGCGCGCGCATCCAGGAGGGCGTGACGGCGCTCGCCGGCTACGGGGAGATCTTCCTGCGCAACGTGCGCGCCTCGGGGGTCGTCCCCCAGATCAGCGTGATCCTGGGGCCGTGCGCCGGCGGCGCCGTCTACTCGCCGGCGATCACCGACTTCATCTTCATGGTGAAGGGGACCTCGCAGATGTTCATCACGGGGCCGGACGTGATCGAGGCGGTGACCGGGGAGAAGACGACGCAGGAGGAGCTCGGCGGGGCGATGTCGCACAACGCCAAGTCGGGCGCCGCGCAGTTCTCCGTCGAGGGGGAGCGGGAGTGCCTGGAGGAGGTGCGCCGCATGCTCGCCTTCATCCCCTCGAACCAGATGGAGGATCCGCCCTTCGTCGAGACCGGCGACCCGCCCGCCCGGCGGGTCGACGAGGTCGCGAACCTGGTCCCCGACGACGAGGCGGTGCCCTACGACGTCCGCGACGTGATCGAGCAGCTCGTCGACCACGGCGACTTCCAGGAGGTGCACGAGTTCTTCGCGCAGAACATCGTGGTCGGCTTCGCGCGCATCGCCGGCTACGCCGTCGGCGTCGTCGCCAACCAGCCGATGTTCCTGGGCGGCGTCCTCGACATCGACTCCTCGCGCAAGGCGGCGCGCTTCGTGCGCTTCTGCGACGCCTTCAACCTGCCGCTCGTGACGCTCGTGGACGTGCCGGGCTACCTCCCCGGCCTCGCGCAGGAGTACGGCGGCATCATCACCCACGGCGCCAAGCTCGTGTACGCCTACGCGGAGGCGACCGTCCCCAAGATCACCGTGATCCTGCGCAAGGGCTTCGGCGGCGCATACGACGCGATGGGCTCCAAGCACCTGGCCGCCGACGTGAACTACGCCTGGCCGACGGCGGCGATCGCGGTCATGGGCGCCGGGCAGGCCGTCAACATCATCGCCCGGCGGGAGCTGCAGGCCGCCGACGACCCGGAGGCGAAGCGCGCCGAGCTCACCGCCGAGTACCGCGAGCGGCTCGAGCACCCCTACATCGCCGCGTCGCGCGGCTACATCGACGACGTCATCGACCCGAGCGAGACGCGGGCGAAGATCGCGCACGCGCTGGCGATGCTGCGCACCAAGGCCGACGTGCCGCCGCCGAAGAAGCACGGGAACATCCCGCTCTAGCGGGCGGCGCGTCCCGCGACCGGGGAGGGGCCGCCGGCCCGGGCCGCCGGGCGGCGGGGCGCGCGGGCGGGGGAGGGAGCAGGTCGTGGAGAAGATTCGGGTCGCAAGCCCGCTGGTCGAGCTCGACGGCGACGAGATGGCGCGCATCATGTGGGCCTGGATCCGCGAGCGCCTCGTCCTCCCCTACCTGGAGGTGGACCTGCGCTACTACGACCTCGGCATCGAGGCGCGCGACGCCACCGACGACCGCATCACCGTCGAGGCGGCGGAGGCGATCCGGGAGCACGGCGTCGGCGTCAAGTGCGCCACCATCACCCCCGACGAGGACCGCGTCGAGGAGTTCGGGCTGAAGCAGATGTGGCGCTCGCCCAACGGGACGATCCGCAACATCCTGGGCGGGACGGTCTTCCGCGAGCCGATCCTCTGCCGGAACGTGCCGCGCCTGGTGCCGGGGTGGGAGCAGCCCATCGTCATCGGCCGCCACGCCTTCGGCGACCAGTACCGCGCGACCGACGTCCCGATCCCGGGGCCGGGGACGCTGACGCTCACCTTCCAGCCGCAGGACGGCGGCGAGGCGCTCTCATGGGAGGTGAACGCCTTCGACTCCCCCGGCGTCGCGCTCGGGATGTTCAACCTGGACGCCTCGATCCGCGACTTCGCGCGCGCCTGCCTGAACTACGGGCTGCAGCGGCGCTGGCCGGTCTACCTCTCGACGAAGAACACCATCCTCAAGGTCTACGACGGGCGCTTCCTGCAGATCTTCCAGCAGGTCTTCGACGAGGAGTTCTCGGGGCGCTTCGCCGAGGCCGGCATCGAATACGAGCACCGGCTGATAGACGACCTGGTCGCGCAGGCGATGAAGTGGAGCGGCGGCTTCATCTGGGCCGCGAAGAACTACGACGGCGACGTCCAGTCGGACGCGGTCGCGCAGGGCTTCGGCTCGCTCGGCCTGATGACCTCGGTGCTGCTGACGCCCGACGGCGATACCGTGGAGGCGGAGGCCGCCCACGGGACCGTGACCCGCCACTACCGCGCCTACCAGCGCGGCGAGGAGACCTCGACCAACCCCATCGCCTCGATCTTCGCCTGGACGCGCGGGCTCGCGCACCGCGCCCGGCTCGACGGCACGCCGGCCGTGGGCGAGTTCGCCGGGACGCTGGAGCGCTGCTGCGTCGAGGCGGTCGAGGGCGGCGAGATGA
Source organism: Dehalococcoidia bacterium (assembly GCA_034420495.1). Lineage (GTDB taxonomy): Bacteria > Chloroflexota > Dehalococcoidia > UBA2979 > UBA2979 > VYDC01. Next base: position 10,680 of record DAOULG010000090.1, read on the forward strand.
CGAGGGACCTGGCGCTCCTGGCCGGCCCCGGGCAGGAGTGGCTCACGACGGCCGGCTACCTCGACGCGGTCGAGAGGCGGCTCCAGGGGGCACTCGGGAGCAGGTGACCGCCGCCGCCCGCTCGGGGCGGGGCGCGTGCAGCGGAGAAGGGGAAGCATGCGAGGGAAGGTGACGTTCGTCGGCGCCGGGATGACCGGCTCGACCATGGCGCAGCTGGCGGCGCAGCGCGGCTACGCCGACGTGGTGCTCATCGACATCGTCGACGGGCTCGCCGGCGGGAAGGCGCTCGACATCCAGGAGGCGGGCCCCTGGGCCGCCTCCTCGGCGCGCATCACCGGCACCACGGAGTGGAGCGAGACCGCCGGCTCGGACGTGGTCGTCGTGACCTCGGGCGTCCCGCGCAAGCCCGGGATGACGCGCGAGGACCTGCTCGCCACCAACGCCGGCATCGTGCGCTCGGTGGTCGGCCAGGCGGTCGAGCACTCGCCCGACGCCGTCTTCGTGATCTTCGCCAACCCGATGGATGCGATGTGCCACGTGGCGCTCGAGGCGAGCGGCCTCCCCGCGGCGCGCGTCGTGGGGCAGGGCGGGATGCTC
>DAOULG010000091.1:0-12126 GCA_034420495.1 Dehalococcoidia bacterium
GTCACGCGCGAGCAGGCCACAAGCGTCGGCGAGCTCGCCGAGCGACTCGGCATCGACCGCGACGGGCTCGAGCGGACGGTCGCCTCGTACAACGCGGCCTGCCGCCCCGGCGACTTCAATCCCGCCGAGCGCGACGGGCTCGGGACGTCGGGCATCGAGCCGCCGAAGTCGAACTGGGCGCTGCCGCTGGTGGAGGCGCCGTTCGTCGGGTTCGCCGTCACCTGCGGCATCACCTTCACCTTCGGCGGGATCCGGATCGACCCGGCGACGGGCGCCGTGCTCGACACGGAGGAGCGCCCGATCCGCGGCCTCCACGCGGCGGGAGAGCTCGTCGGCGGCCTCTTCCACGACAACTACGCCGGCGGGAGCGGGCTGATGGCGGGGGCCGTCTTCGGCCGCATAGCGGGCGCAGGCGCCGCGGCCGAGGCGGCGGGACCCGGGGGCGGGACCCGCTAGGAGATCCCCGTCGTGCTGCCGCCGCCGTCGATCACCAGCGTGTGCCCCGTCACGTAGCTCGCGAGACCCGACGCGAGGAAGACGGCGCCCGCCGCGATCTCCTCCGGCTCGGCGAGGCGGCGCAGCGGCGCGTGCTCGACGGCCCGCGAGCCGACGTCGTCGCGCATGTTGCGGACCCGCCCCGGCGTGTTCACGCCGCCGGGGGCGATCGCGTTGACGCGGATCCCGTGCCGGGCCCACTCCGCCGCGAGCGACCGCGTCATCCCCAGGATCGCGGCCTTCGCGGCGCTGTAGTGCGCCGAGCCGACGGCGTCGCCCTGCAGGGCCGAGCCCGAGGACGTGCTGACGATGCTCCCCCCGTGCCCGGCGGCGATCATCGCGCGCGCGGCGATCTGGCTGCCCAGGAACATCGCCTTGAGGTTGACGCGGAGCACCGCCTCGAGCCCGTTGTCGCTGAGATCGACCGTCGGCAGCTGGAACGACCCCCCGACGTTGTTGACCATCACGTGGAGGTCGCCGAAGCGCTCGATGGCGGCGTCCACCAGCCGCTGCACCTCATCGCGCTCGCGGACGTCCGCCGGCACCGCGTAGGCCTCTCCGCCCGCCTCCTCGATCGCCGCCGCCGTGGCCTCCCCGCTCTCCTCGTCCAGCTCGCCGACGACGACGCGGGCGCCGACGTCCGCGAGGCCGAGCGCGATCGCGCGTCCGATGCCGCTCCCCGAGCCGGTGACGACCGCCACCTCTCCCGCCAGATCGAGCCGCTCCCTGACGAACCCCACCGTGACCTCCCTCAGCGCTCCCCGCCCGCCCGCGGCGCGCCGCGCCGGAGCCCGGCTCCCCCGCCGGCCGCCGTCTCACGCGGGCGCCCGGTAGCGATCGCCGATCGCGCCGCTCGCCGCCAGCCGGGCGATCTCGGCCGCACTGTAGCCGAGCTCGCCGAGCACCTCCTCGTTGTGCTCGCCGAGGAGCGCCGCGCTGCGCTCCCACGTCGGCGGATCGGGCTCCATCTGCCAGAGGAAGCCGCCGACCTCCCTCCTCCCCAGGTGCGGGTGCCCGATGGAGCGCAGCCAGCCGCGCGCCCGGAGCTGCGGGCTCTCGAGCGGGCCGGCGGCGCCGAGCACCGGCGCCGCCACCGCGCCGTGCCGCTGGATGCGCTCCGCCGCCTCCGCGGCGGGGAGATCCCGGACGAAGGCGCCGACGGCGGCGTCGACCTCGGCGCGCGCGCGGCGCCGGCCGAGGACCGACGCCCACGGGTGCGGCTCCGCAGCGAGCCCGGGTCGGCCCATCGCCTCAGCGAGCCCCGCCCACTGCGCGTCGTCCTCGGCGGCGACGCAGATCCACCCGCCGCCGGCCGCCGGGTAGTAGTCGTGGGGCACCAGATCCCGATCGCCGTTCGCCACCCGCGGCGGCGAGCGCCCGCTCGCCACCCATTCGCCGACGATCGCCGGCAGCTGCCACGCAAGATCCTCGACCTGCGCGAGGTCGATCCACGACCCCTCCCCGCTGCGGTCGCGCAGCGCGAGCGCCGCGACGGCGGCGAACACCACGGTCAGCGGCACGGCGGCGTCGGAGTGCACCGCCGGCGCCGTCTCCTCAAGCGGCGCGCCGGGATGGCCGCGCACCAGGTGGTGGCCGACCATGGCGTCGAGGCCGCTCCCGAACATCCGGTACCCGCGGTACGGCCCGTCCTGGCCCCACGCGGCGAGGGAGATCAGCGAGGTCCGCGGCTGGATCGCGTGCACGGCCTCCCAGCCGAAGCCGAGCCTCTCCAGGGTCCCCGCGGAGAAGCTCTCGACGAGGAGATCCGCGCCGGCGATCAGCCGGCGCAGCACCTCGGCGCCGTCCTCCGAGCGCACGTCGACGGCGATGTTCCGCTTGTTGCGGTTTGCGTGGTGGTGGACGTTGACGCGCTCGTACGGGGGGCCCGTGCCCGCCCCGACGCGGGCGTCCGCCACGACGGGACGCGTCATCGAGCTCCGGGGGAAGGTCTCGAGCTTCACGACGTCGGCCCCGAGGTCGGCGAGCAGCGTGCACCCCATCGGCCCCGCCCAGACCTCGGCCAGCTCGATCACGCGCACGCCCCGGAGCGCCGCGCTGCTCACGGCGCGACGCCCGCGCGCGCCAGCGCGATCTGCTCCTCCGGCGCATAGCCGAGCTCGGTGAGGAGCGCCGCCGTGTCGGCGCCGGGCCCGGGCGCCGGCCGCGCCTCCCAGGGTGCGCCGGCGCCGGAGGCGACGCGGAACGGGGGCCCGGCGATCGTCGTCTCGCCGAGCGCGGGGTGCGGGATGCGCACGTAGGATCCCCGGGCGGTGGCCTGCGGATCCGAGAGCAGCTCGGAGGCGTCGAGGATCGGCGCCGCGATCACTCCCGCCCGCTGGAGCGAGACGAACGCCTCCTGCTTCGTGCGGGCCGCGAGCCACGAGCGCAGCGCCTCCTCGACGGAAGGGCCGCGAGCCGGCCCGCTCCCCGCGGCCCCGACGAGCGCGCGCACGCGCGAGCGCGCCGGGTCGCGGTCCACCTGCAGCATCAGCACATGGCCGTCGCGGCAGGCGTAGGTGCGCGCACCCAGGTCGGCGGGGCGGGGGTAGGTCTCGGCGGTGCCGGTCAGCGCGTAGAGGAAGAAGGCGCTGTCGACGTTGCCGGCGAGCGCCTCGACCGCCGAGAGATCCACGACGCGGCGGAGACCGTCTTGCCGCCTGCCCCACACCGCCGCCGCCGCGGCGGCCGCCGCGGTCGCGCCCACCTGCACCTCGGCGAGGAACGGCGCGTAGCGCAGCGGCCCGCGATCGGGCGCGTCGGGGAGCCGCTGGTTGAAGGCGCGCGTCGACCAGCCGAAGAGGGAGGCGTCGTTCTCCCGGCGCCCGGCGAACGGGCCCTCGAGACCGTGCGGCGTGATCCAGACGGTGCTCGGCCCGGACTCCCCCTCCTCGAGCCGCGGCCGGAGCCTCCGCGCCTGCGCCGCCGGGAGATCGGAGACGAGCAGGTCGGAGCCGGCGGCGAGCCGGCCGAGCACCTCGCGCCCCGAGCCGGTGCCGAGGTCGAGCAGCAGCGAGCGCTTCCCCGTGTCGAGGGCGAGGTGGAAGGCCCCGCGGTCGAGGCCGGGCCGATCCTCCGGGAACGGACGCAGCCGGCGCAGCGGCGCCCCGCCGGGAGGCTCGACCTTCACCACCTCCGCGCCGAGATCGGAGAAGCGCTTGGTCGCGGCGGCAGAGGGTACCGCCCCGCCGAGCTCCACCACCCGCAGCCCCGCGAACGGGGGTCCGCCCGCGGTATCCCCGGATGCGCGCGCACGCCCCATCGTCACCGCCCCGGGCACTGTACCGTGTGGGCGCGCGCGGGCGCCGGAAGGGGGGACCCATCTCGCTCGCCCCGTCGCCCCGGACGCTCGTCTTCCCCGTCGCCGGGCCCCTCACGGGGGAGGGCTGGGACAACGACGCCCACCGCGTGACCTACAACCCGACGCAGCACCTGGTGTGGGAGCCGCTCGCCTTCCCGCGCGTCGGACCCGGCGCGGACGGCGTCTGGGCCCCCCGCCCCGTCGACCCGGAGCCGCGGCTGGCGACGCGCTGGGAGTGCTCCCCGGACGCGCGCCGCTGGCGTCTCTCGATTCGCCCCGGCGTGCGGAGCGCCTGGGGCAACGAGCTCACCTCGGAGGACGTGCGCTGGGGACTCGCGCGCTCCCTCGAGCTGCGGGCGCTGGGGAGGTGGCGGCTGCGGCGCATCGGCGGCCTGCCCGGTCCCGAGGCGATCGCGGCCGTCGACCGCTACACGGTCGAGATAGAGCTCGCACGCCCCAACCCGCAGTTCGCCTCCTATCTCGTCTTCCCCTCGAACCTGGTGATCGACGCCGCCGAGGCGCGGCGCCACGCCTCCGACGCCGATCCGTGGGCCGTGCGCCGGCTCGAGCGCCATCCGGCCGGCTTCGGCGCCTTCGTCCTCGCCGAGCAGGCGGCAGGCGTCGTCGAGCTCCGCGCGCACCCGGGGTACTGGGCGGGGCGCCCCGGCCTCGATGCCGTCGTCCAGGTGGGCGTCGAGAGCCGCGAGCGCGCCCTCGCGCTCTTCGAGCGCGGCGGCGCCAACGCCGTGTTCGGGCTCTACCCGGAGGAGCTGGCGCGCCTCTCGGGGCGGCCGGGCGTGGAGCTCCGCCGCGTCCGCTACAACCACTCCACGCTGGAGTTCGACTTCCGGCGGCCGCCCTTCGACGACCGGAGGCTGCGGCACGCGGTGCGCCTCGCGCTCCCCTACGAGCGGATCCTGCGCGACGTCTACGGCGGCTACGGGCGCCGCAGCTACGGCCCGGTGAGCGGAGCGACGCTCCACCACGCCTCGGCGCTCGGTCGCTACGAGACCGACGAGAACGAGGCGCGGCGGCTGGTCGCCGCGAGCGCGTACCCGCAGGGCGTCGAGACCGAGCTCTACATCGATCCGACGCCGGAGTCGCTGCGCTTCGCCGAGATCGTGCGGCCGGCGCTCGCCGCCGTCGGGGTGAACGCCGAGGTGCGACTGCTGCGTCCGCCGCCCGACACCGCCTCCGCCCCGATGTGGTTCAAGAACGAGTGCAGCCACGCGGTGAACGAGGCGGGATACGAGCTCGGCCACGACTACGACTCGCCGGCCGGCCTGCGCGATCCGCTCTGGTTCCGCGACCGCCGCTGGACCGAGCGCCTCAAGGAGGTGCGCGGGGCGCCGGCCCCGGAGCAGCCCCGCGCCTACCTCGACGTGCAGCGCGAGCTGCTCGACTTCGCGCCGTGCGTCCACGTGGCCGAGGTGGAGACCGGCATCGTCTTCGACGGACGGCTGAGCCCCTGGGCCCGCGGCGAGGAGTGCCTGGGCACGCGCGCCGCCGTCTGGTCGGGCACGCGCGGCGTGCTCGGCGCCTGAGCCTACGCCCCTACCGGCTCCCCTACCGGTCGAGCTCGGTGAGGATCCCCCGCTCGAAGAGCGCGTCGACCTCCCCGGGTGGCCACCGGAGCTCCTCCAGGAGCGCCCGGGCGTGCTGGCCGCCGAGCACGCCGCCCCGGGGGCTCCCCGGGGTCCCGGCGAGGTGCTGCAGGGGCGGGTAGCGGCGGTAGCTCCCCCAGCGCGGATGCGTCGCCTCCACGGTCAGGCCGGCGGAGCGGACGTGGGGGTCGCTCTCCCAGAAGAGCCCCGGCGTGACGCCGTCGGCGCGCACGCAGGCGACGTCGCGCGCGCAGAGCTCCCCCTCCCACTCCTCCGCGCTCCTCGTCTCGAAGACCGCCCCCAGCGCGACGGCGAGCTCGGCGTCGTGGCGCCGCCGTCCGTCGGCGCCCTCAAAGCGCGGATCGGCGGCGAGCCGCTCGAAGCCGGGCGCGCCTGAGAGCGCGCGCCACTCCCGCTCCGTCGGGCAGGCGAGGAATACCCAGGCGCCCCCCTCCGCGCGCGTCCCGCCGCTCCGGTAGAGGCGGTGCAGGGCCGAGAGGCCGAGGAGCTCCTCGTCGGGGAGCGGGCGGGGCTCCTTCCCGTCGTAGGAGAGGAAGTCGTCGGCGTTGGCGTAGGCGTTGGCGCCGAGCATCGTCACCCGGATGTGCTGCCCGACCCCGCGCGTGCGCAGCGCGTAGAGCCCGAGCAGCGCCGCCGAGGCCACGACCGCTCCCGCGTTGAGGTCCGGGCTGAACTCGTTCGCCTGCATGAGGCGCGCGTTGGCGAGGCGCAGCTCGGCGAGATCGCGCGGGGCGGGGAGCCGGCCGCCGGCCTGCGCGTGCGCGCCCCCGAGCAGCGCCCCCGGCCCGGGGTGCGCCGTCGGGCGGTGCGCGTGGGGGCCCTCCGTCCCGTAGCCCATCGCCGAGACGTAGACGAGCCGGGGATGGCGCGCGGCGAGCTGCTCGTAGCCGATGCCGAGGCGCTCGGGGGCGCCGGGCCGGAAGTTGTGCACCAGCACGTCCGAGCGCTCCACGAGCCCTTCGACGATGCGCCGCCCCTCGGGCGACTTCAGGTCGACGCAGATGCTCTCCTTACCGGCCGTCGTCTTGAGCGAGCCGAGCCCCCGCGACGTGCCGGCGCCGGGGCTCCCGCTGCCGCGGAAGCTGTCGCCCTCCACGGGCTCGACCTTGATCACGCGCGCGCCGAGATCGGCGAGGACCGTCGTGGCGAAGGGGACCGCGACGACCGAGGCGAACTCCAGCACCGTCACCCCGTCGAGGGGCGGGGCGGCCGAGGGCCCCCTCGCCGCGGCGGCGGGCGCGGCGGCGGGCCGCTCCCTCCACCCGGCGTCCTGGTGCTCGCCGGGGAGCGCGTACCAGTCGGCCGGGGCGCCGGGCGTCTCCGGCAGCGACGCCAGCGGCCCGAGCTGCCGCGTCTCCCCCAGCCGCGGGGAGCGGAGCGTCACCACCTCGCCGTTGTGGACCAACTGCGGGTGATCGAGGGCCTGCTGCGTCGTGAGCCAGGGATCGGCCGCGACGTTCCCGTCCGAGACGAAGAGCTCCATCCACTCGCCGGCGTCGCGCTCGCCGACGCGCGCCGCGACGAGCTCGCGCAGCCGCTCGAGCCGCCCGGCGTCGAGATCCGCCGGCGCGCCCAGGAGGTCGAGCCGACGGCGCTCCTCGGTGAGGCCGAGCGCGGCGATCAGCGAGTCGAAGAGATGCCCGACGATGCACGCGAACTGGATCCACGTGCCGTCGGCGGCCGGGTAGGGATCGAAGCCGACGCGCGGCGGGCCGGCGAACGACCGCTCCCCGAGCGCGGGGAAGGAGGCCGGATCCCGGCGGTGCAGCTGCCAGTAGAGCAGCCCCGCCATCTCGAACGGGATCATCCCCTGCAGCAGGCTCGTCTCGACCAGCTGGCCGCGCCCGTCCCGCTCGCGGGCGATCAGCGCCGCCGCGATCGCCGAGATCGCCGACTGGGCCGCCACGTGCGTACCCACGGGGACGGCCGCGTAGGCGGGGCCGTCGCGGTCGACCTGGCCCTCGAACATCAGCATCCGCCCGCTCTTCGCCGCGACGACCGACTCGTAGCCGCGGTAGCCGGCGTAGGGCCCCCTCGGCCCGAAGCCGGTGATCGAGCAGTAGATGAGGGAGGGGTTCGAGGCGCCGAGCGTCTCGTAGTCGGCGCCGAGGCGCGAGGCGACGCCGGGCCGGTAGGTGGCGAGCACGACGTCGGCGCCCGCCGCGAGCCCGGCGAGGCGCCGGCGCGCCTCCTCGCGCGCGAGGTCGAGCACGATGCTGCGCTTCCCCCGCAGCCACATCGGGGCGGCGCGCTCCGCGCGCGCCGGATCGCCGCCCGGGCGCTCGACCTTGATGACGTCGGCGCCGAAGTCGGCGAGCACCATGGTGGCGACGCCGCCGGCCTGCCCGCTCGACAGGTCGATGACGCGGAGACCATCGAGAAGCGACACGTCCGTCCCTCCTCACCCGCGCCGGCGCATGATAGCCGCCCGCGCTCTGCCGGCGCGCTACCGCCCCGACCAGCGCGGCGAGCGCTTCTCGCGGAAGGCGCGCCGCCCCTCCTCGCGGTCGGCGGACTCGCGCAGCCGGTCGATGCCCGGATAGTCGACGGCCATCGCCGTCTCCAGGGGGAGGTGGGCGCCCGTGAGCGCCGCCTCCTTGACGGCGCGCACCGCGAGCGGCGACGCCTCGGTGATGGCGGCCGCCCAGCGCTCCGACGCCGCCATCAGCTGATCGGGCGGGACGACCTCGTTGACGAGGCCGACGCGGTACGCCTCGGCGGCGGTGATCGGGCGCCCGGTGAGCAGCATCGCCATCGCGATGCGGGAGGGGATCTGGCGGGGAAGCCGGTGCGCGCCGCCGCTCTCGCTGGGGGCGCCCCCGATGCGCACCTCCGGCATCCCCAGCCGCGCCGTCTCCGCCGCGACGATGATGTCGCAGGCGAGCGCGATCTCGAGGCCCCCGCCCATCGCCCAGCCGTTGACGGCGGCGATCGTCGGCTTGAAGAGCTCGAAGCGCGTCAGGAGCCCTCCCCACCCCGTCCCAGGCCGGGGCGGGTCCTCCGGGGCGGGGCGGTACTTCAGGTCGTTCCCGGCGGAGAAGGCGCGCTCGCCCGCACCGGTGAGGATCGCGACCCAGAGGTCGGGATCGGCGGCGAAGTCGTCCCAGATCTCGGTGAACTCGAGCGTCGCCGGCAGATGGAGGGCGTTCATCACCTCCGGGCGATTCATCGTGATGACGGCGAGGTGCTGCTCGGGCCGCTTCTCGTAGATGGCGAACTCGTACGTCATCGGCTTCCTCCTGGCGACGCCCCGCGGGGCCCCAGCGTAGTCCGGGCGGACCCGCCCCGGCGATCGCACCTCCCGGGGCGCTATAGTCGGCCCCGGGGGCGGAGCGCGCCGCCCGGACGCGCCGGGCGCCCCGCCGCCTCCGGGGGGAGCGCGAGATGGACTGGCACGACACCGACGAGCAGGGGCGCTTCCGCGCCGAGGTGCGCCGGCTCATAGCGGAGGATCTCCCCGACTTCTACCGCGAGCGGGCGACGCACGACCTCCGCGACGACTCCTTCCCCTGGCAGACCGACTCGACCTCGGACGACCCCGCCCGGCGCGACGCCGCGAACGCGTGGTTCGACGCCGTCGCCGCACGGGGCTGGGTCGCCGCCCACTGGCCCGCGGACTACGGGGGAGGCGGGCTCTCCCCGATGGAGCAGTACATCCTCAAGGCCGAGATGGCGGCCGGGGGGGCGCCCCCGGTGGGGAGCAACGTCGGCATCTCGATGCTCGGGCCCACGCTCATCGTGCACGGGACGGAGGAGCAGAAGCGGCGCTTCCTCCCCTCGATCCTCCGCGGCGAGGGGGTCTGGTCGCAGGGCTTCTCCGAGCCGGGGGCGGGTTCCGATCTCGCCTCCCTGACGACGCGCGCGGTGCGCGACGGCGACGAGTACATCGTCAACGGGCAGAAGATCTGGACCTCCTTCGGGCACTACGCCTCCTGGATCGCCCTCCTCGTGCGGACCGACCCGGACGCCCCGAAGCACCGCGGCATCTCGCTGCTGCTCACCTCGATGCAGGCGCCCGGCGTCTCGGTGCGGCCGCTGATCGACGCGGCGTGGGGCCACCACATCAACGAGACCTTCTTCGAGGACGTGCGGGTGCCGGCGGATCAGATCGTCGGCGAGGAGAACCGCGGCTGGTACGTGGCGATGACGCTCCTCGACAACGAGCGCTCCAACGTCACCGGCGCCATCGAGCTGCGCCGGCGCGTCGGCCGGCTCGCCGAGCACGCGACCGGCGCCGGGCGGGAGATCGCCCGGCTCCCGGAGCTCGACTCCCTCAGGCAGGAGCTGGCGGAGCGCGCCGTCGAGGCCGAGGTGATGCTCGGCTTCTCGCTGCGCATCGTGACTATCCAGTCGGGCGGCGGCGTGCCGAACTACGAGGCCTCGGTCGCGAAGATGTTCGGATCGGAGGCGGGGCAGCGGATGGACCGCACCGGGACCAAGGTCTTCGGGCTCTATGCGGGGCTCTGGGATCCCGGGGATCCCCTCTCGCCGATGGAGGCCGCGTTCACGCGCGAGTACGTGCGCAGCATCCCCGCCACGATCGGGGCCGGGAGCTCCGAGATCCAGCGCAACGTGATCGCCACGCGCGGCCTCGGCCTCCCGCGCGGGTAGGCGCCGCCGCGGCGGCCTCGCGGGGAGGGGGCCCGGGTGCGCATCGGGATACAGATCGTCGGCACGCGCTCCTCGGAGATGGTGCCCCTCGCGCGCGCCGCCGAGCGCGCCGGGCTCGACGCGGCCTTCTTCCCGACCGGCGGCTTCTACATCGGCGCGATGCGGGTGATCGACGCGACGGAGCGGATCCGCGTCGGCACCGGGATCATCCCGATGTTCCAGGGCACGCCCTACCTGCACGCCTCCACGGCGCTGGCGCTGCAGGAGATGTCGGGCGGCCGCTTCGTGCTCGGGATGGGCTCGCAGACGAAGGGGCAGGTGCGGCGGATGGCCGGGGTGGACCTCCCCCGGCCGGCGGCGCGGGCGCGGGACATGATGCGGGCCATCCGCGCGCTGATGACCGAGGGGCGCTACGAGGGGGAGTTCTACAGCGCCGATCCGCCGGGCGGCTTCAGCCTCAGGGCCCGGCACCGCGCGGTGCCGGCGCCCCCGATCCACTTCTCCGGGGTGAACCGCCTCAACCTGCGCGTCGCCGGCGAGGTCGCCGACGGCCTCGTCGGGCACCCGATCTTCAGCGTCCGCTGGATGGATGAGGTCGTGCTCCCGGAGGTGGGGCGCGGCCTCGCCCGCGCGGGCCGGCGCCGCGAGGAATTCGAGCTCTGCGCGATGCCGATGGTGTGGGTCGTCGACCAGGACGCGACGCGCGAGGAGGGCTACCGCCGGGCGAAGCGCAACCTTGCGAACTACTACTCGACGCGCGCCTACGGCGGCTTCATGGAGCTCCACGGCTGGTCCCGCGAGCGCGACGCGATCCGGGCGGTCTGGGAACGGGCCCAGCGCGCCGGGACGCCGATCGACGGCTCCGAGATGGAGACGATCGTGACGGACGCCATGGCAGAGGAGGTCTGCCTCATCGGCACGCCGGCCGAGCTCCGCGAGATGGCGAGCGAGCGCTTCTCGGGGCGCGCCGACACGCTGCTCCTCTACCCCCTCCACGACTCGTACGCCCTCCCGGAGGAGCGGGAGCGGCGAACGCGCGAGAGCGAGGAGGACCTCTACCGCGCGATCGAGGCGTTCGTGCCGCTCGCGGGGACCGGGACGGGATAGGGGCGTCGTCAGCGCCGCGGGGCGGCGCTCCCGGCGCCTCCCGCCCCCGCCGCGGGCGCGGCCGCCGAGCGGTAGGGCCGCGCGTCGGGCGGCGAGGCGAGGAGCATCAGCGGCACGGCGAGCGTGGCGACCATGCCGCAGACGACCCACCCCATCGTGTACTCGCCGGTGCGGTCGACGATAAAGCCGACCACCGTGGGGCTCAGCACGGCGCCGAGCGTGAGCAGCGTCATCCCCAGGCCGAGGATGGCGCCGAAGTGCCTGGTGCCGAAGTAGTCGGCGAGCAGCGCCGGCCTGGTCGGGAGCGTCCCGCCCACGCCGGCGCCGACGATGCCGATGGCGACGGAGGCCCCCCAGAGCCCCTCCGAGAGGGCGAGAAGCGGCATCCCGCAGACCACGATCGCGCAGGCGGCGGCGAGCAGGAGGCGCTTCTCGTAGCGATCGGCGATCAGCGCGAAGCCGACGCGACCCGCGATCGACCCGAGGGTGAAGGCGGCGACGGAGGCGGCGGCGACGGCCGGGGCGATGCCGAGCGACTCGAGGTACGGGATCTGGTGGACGATCACCGCGGTCGAGGCGAAGAACGTCGCCCCCTGCCCGAAGGAGGTGAAGAGGAAGGCGCGCGTGCGCCACGCCGCGCGCAGGGGCATCCCCCACTCGACGCCCACGGCGACGTCCTCGTCGCCCGGGGCGTCGGGCAGCCCGTCGAGCGGCTGCGGGTGCAGGCGCGGCCGCGAGCGGACGTGGAGCGCCGCGAAGGCGCCGACCACGACGAAGACCGCGCAGAGCACCCGCAGCGCCGCACGCCAGCCGAGCCCGTCGACGAGCGCGGCAACGCCCGTGACGAAGAGGCCCGCGAAGCCCGGACCGAGGATCACGAGGCCGATGGCCCGCGCCCGCCGGCGGCGAAACCAGGTCGCCGTCGCGGTGATGCCCACCTGCCCGCCGACGGCTCCCATCCCCACCGAGAGCACCAGCATGGTCGCGTAG
>DAOULG010000092.1:0-4521 GCA_034420495.1 Dehalococcoidia bacterium
GTCGACGATCTCGATTCCCCAGTCGCGCGTGCCGAAGCAGGCGCCGCGGCGATCCTCCCCGTGGTACTCGACGAAGATGGGCCAGCCCAGCACCTCGCCGTAGTAGCGGTAGCACTCGTCGAAGCGTGACGTGCGGATCACGGTGCGCGTGCAGACGATGTCCATCGGAACCTCCGCTTCGGACCCTATCCGCCCATGAACTCGAGGACGGCGGCGACCCACGCCTCGGGCTGCTCGTCAACGATGTCGTGCGTGCCGCCCTCGAGCTCGACGTAGGAGAGGTCGGGATGGGCATCCCTCGCGCGGCAGGTCGCGCGGTAGAGATCCTCCCCGGTGTTCGTGAGCAGGAGCGCGGGGACGGCGAGCTCCCGCATCGCCGCCTCCAGGTCGTACTCGAAGACGGCGATGTAGCCGTACCACTCCGTCTCGCGCACCTGCAGCATCTCGATCACGCAGCGCGTCATCGCGCGCAGGTCGGTGTAGCCGGTCGTGACGCGGAGCCGGCGCTCCCAGGGCTCGAGGAGGTGGCTCCCGTCCTCCCGGATCTCCGGGGCGCGCTCGGGGAGCCGGCCCAGGTAGCGGGCACGCTGCTCGGCCGTGAAGTAGGGGACGCCGTTCAGGATCAGCCCCGAGACGCGTTCGGGATGCGAGAGCCCGAGCTCGCAGGCGGTGACGGCGCCGGTGTGGTGCCCGAGCACCGTCGCGCGGGGCACGTCGAGCGCGTCGAGGAGCGCGAGCGCCGCGCCGGCGTACGCGCCGGCGCTGGGCCGGCCGGCGAGCGGGTCGGACATCCCGTACCCCGGCGTGTCGGGCGCCAGGACCCGCACCCCCGACGCCTCGAGCAGCGGGTAGGCGGCCTCCCACTGCAGGCTCGAGCTCGGGGTCTGGTGGAGCAGGAGGAGGACCTCTCCCTGCCCTGCATCCCGGTAGTGCAGCTGCCCCGCCTCGAGGTCGATGTAGCCCCGCCGCTGGCCCGGTCTCGTTGCGTCCATCGTGCCCCCCGCCCGCGCGCATCGTAGCGCGCAGCGGTGGACGCGGACGCGGCGGCTCGGGCATGGTGCCCGCCGGAGGGCGCGCCGCCGGGAGGACGATCATGCCGCGAGGTTATGTCACGGGACGCTGGGGCCAGGTGCACTACCGCTCCGCCGGCGAGAGCGGCCCGGCCGTCGTGCTGGTCCACGAGTCGCCGATCTCCTCCGAGGAGTACGTGCGCGCGCTGCCGGAGCTCGGCCGCAGCACGCGCGCCGTCGCCTTCGACACGCCGGGCTACGGCCTCTCCGACCCGCCGCCCGCGCCGCAGGAGATCCCGGACTACGCCGCCGCACTCCTCGAGGCGGCGGACGCGCTGGGCCTCGGGGACTTCGCCGTCGTGGGCACGCACACCGGCGCGTCGATCGCCGTGCAGATGGCCCTCCAGGCCGATGCGGGGCGCACCACGCATGCCGTGCTCTCCGGCATCCCGCTGATGCGGCCGGAGACCCGCGCCATGCTGCTCGAGACCTGGGCGCCGGAGACGCCCCCCAGGCCCGACGGCTCGCACTTCGCCGAGGTGTGGGCGCGCTATGAGCCCCAGGGCGATCCGCCGCCCGACTTCATCACGATGCTCACCTGCTCGCTGTTCTCGGTCTGGGAGCGCTACAGCTGGGCCTACAACGCCGCCTTCCGATACGACCCGGCGCCCGATCTTCCGGAGCTCCGCTGCCCCACGCTCTTCCTCACCTCCGCATCCGACCTGCTGCTGCGCGCCGACGAGCGCGCGCTCCGCGTCGTCCCCGACGGCCGCCTGACGGTGGTCGAGGGACGCTCGAACCCGCTCCCGTGGAGCGTGCCGGAGCGCTTCGCCCGGGAGATCGCGGCGTTCGTCTCAGGCAGCTAGACACTTCATGTTCGTAGCGATCACGCGGGCGCACTCTCCTGCGGCGGGCCCGCGTCAGGCTGCGATGTCGTCCTCTCCGCCGCTGCCGCCGGCCGGCGCCCATCTGGCGGAGGTGGGATACAGTGCGGAGGAGATCGCCCGGCTCCGCGACGAGGGCGTGATCTGACCGCCGGTCCCTCGCGCGGGCCGTGGGAAGGGGAGGGCACCGTGGCCACCAGCGCCGGATCCGTGCCGTACGCGGCGCGCCTGGAGATCGATTACCCGGAGCGCCTGAGCCGCCTGAGCACGCTTCTCCGGATGATCTGGGTCATCCCGATCCTGCTCCTCCTGGTGGTCCTGAGCGGCGGTTCGCAGTGGGACCTCGCCGAGGGATCCACGGGCGGGATCGGCGGCGGACTCTTCTTCGCGACACTCCTGATGATCCTCGTCCGCCGCCGATACCCCAGGTGGTGGTTCGACTTCCTGGTCGAATTCAACCGCTTCGGCTGGAGGATCGGCGCCTACCTCCTCCTGCTGACCGACCGGTATCCCTCCACGACGGACGAGCAGTCGGTGCACCTCGACATCGACTACCCGGACGCGGAGCGCGACCTGAACCGCTGGCTCCCCCTCGTCAAGTGGCTGCTGGCGCTGCCGCACTGGCTCGTCCTGGGGATTCTCTCGATCCTCGCGATGTTCGCGGTCGTGATCGCCTGGTTCGCGGTCGTGATCACGGGCCGGTATCCGCGCCCGCTCTTCGACTTCGTCGTCGGGGTGACTCGCTGGGGGCTCCGCGTCGCGGCCTACTCGTTCTTCCTCGTGACCGACCGCTACCCGCCCTTCCGGCTGGAGCCGTAGCCGGCGTGCCCGGGCGCATCCCGCGCGCGGCTGCGGCGAGGGGTGGTGACCGGGCGGGGCGCCGGGAGGCCGTCGTGACGTGCCGTGAGCGAGCGTGGGGGTCGCCGTGAGCGAGGAGAACGTGGCGCAGGATCCCGGGGAGGACGGGGCGCCCGCGGCGGAGCCGGACGGCGCGGCGCCCCGTGCGGCGCCGGGACGGCCCGTGTGGACCTATCTGCTGACGCCGCTCGCCGTTCTCATCGGCTCGGCCGCCATCATCGCCGCCATCGTGCTGACCGCCGGCGACGGCGATCCCGCGGACCCCCTCGCTCCCGCGCTCGACTCGCTCTCCGAGACCGCCAGCTCGCTCTCCGAGACCGCTCGCTCGCTCGCCGACACGGCGGAGTCCCTCTCGGCCGGCCGTGCCGACGGGGCAGCGGCCGCGCCGGGAGGTCCCGCAACGCTGCGGGACGCCGTGCTCGGCTACGCCGCGCTGCTCGGCCTCGACGCCGCACTCTTCGACCAGTGCCTCGCCGACGCGGCGCCGTACGAGGCGATCGGCGCCAGGCTGCAGAGCGGCATCGATCTCGGCATCCGGGCCACGCCCACCTTCTTCGTCAACGACAAGCTGATCTCCGGGGCGCAGCCGGCCTCCGTCTTCGTCGAGGTGATCGAGGCCGAGCTCGCCGGCTCCCCGACCGCTATCGACGACTACTCCCCGGCGATCCGGCAGCTGGCGGAGCGGGATCCCCCGAGCTTCGTGATCCACGCCGAGCGCCCCGACCTCGCCGGGACCTTCATCGAGGGAGATCCCGACGCCGCCGTCGTCATCGTCGAGTTCAGCGACTTCCAGTGCCCCTTCTGCCAGCGCTGGTACTACGAGGCCCTGCCGCAGATCCGGACGCTCGTCGGCGAGGAGGTCGCGCTCGCCTTCTCCCACTTCCCGCTCACGCAGATCCACCCCAACGCGGCCGGGGCGCACGTCGCGGCCGAGTGCGCCGGAGCCCAGGGACGCTTCTGGGAGATGCACGACCTGCTCTACGAGCGGCAGGAGGAGTGGGCGGACCTGCCGGATCCCGGCTGAGACGGCGGCGGTACCGGTTGACTCGCCCCGGCGGCGGTCGCCATCGTGGCCCGGGCCGTTCCCCGGGGCCGCAGGGGGCGGGCCGGGAGGATGGGGCGCGGTGGAGTTCGATCGCGAGCACGACAGCCTGATCCGCGCCGCGGCCTTCGCCTGGCTGGACCGCCTCGAGTCCACGTACGGCGAGGTGCTCCCCGCCCAGGTCCTGGCGGAGGGCTTCCCGTTCGGCGGTGAGCGCGTCTCCGTGATGAGCCCCCAGGGGATATTCAAGCCGAGGATGCTGCAGGCGCCGCTCTCCATCCGGACGGTCCACGACGGCCCCTACCCCGACGAGCTCGGACCCTCCGGTCTCTTCCGCTACATGTACCGCGGCACCGACCCCTCCCACCGCGACAACGCCGGGCTCCGCTTCGCGATGGAGCGGCGCCTCCCCCTCGTCTACCTCTTCGCCGTCGCGAGGGGCAGGTACGAGGCGCTGCGTCCGGCCTACGTGGAGGAGGAATCGCCCGGCGATCTCTGCTTCTGGATCGCCGTCGGCGAACTCCCGGACGGACCGGCGATCGGAGGCGCGCCCGACGTGAGGGCCTACGCCACGACGCAGGCAGTCCAGCGGCTCCACCAGGGCCGCTTCCGCAAGCGCGTGCTCACGGCCTACCGCGAGCGCTGCGCCTTCTGCAGCCTGCGGCACCGGGAGCTTCTCGACGCCGCCCACATCATCCCCGACAGCGAGCCCGCGGGCGTCGCCGAG
>DAOULG010000093.1:0-8389 GCA_034420495.1 Dehalococcoidia bacterium
GCGCTCCCCCTCTGCTCGCCGGCCGGTCGCCCGGGGCGCCTAGCGTACCCGCGGCGGAGCCCGCCCCGCCGGGGCGGCTCCCGGCCCCGCGGGTGAAACGGCGGAGCCGCGTCGCTACTATCACGCATGCGCTGGGGAACGACCCGGCCGCGCCATGATGGAGCGAGGCCATGGACTGGACCGACACGACTGCGGAGGCGAGCTTCCGGCAGGAAGTGCGCGAGCTCATCGCGCGCATGCCGGAGCGCTACCGGAAGATGGCGGAGCACGAGTACACCGCCTACACGCAGTGGGCCCGCGACCGGCTCGAGGAGGACGAGGGGGCGCGCTCGGCGGCCGACGAGTGGTTCTCCGCCTTCGCCGAGAAGGGCTGGGTGGCGCCCCACTGGCCCCGCGAGTACGGGGGCGGCGGGCTGAGCTGGATGGAGCAGTTCATCCTCAACGCCGAGCTCGCCGCGGCCAACGCGCCGGGGGTCGGCAGCAACGTCGGCATCAGCATGCTCGGGCCGGCGCTCATCGTGCACGGCACGGAGGAGCAGAAGGCGCGTCACCTGACGCCGATCCTCGCGGGCGACGTGGTGTGGTGCCAGGGGTTCTCCGAGCCCGGGGCGGGCTCCGATCTCGCCTCGCTGCGCACGCGCGCCGTGCGCGACGGCGACGAGTACGTCGTCAACGGGCAGAAGATCTGGACGACGCACGCCCACTACGCCGACTGGATGGTGCTGCTCTGCCGCACCGACCCCGAGGCGCCGAAGCACCGCGGGATCTCCTTCGTCCTGCTCGACCTCCGCTCCCCCGGGGTCGAGATCCGGCCGATCATCGACATGACCGGGGGACATGAGATCAACGAGGACTTCTTCGAGGACGTGCGCGTCCCGGTCGCAAACCGCGTCGGCGAGGAGAACCGCGGCTGGTACGTCGCGATGACGCTCCTCGACAACGAGCGCTCCAACATCGCCGGCGCCATCGCGATGCGGCGCGCCATCGAGGGGCTGCTCCGCTACCTGGAGACGCCCGAGGGCGAGCGCCGCTCGCAGATCGGGCGCCTCGGCGCGCTGCGCCAGCTCGTCGCCGACCGCCACATCGAGGCGAACGTGATGGCGAACTTCTCGCTGCGCATCATCACGATGCAGCAGGCGGGGACGATCCCGAACTACGAGGCCTCGGCGTCGCACATCTTCGGGGGAGAGAGCGGCCAGCGACTCGCGCGCACTGGCGCCGCCGTCTTCGGCCTCTACTCGGCGCTCTGGGATCCGGAGGAGCCGTACGCGCCCCTGGAGGCGCAGTTCGCGCGGAGCTACGTGCGGTGGGCGGCGCTGGTCGGCGGCGGGACGCCGGAGATCCAGCGCAACATCATCGCGACGCGCGGCCTCGGACTGCCGCGGGGCTAGGCGATGAGCGCGGCCGCGACCCACGACGGGCGCTGGCGGATCCTGCCGAACGTCGCCTCGGAGGAGGAGGGGATCCACTCGGACGCCGTCGCGCGCGGCCTCGGCCTCCGCGCCGGCCCCGTCCTCGGGCACCACGTCGCGCAGGCCGCGGTGCCCGCCGTCGTGGCGGCCTACGGCGCGAGCTGGTTCGAGGGCGGCTGGGTGGATCTCAAGCTCGTCTCCCCCGTCTTCGACGACGAGGAGGTGCGCGAGCGGGCGAGCCCGGCAGAGGGCGGCGAACTCGCGCTCACGGTCGAGACGCGGGCCGGCCGGATCGCCCTGGTCGGCCGCGCCGGCCTCGGCGCCCGCGACCCCTGGGACGAGAGCACGGACGGGACGCGCGGCTCGGAGGGGGTGCTGCCCGGCGTGCGCCTGGGCGCCCCCGTCGCCGAGGTCTCGCGCGCGGTGACCGCGGCCGACGTCTCCGAGCTCTGCGACGTCTCGGGCGACGAGACGCCCTGGTACCGCGGCGAGACCCCGTGGGGAGGCCCCATCGCGCCGCCGCTCTCGCTGCTGCTCCACGCGCACGACATCCAGGTCGGCTTCCCCCCGGGGCCCGGCGTCATCCCGCAGGCGATGGGCTCGGACTTCCAGGTCGTCCTGGAGCGCCCGGTGCCGCTCGGGGAGCCGCTGGAGGTCCGCACGCGCTGGGTCGACAAGGGCGTCTCCGGCCGCTGCTGGTTCCGCACCATCGAGTTCGAGACCCGGACCGCGGACGGCCGCGGCGCGGCGCGCGGCCGGCAGCGCGTGAAGTGGTTCATCGAGGCGGCCGACGGGGCCGCGCCCGAGCCGGGGGGCGAGCGATGAGCGCAGCGCCGGCGGCCGGGTCGCTCGACGGCCTGCGCGTCGTGGAGCTCGGCGGGAGCGCCATCGCGGGGGCCGGCGCGGCGTGCGGTCGCATCCTCGCGGAGCTCGGCGCCGACGTGATCCTCGCCGAGCGGCCCGGGGGCGATCCCGACCGCGACCGGCCGCCCCTGCTCCCCCGGGGCGAGGCCCGCGAGCGCAGCATCCCCTTCCTCTACGAGCACGCGGGGAAGCGGGGCGTCACCGCGCGCGCCGGGAGCGATCAGGGGAACGAGCTGCTCTCGGCGCTGCTCTCCGGGGCCGACGTCGTCATCGACTCGGCGGGGCGCGGCCGGCTCGAGGGGCTCGGCGTCGGGCGCTCCGCCCTGGCGGCGGGCGAGGGCTCCGTGTGGGCATCGATCACGCCCTACGGGCTGAGCGGTCCCGACGCCGCGTGGCCCGGCACCGACCTGACGCTCTCCGCCGCCGGCGGCTTCCTGCTCGCGATGGGATGGAGCGGCGACCCGCCCTACCGCTGGGGCGGAGAGCTCGCCTTCACCGTCACCGGCCAGCAGGCGGCGGTCGGCGTGCTCGCCGCCCTCACCGACGCGACCCCGGGCGGCGGGGCGCGGCTCGTCGACGTCTCGGTCGCCGAGTGCGTCGCCGCCGTCTGCGCGCAGATGGCCGTCGGCGCCGAGTACGACGGCTCCGATCAGGGGCGGCGCCCGGACCCCGGCGAGGCGGGCCCGCCGGCGGACGGGATCCACCCCTGCGCCGACGGTTACGTCGTGGCCGGCTGGGGACCAGTGCCGGCGCGGCACTGGCCGGAGTTCATCGAGTGGATGGCACAGGACGGCATCGCCACGGAGTGGGTGGGCGACGAGCGCTGGGGCGACCTCGCCTTCCGCATGGCCCACCGGGACGAGGTGGACCGGGCGGTGCGCGCCTTCTTCGCGCTGCACACGATGGACGAGCTCTGCGACGGGAGCATCCCGCGCGGCTTCATGCTCTACCCGCTCCAGACCGCCGCCGGCCTCGCCCGGGACCCGCAGCTGCACGCCCGCGGCTGGTTCCGCCCGCTCGCCGACCCGGGGCGGGGGCTTAAGTTCGACTACCCGGGACCGCCCTACCGGCTCTCGGAGACGCCGGCCGGCGCGACGCGCGCCGCGCCGCGCGTCGGAGAGCACAACGTCGAGATCTACGCGGGCGAGCTCGGGATCGCCCCCGGCCGCCTCGAGGAGCTCGCCGCGCGGGGGGTCATCTAGCGTGGCGGGCTATCCGCTTCGGGGCCTGCGCGTCTTAGAGCTCACCTGGTTCATCGCGGGGCCGCTGGTCGGGCGGTGGCTCGCCGACCAGGGCGCCGACGTCGTCAAGGTCGAGACGCCGACGCGCGTCGATCCGGCCCGCGGCGTGCCGCCGTTCCCCGCCGAGGTGCCGCCCCAGGCGCGCACCGTCGAGATGAGCGGCTGGTTCAACAGCTACAACGCCGGCGTGCGCAGCGTCGCCCTCGACCTCGCGACCGACTCCGGCCTCGAGATGCTGCGCGGGCTCATCGCCGAGAGCGACGTCTTCCTGGAGAACTTCACCCCGGGCACGGTCGAGCGCTGGGGCCTCGGCTACGACGGCGTCCGCGCGCTGCGCAGCGACATCGTGATGGTGCGCATGCCGCTCGTCGGGAGCGAGGGGCCGCGCGCAGGGCTCGCCGGCGGCGGCAATCACCTCACCGCGCTCGGGGGGCTGATGAGCAGGAGCGGTCCGCTCGGCGGGGCCCCCTCGCCGGTCGGCCCGCGCGGCATCATGCCGGATCACGCGACGAACCCCCTGAACGCGACGATCGCGATACTCGCCGCGCTCCGCCACCGGCGCCGGACCGGGCGCGGGCAGCTCATCGAGATCCCGCAGCTGGAGTCGGTCGCCGGGGTGATGGGGCCGGCGCTGCTCGAGCATCAGCTGACCGGGGTCGTGCGCGGGGTGGAGGGGAACCGCTCGCCCGCGGCCTCGCCGCACAACGCCTACCGCTGCCGGGACGGGGGCGACGGACGGGAGCGCTGGCTGGCGCTCGCGGTCCACACCGACGACGAGTGGGGCGCGCTCTCAGGCGCCCTGGGCGAGCGGGCGCTCGCCGATCCGCGGTTCGCCGGCGCCTCCGGGCGCAAGGCGCACGAGGAGGAGATCGACGCGGCGCTCTCCGCCTGGTGCGGCTCGCGCGCCCAGGAGGAGGCGCTCGGGGTGCTCCGGAAGGCGGGCGTCCCGTGCGCGCCGGTGCGCGACGGCGAGGACCTCCTTGCCGACCCGCAGCTCGCGAGCCGCGGCCACTACTCGCGGCCGCCGCACGAGGGCGTGCGCACGCCGCCGCTCGCGAGGCTCGGCTTCCGCATCGAGGGCGCGCTCCACGGCCCGCGGGCCTCGGCGCCCCACCTCGGCGAGCACACGGCCGAGGTGCTCTCGGAGGTGCTGGGACTGGGCGCGGCGGAGCTCGACGAGCGGGCGCGCGGGGGCGCCTTCGGCTGAGCGCCGCCCTCCCCCCGCCGGGCCCGCTAGACCCCGGGCTCCCTCAGGAAGGCGAGGACCTCCGACGCCCAGAGCCCGCGCTCGCGGTCGGGGAGGCGCACGCCGCGCGAGCGGCGGATCGTCCGCAGGAACTTCGGGTGCGCGCGCCCGCGCTCGCTGTCGACGGTGTGCATCACGAGGGTCGGCGCCTCGATCCGGGGCGTCGCGTCCCACATCTCGTAGCGGCACATCGCGTAGGTGGCGGCCCCCTCCCAGCCGGTGCCGCCGTAGACCTCGGCCCCCTCGTTGGAGTTCACGAGCAGGTTGTTCATGAAGCGCTGCGTCGTGACCTTGAGGTCGGCCCCGGGGCGGTCGCCGCCGACCTTGCGCCAGAGGTCGAGCAGGTGGCTCCCGTCCGCCCGCTCGGGGAAGTAGCGGTGGAGGCGCTCGTGCACGGCGCGACGCGACGGCGTGTTCCAGTTGAAGACCTCGTCGAGGATCAGCCTGTCGACGCGCCCGGGCCAGCTCGCCCCCACCTCGGCGGCGATCTCGGAGCCGGTGAGCAGCCCGTAGACGCTCGGCCGCTCGAGCCCGAGCCCGTCCATCAGCCAGACCACGGCCTGCGCGAACTCGGTGAGCGTCGTGTAGGCCTCGGGCGGGCGGTCCGACTGGCCGAAGCCCATCGTCGACATCGCGATCACCCGCACCTCCCCCGCGAGGTAGGGGGCCACGTCGCGGAAGGCCATGCAGGAGCTCGGGGTGGAGTGGAGCATGATGAGCGGCTCCCCGCTCCCCAGCTCGAAGTACTCGATGTTCCCGTGCGGGCTCAGCACGAAGCCGCGCTTGAGCATCGCCGTGGTCTCGCTCATCTCACCCTCCCGCGCACTCGCTGGTTCGCCGCACATGCTACGCCCGCTCCCCGCGCCGTTCGAGCGCGGAGCGTCGCTACGCCGGCGCGGCGATCCCGGGAAAGCTCGTGTAGACGACCGGGTGCCGCCGTCCGGTGAAGCCCTCCGCGCGGAGGTAGAGCGGCCGCGTCCGGATCAGGAAGGGGACGAAGTCGCCGCGCGGGTAGGTCGGGTCGAGCCCGAGCCGCTCCGCGCGCCAGAGCAGGAAGCTCCGCACCCTCTCCTGGTCCTCGATGAGCTCGGCGACGCCCTCCACGAAGACGCTCACCGGATCGTTCCCCCGGTCCCGGCCGCTCATCCCCGAGAAGAGGTAGGCGACGCGGCCGTCGCGCCGCACGTGGCCGGTCTTCAGGTGCACGTCCTGCGTGAGCGTCTGGATGTGCCACCCGTCCATGTAGGCGCCGACCGGGCGCATGCGCGGACGGCCGTCGCGCCGGTAGGTGAGGAGGTATTTCGCGACGTCGTCCCAGTCCGCCATGAAGGCGAGGATCCCGTCGCGGTGCTCCTCGCCCTCTTCCGGGGAGACCGCGCGCTCGCTGTTGTACTTCCGTCCCATCTCGCCCTCTCCCGCCGCTGCCCCGCCGCCGCTACCCCGCCTGCCGGGGGAGATCCGCCCCGCCCCCCGGCCGTGCCCGTCCGGCGCCCCTCGCGGCGAGGTGCGCGAGTGACTCCAGGTGCTCCTCGTGCTCCGCGACGGGATCGAGCAGCAGGTGATCGATCCCCGCCCCGAGCAGCGCCTCGAGGCGGGCGGTCACCTCCTCCGGACGCCCCGCGATCGTGGTTCGCGCCAGGCCCGAGGCGACGGCGCGCGCGCGCGCCCGCTCGGGATCCTCGTCGACGCTCACGTAGACGCGCTTGGAGAGGGCGAAGGTCGCCGGGTCGCGGCCCTCCTCCTCCAGCAGCCGCCGCACCGCCGAGAGCTCGCCGGCGAAGGCGGCCTCGTCCGAGGCGCCCGCGCCCATCCACCCGTCGGCGACGCGGACGGCGCGCCTGAGCGCCGACTCGGCGTGACCGCCGAGCCAGAGCCGTGGCCGCGGCCGCTGCAGGGGCCCGCCGTCGATCTGCGCGCCGTCGAGCGATAGGAACTCGCCCCGGAAGTCGACGGGACCCCCTCGCCAGAGCCGGTCCATCACCTCGATCGCCTCCGAGAAGCGGGCGGCCCGCCTCCCGCGCGGTACGCCGAAGGCGGGAACCAGCTCGTCGGAGGGGCCGATCCCGATCCCCACGGTGAGCCTGCCGCCGCTCATCACGTCGAGACCCGCCAGCTGCTTCGCGAAGGTCACGGGCTGCCGGTACGGGAGGATGAAGACCGAGCAGCCCAGCTCCAGCTCCGAGGTGACGCCCGCGACGTAGGAGAGGAGGACGACCGGCTCGATGAGCCGCCGGGTGCCGACGATCTGCTCGTGCACCCAGCCGCCCTCGTAGCCCGCCTCCTCGGCCCGGCGCGCGATCCGGCGCACCCGCTCGACGTACCCGGCTGCGAGCGCCGCATCGACCCGCGCGTCGGGGAGCGCCTGCGGTATCGCGAAGCCGACGCCGAGCCTCGGTTCCTCGCTCACGATCCGCTCCTCCCCGATGCCTCGCACGCGTCACGGCCACCCAGCCTAACGCCGCCGGCCCGGCGCCGCCGCGCCGGGGCAGAGCGCGGGCCGCTCCTGCTACTATCGGCGCGAGGGCGGCGCCGGCCGCGCCGCGGAAGGGAGCGCTCGATGACCTCAAGAAGCTCGGCCGACCACTCGGGGATCCCCCGCGGCAGCTTCGGGCTCCACACCGCCCTCCAGCTCAGCCCGCGGCAGGGCTACGCGCTCCCCGCCGCCCCCTACCAGGACTTCAGCGCGCAGGTCCGGCGCTGGTCGAATCCCGCGTGGAACCAGCCGCGGCGCCCGGAGGGGATGGGCCGCTCCGCCTGACCCCCCCGACGCCGGCCCTCACGGCGAGGGCTGCGCGCCGGCCGCCCCGCGCCCGAGAAGGCCCGGGAGTTCCGCGAGCGTCCGGATCGTGGCGTCCGGCTCCGCCGCGCCCGCCGGGCGCGTCGCTCCCCGGCGGTTGAGCCAGACCGCGCGGATCCCCGCCCGGACGGCGCCCCGGACGTCGCTCTCGAGCGAGTCCCCGACGTGCGCGGCGCGGTGGGGCGGGACGCCGAGAGCGGCGAGCGCGACGCGGAAGATCTCCGGGTCGGGCTTCCCGGAGCCGACCTCGCCGGAGATCGCGACCGTCTCCAGGTAGCGGCCGATCCCGAGGGCCTCGACCTTCTCGCGCTGCGTGTCGGCGGGCCCGTTGGTGACCAGGCCCAGCCTGTAGCTCCCGGCCAGGCGCTCCAGCGCGGGAAGCGCGTCCTCGAAGAGCGCATAGCCGCGGCGGCGCGCCGAGCGGTAGCGCTCGGCGGCCTGCTCGGCGATGTCGAGGCCGGCCCCGGCGGCGCCGAGCGCCTCCCGCCACATCCACACGCGGATCGCCCGCCCGTCCCCGAGGCCGGGCCTCCCCGCGGTCGGGACGCTCCCCAGCCGCGGCCACGCGCGGGAGGCGACGTCGAGATAGGCGCGCAAGAGGCGCTCTGCCGGAAGCCCGTGCTCGCCCTGAAGCCACGCGCAGACCTCCCGGAGCGCACCGCGCATCGAGGTCTCGTCGTCGAGGAGCGTCTCGTCGAGATCGAGGAGCACGGCGCCGAGCTCCGGCACCGCTTCCCGCCCTTCGCATTATGTCGCCGCGCTAGGGAGCCGGGGGCGGGCGCGGGCACACCCACCCCGACGCCTCAGAACGGCGCACTCCCGATCGCGT
>DAOULG010000094.1:0-3142 GCA_034420495.1 Dehalococcoidia bacterium
ACT
This sequence comes from Dehalococcoidia bacterium, assembly GCA_034420495.1. GTDB lineage: Bacteria > Chloroflexota > Dehalococcoidia > UBA2979 > UBA2979 > VYDC01. Next base: position 4 of record DAOULG010000094.1, read on the forward strand.
CGCGCTCCAGCCCGGGGATGACCTCGAAGCCCCAGATGAGGTTGGCGATGACGAAGACGAGGAGGCCGTTGAGCCGGTACCTGCGGGGCTCGCCGGTCCTCTCGTCGGTGACGTAGCCGAGGACCCACCTGCCGGGCAGGAGCACCGTCGCGATCGCGAGGGCGATGAAGATTACGAGGGGGGCGAAGAGGGCGGCGACCTCATCTCCCGTGGAAAGCTCGAACAGGTGCGCAATCCCAAGCCACTCGACCATGGCTGGACCTCGTTCCCTGGTGGCACCGGGACCTCACGCTAAGGGCCTTACCCACGATTCCCAGCTTACGGAAGTCGGCCGCCGTGTCTGCAGCGACGAGCAGTTCCTCCCTGAGACCGACCTCGGATTCCACGACCGGCGGCCGGGCCGGGCGCGCAGCGCTCCGGCGATGGCCCTCCGCGAAGCACGCGGAGGGTGAGCCGACTGGCTGCCGCCGCACGCCCTTCACCGCACGGCTCCTCGTCGAACGAGGCGTCACGCTGCGGTGCCCGCCCCGGGGACGGAACGGTCCCGGGCAACGTCACCGGGACAGCCGGGCCGCTGTAAGCGCGGGGCGCGAGCCGCCCCCTGGCCCTCGACGGACCGGGCGCGTGAGCGGGCGGGTCAACCCCCGCCCTCGCCCTGCACCTGCACGAGCCGTCGCTCCAGGCGGTTGAGCGACTCGCGCGCGGCCCTGAGCTCGGCGATGACCTCGTCGGCGGTCGCAGCCGTCTCCAGCTGCCGCAGCCGTTCCTGCTTCGCCTCGTCCAGGTTGTTGATCACGACCGCGATGAAGAGGTTGATGGTGACGAAGGACCCGAGCACGACGAAGCTGACGAAGTACACCCAGGCGAACGCGTGCAGCTCCATCGCCACGTACATGATGTCCGTCCAGTCCTCGAGCGTGACGACGCGGAACAGAGACAGTAGCGAGACGCCGAGGTTGCTCCAGTGCTCCGGGTCATGCTCGTGGAAGAGGTGAAAGCCGAGGATCGCGTAGATGTAGGTCAGCACGCTCATCACCGCCACGATGTTGAGCATGCCCGGGATGGACCGCACGAGCGTGCTCACGATGAGGCGCAGCTCCGGCAGGGCGGAGATCAGCCGCAGCACCCGCAGCAGGCGCGCCATGCGGGCCACCACCGCGAACGGCCCCACCGCCGGGACCAGCGACAGGACGATGATCGAGAAGTCGAAGATGTTCCAGCCGTCCTGGAAGTAGCGGTGAGGCCGCGGCGCCAGCGCCAGCATCTTGAGCGCCGCCTCCACGATGAAGATCGCCAGGGTCACCGTGTGCGCCACGCCGAACCAGGCGAGGAGTTCGTCCCCGACCCCCTCGATCGTCTCGAGCCCCAGCACCGCGCCGTTGGCGAGGATGAGCGCGATGATGAAGTACTCGAACACCCTCGATGCCGTGATCCGTTCCGCACGCGCCTGCATGGTTCGCCCATCCCCTGACCGAGGGCCCGTGCCCCGGCTATGTCGATGTTCCGCGTCGCCGCGTCGCCGCGAACCCGGCGTCGGCGCAGCCGCGGCGCATTCTACGAACCGCCCACGGCTTTCACGCCAGCCGCCTCAGCCGGGTCGGATCCCCTCGCCCCCGCCCGGCCCCGGGTGGAGCCGACTGGTCATCCCGGGTGGCGCGGGCGGCCCGCGCCCGAGAACGGCGCCCACCAACGTGGAGCACCGAGGGGCAACGGACCCCGGCGTGGCCGGCCGCCGGGATGGCCGGGCCAGGTATGTGGAGGCGGATGCCGCCGACGCATCCACGCGTGATGGCCGCCGTCGACCTAGAGAGGCATGCCCTCGCGCGGCGTCCGCTCGCGCGGGACCCCCGCGCCGCCGAGGCCGATCGTCGCCAGGGCGAGCGCGAGCCCGACCGGTATGGTCGTCATCGCTGCCGGCACCGGCGCGTGACCGGCGGAGCCGGTCATCGCATCCACGAGGCTCGCGCTGGTTGATGCCGTCTCCTGCGCATCGCCGGCATCGGCGTTAGTCGCCTCCGTCCCCCCGTCGTCGGAGCCGTGGTGGTCGTGGGATGCGGTCCCCCGGTCGGAGCCGTGGTGATGGTCGCTCGCCGCCGGGGCAGGGTCCCCGGGGCCACGGTCGTCGGCCGCCGGCGCCGCCTGGCCGTCGGCGTGGTGGTGCGCGGTGACGTTCGCGTCGACGTGCTGCCAGACTCCCAGGGCGGAAGCCGCGATGGCCAGAGCTGCCGCCGAACGGGCCAGCCAGACGGTCGCCGCCGTCTGGCGAACGGCGAGCGCCACCCCGGCAGCGCCGAGGATGCCCAGCGTTGCCCACGGCACCAGCTGCCAGGGGCTCTGCCAGTGACGTTCGTACGCGAGGGCCAGGGCAGTTCCCGCCACGCCCACGACCACCAGCAGCAGCAGTCCCGCACGGAGATCCCCGGCGGTGCCCCGTCCGAGCACCCCCGTCACGACTGGGCCGTGGAAACGCCGGTCATGCCCTGTTCCTTATCGGCTGGCCCCCCCACCGGTCAAGGGATCGGCGGCGACGTGCGGCCTGAGCAGTGCTCGGGAACATGCGCCCATCACACGCCGCACGCCGCGAACCACACACCCTTCATTGAGGATGCGGCCTCGATGGATGATGTCGTGCGACCGCGCGTCGCGCGCATGACGCCGCGAATCGGAGGATGTGGGCTGTAGTGTGTGCAACGCCTCACGGGTCGGATGCTCCGTGACCCGCGCGCCGGCAGCGGTCCTCCATCCGGCGTGAACCTGGGGAGGGGTGGTAGGCTGCGCCGGGAGGCGCTGTGGCGGACCCTCCGGGCCGCCGCGCGGCGCGGAGCGTCAGGAGGTGCCCCATGGCCGCGAGCTCGATGACCGCGTACCCGGTCGCGTTCGACGTGACCTACCCGGAGGCGCCGAACCGGTGGCTGATCCTGGCGCGGTGGCTGCTGGCGCTGCCGCACTACGTGGTGCTCTCCCTGCTCGGCATCCTCGCCTCGCTGGTCTGGGTCGTCTCCTTCTTCACGATCCTCTTCGCCCGCAGCTACCCCGACGCTCTCTACCGCTTCATGGTGGGCGTCAGCCGCTGGAGCGTGAACGTCACCGCCTACGTGCTCTTCCTCGACCGCTACCCGCCGTTCAGCATGGAGGAGGG
>DAOULG010000095.1:0-5194 GCA_034420495.1 Dehalococcoidia bacterium
GGCCGTCGAGCAGGGCGTCGGCCAGCGCGTTCACCGCCTGCTGCTCCGCGCTGTCCTCCCGCTCCTCCGGCTCCGGGACGGTCGGCCGGGGGAGGTCGCCGAACTCGCCTGCCAGCGCCGCCCGCTGGCCCTCGAGCCAGTCCCGGAGCCTGAGCGTCGAGAGGCAGTCGTCGCGGTTGTAGCCCTCGATCGCCGCGAGCAGCCCCGTTCCCTCCTCCCCCTGCCCGAGCTCCAGCCACGTCTCGAACTCGACGATGCTGTCGCCCGCGTCTCTCAGGTCGACCTCTCGCCGGAAGTCGTAGAGCGGCTCGAGCCGCTTCAGCGAGTAGCTCTCCACCGACGCCCGGATCCCCTGCCGCACGCACCGGTAGAGATCGACGAAGACCTCCCCCCTCAGCAGGCGGTCGACCTCCTCCTCGCGCGTGCCGTAGCGGCCGGCGAGTCGCTTGACCGCGGTCGGCTCGTACGGCGCGTAGTGGTAGATGTGGAGACGGGGGTCGGAGGCGAGCCGGTCCGTGACGAGGTCGATGAAGGCCTCGAAGGCGCGCCGCTCCGCCGCGGAGGTCGCGGCCCCGTCCTCTATCGACCAGAACGCGTGGAAGGCCGGCCGGCCCTCCGGGTCCGGCCGACCGGGCTCGATGACGCCGAAGAGGTAGTCGATGCCGTCTATCTCCTCGGATCCGAAGAACGGGTCGCCCTCGATGTCGAAGAAGAGGTCGCCGGGTGAGGGCTCGGGGAGCATGAGCAGCCCCTGGTTCGGCACCAGGTCCCCGTCGCGGTCGCGCGGGGGCGCCACGCGCTCCGAGAGCAGCTCACCGGCGCGCTCGCCGCGGAGCTGGATCTGCGCCTGCGCCTGGATGCGCGCCAGCGCCTCCCGGCCGGCGCCGTCGATCCGGTCCGGGAGCGGCTCGGCCGGCTCGGCGAGGCCCGTTCGCGTCCGAACGTCTAACGCGTGCAGGGCGTGCCGTTGCCGGGTGGAGAGGCCCGCGACAAGGGAGAGATCGTCGGCCTCGCGCCACTCGCGGCGGCACTGCTCGTTCCACCGGCACACCCCGCAGTGCTCGACCGGCTCCGGGGCGGTCGGAACGGGGAAGACGGCGCCGTCGGCGAGGAACGCCTCGAACTCCTTCGCGACGAGCCGGTAGTAGGCGGCGTAGTCGGCGAGCCGGAAGGAGACCTGCTCGCGCGCAACTCCGCCGAGGGCGAGATGCATCTCCTCCGGGAGGCCCCCCTGCAGCGATCCGACCAGGTCGGAGTACATGCAGAGCTGGAGCACCGCCGAGGCCGTCGCGTGCCTCGCGAGCTTCGTGTCCCAGACCTCGTAGCTCCAGTCGCCGAGGTCGCTGGGCCCGTCCACCCGCCGCAGGAAGTCGGCGTAGCCCAGCCGGCTGCCGTCGAAGAGAACCGCCTGGTAGATGACGTCGGCGCCGCGGCGCATCGCCGCGAGCGTCGTCTCCCGGCCGCGGATCACCCTCTCGTCGGGCGGCGCCGCCTCGTCCCGCTCCACCGCGACGGCCGATGCCCCGTCCCGCTCGAGCGACGCGAGGAAGCGGCGCTCGTGCTCGAGCCCCCTCTCAGCGATGCGGTCCAGAACCGGGTCGGGGCGCAGGGGTCGCGCGATGTGGCGAAGCGCCGCCGCCCGCTCGAGGCCCGCCAGGTGGGCGCACTCGAGGTACGCCACGAGATCGGTCGCGGAGTAGACAAGGCGCCGGGCGACTCGCTGCACGGCCCCCATGCTACCCGCCGCGCGGGTCATCGTCAGAGACGCACCCCCCGGGCAGAGAGCGCCCGGAGGCGCCGACTCACCGCGCCAGCCGCTCCTGGACCTCCCGCACGACGCGCTGGAGGTACCGGGCGCGCGTCTCCTCCCTGCGGGCGCGCTCGACGAAGGCGATCATCCCCTCGCGCTGCGCCCGGGTCAGCGCGGAGAAGGCCTCTCGCCCGCCGGGCACCTCGGCGAGGGCACGGGCCAGATCGGCGGGGACCACGGGCTCTCCCGCGGGCTCGAGCCGGCGGACCTCTACTTCCACGGCGTCGCCGGCGGAGAGGCCGGCCGAGGCGCGGACCGCGCCTGAGAGGAAGAGGCGGAAGGCGCCGCCGCCGCGCGGCGTGAGCCGCGTGCGGAAGGGGCGGCCGTTGGCGAGACCCTCGACGCGCACGTAGCGATCGGGCGGATCGCCCGCCAGCGCGCGGCTGGCGCCCGGGGGCACATCGACGCAGTAGTTCATCGCGAGCCGGCGAAGCGCTGCGGTGAAGCGATGGGAGACGGGCATGGTCGGGACGGCCGGGGCCCGGGCGCCTACCCCTCGATCGCCGCCCCGCGGCGGACGCGGCGCGCCTCGCGGTTCGCCTGCAGCGCCGGCTCGTGGAGCCAGACCGCCGCCATCCTCCTCGCGAGGCTGTCGAGAGCGGAGGCGAACTCCTCCCGGTAGACCTCGGGCTCCGCCACGGCGAGGGCACGGTAGAGGTCGACCGCCATCTTCGCGGCGCTTGCGGCCTCGTTCGGCCGGTCGCTGTTCGCCCGCTCGTCGCCGAGGGAGACGAGCGCCGCCGCCAGATCGCGGCGGGAGAGCCCCGAGTCGGGGGAGTCGAGCTCGCGCCGCACGTGCTCGACGATCTCCTCCGCGCTCATCGATCCGAGCTCGTCTCCGTGCCGGCCCTCGGCGAGCACCGTCGCGACGCGCCTCGACTCCATCTCACCCGCCATCGGTCCCCCGTCCGCTCCGTTGCGTGCGGAACCCCCGGCCCGCCGCCCCGTCAGGGGATCGACGCGACCGTCGCCAGATCCTTGTTCACCTCGATGAGCGCCGGCAGCAGGTCGTCCCGGGGCGTCACCTCCTGGAGGCGGGGCATGACCCGCTCGTGGAATCTCGTCATCGAGGCGCGGATGCGCTCGTCGGCCATGTGCCCGAAGTTGAACCAGCACATCAGGTTGCTGATGCCGAGCTCCGCGAAGGGGCGCAGCCGCTCGAAGACCTCGTCCGCCGTGCCGGCGTGCAGCCACCCGTGCTTGAGGTACTCGGAGCGGCGCTTCTCCATGTCGGCCTTCGGGAGGTCGTCGATACCGGTGTTCGCGCGCAGGCTCTTGCGCGTGTAGGTGTCCAGGACGTCGTCGAGCTCCTCGAGCCAGTTCTCGCCGTCCTCCGCGACATAAAGTTGCCGCACGAGGCTCGTGTGCTGCCAGGCGCGGCGCCGCGCCTCCGCGTCGAGCCCGGCGTCGTCCATCCCCTTGAAGTAGTACTGCAGCCGCGCCGCGATGAACTCCACGTCCTGCGGCCCCAGCAGCAGCGACCAGCCCCGCCGGCCCGCCATCTCGATCCGCTCGGGCGTCCCGGTGGCGACCGCGACATGGGGGCGCGGGCGTTGGATGGGGGCGGGGATGATGCGGCCGCGCACCTCGAGGTCGTAGTACTTGCCGTGGTGCTCGAATCCCTCCGGGCTGGGGGGCTCCCACGCCAGGTCGCAGACGTCGAGGAACTCGTGCATCCGCTCGTAGCGCTCCTCGCGGTCGAGTCCGAAGCCGTCGTACTCATCCGGGGCGTTCCCGGATCCGACCCCGACGACGAGCTTCCCCTTGGTGAGCTGGTCCAAGAGGTTGCACTGCGTCACGAAGCGGATCGGGTGCGCGAGGGCGACGACCGCAACGGCGAAGCCGATCCGCATCCCGGGAACGCGCTGGCTGACGGCGGCGGCCATCGTGGTCGGGTCGGAGTAGACGTTGTAGCCGGTGAAGTGGTGCTCGGTGATCCAGGCGTCGGTGAAGCCCATCGACCGGGCGAGCTCCAGCTGCCCGAAGACCTCGTCGATGACGCGCTCGTCGTCATCCGGACCGGGGGTCTGCGGGTTGAGGTAGTAGCTGAAGCGCACCGGCGTACCTCCTGGGCGGGTCGGCATCTCCGCGCGGGCGTGCTCGTTCGGGCCGCGCTCCCGCGACCGCTTCCCCGCGCCGCCTGACCGTACGAGTCCGCGCCCCTTGTCAGCAAGCGGCGCCGCTCGCGCGAGCCGGGGCGGCGCGGGCCCCGGGCGAGGGGCGCCGGCCCGCGGGCGCGGTATGGTGCGGTGTCCCCGGGCATCGGCCCCGGCGGCGGCAGGGGAGGGGGTCAGGGTGGCCGTCACGCTCGAGGCGGGTGACGCCGCGCCGGACTTCGAGCTCCACGACCAGGACGGGAAGCTGCACCGGCTCGGCGACTACCGGGGCCGGACGGTCGTCCTCTACTTCTACCCGCGCGACGAGACGCCGGGCTGCACGACCCAGGCCTGCTCCTTCCGCGACGCGCACGACGAGATCGCCGCCGAGGGTGCTGTAGTGCTCGGCGTCTCCACCGACGACGCGGAGTCGCACCGGCGCTTCCGCGAGAACCACGCGCTCCCGTTCCCGCTGCTCGTCGACGAGGAGGCGAGCGTCGCGACCGGCTACGGCGCCTGGGGCGAGAAGGTGCTCTACGGGCGCCGCTCCGTCGGCATGACGCGCTCGACCTTCGTGATAGGCCCGGACGGCCGCCTCACGAAGGTATGGAAGCGCGCCCGCGCGGCCGGGCACGGGGAGGCCGTGCTCAAGACCCTGCGGAGCGCTCGAGGGTAGGGCGAGCGCGCGCCCTCAGGCGTTAGACATAACTCGCCGGGGCGGCGGCGGCCCGGCTACGCCGCTAGCGGCCGCTCGCTCCTGCCGGTACACCCGTAGGTCAGGCGCCTGGCGCCGCCGCTCTCCATCCGATCGACGTTCTCGGCGATGGCCCGGCCGCCGCAGTGCGAGCAGCGCAGGCCGCGCTCGGTGAGGACCGCGGACTGCGGCATCGCACCTCCGTCGGGCGGGCAGAGGTGGAGGTCCCGGGGCCCGCTTCCCGCGAACGACTCGAAGTCGCCCAGGTAGCGAGAGCAGGCGAAGCACCGGAGCTCTCCGCGAAGCGTCGTCGTCATTCCGACACCTCCTCTCACCCGGCATCCACTATACCATAGGGGGGTATCCGTCACGATGGGAGAACAGGCCTCCGCAGCGACCCTCACGCCGCGCCCGGCGCGGTGGAGCCAGGCGACCACCGGGCGCCGGCGGGGAGGCGGCGCGGACGGGTGCGCAGGGCACGGCGGCGCCCGGCTCCGGCGGTCCCGGGCTCCCGCCGACGCGCCCTCCGGGCGCGCCGCGGCGCATCGGCATGCGGAGCCGGGCGCCCCGCGGGCGCTGCCTGATCCCGCGTCG
>DAOULG010000096.1:0-12928 GCA_034420495.1 Dehalococcoidia bacterium
GGGGGTGGGATGCTCGCGGTCACGCCCGCCCTCCTCCTCCGCGCGCCGTGCTCGGGGGTCGAGCGTAGCATGGGGGCCGGCGGCGGCCCGCGGCGCGGGCGGGAGGGGCACGACGATGGTGGCAGCGGGCGATCCCTGCGCGATCTACGACGCGGTGCTCGTGAGCAACGCCGGGATGCGGGCGCGGGACGGCACCTGGCTCGCGACCGACGTGTGGCGTCCCGCGCGGGGCGGCGAGCCGCTTCCGGGCCCGTTTCCCGCGATCCTCACGCGCACGCCCTACAGCCGCAGGGCCGGACCCGGGCGGGCCGTGCAGGGCGCGGGCATGGCGTGGAACAGCGGCGAGTTCTGGGCGCGCCACGGCTACCTGGGCGTGGTGCAGGACGTGCGCGGCCGCTTCGACTCGGGCGGCGAGTTCGTCCTGATCGCGAACGAGGGGCCGGACGGCTACGACGCCGTGGAATGGACGGCCGGGCTCCCCTACTGCGACGGCCACGTCGGCACGATGGGGACCTCCTACATGGGCTGGACCCAGTCCGCCGCGGCGGTCGAGCGCCCTCCCCACCTGCGCGCGATGTGGGTCAACCAGGGCGGAAGCGACGGACGGATCAGCTCCGTCCGCCACAACGGGGCGATGGAGCTCAGGTGGCTCTCGTGGGCGGTGTGCTTCGGCACCGTCTCGCACGAGGCGCTGGCCGACCCCGAGCTCGCCGCTGAGCTCGCCGGGCACGGGCGCTCGATGGGCGAGTGGTTCCGCCGCCTGCCGTGGCCGGAGGGAGGCGGCCCGCTCGCGCGCCTCCCCTCCTACGACCGCTGGGCGCGCGCCCTCTACGAGGGAGCCGACGACGAGGCGCTCTGGTCCAGCCCCGGCCTGGCGCCGGCCCGGCACTACGACCGCACGGCGGATGTGCCCACGGTCTACTCCGGCGGCTGGTACGACTCCTACACGCGCGCCACCACCGACTCCTACCGAGCGCTCGCCCCGCGGCTCTCCGGGCAGCGCTTGCTGATGGGGCCGTGGAACCACGGGGCGGGCACGATGGACCTCGCGAGCGCGGGTGACGTCGACTTCGGGCACCGGTCGACGATCGCGGGCTCGGGGCTGCTTCCGCCCGGTGAGGGGCGCGTCCACGGCCAGCTCCACCTGCACAGGCGCTGGTTCGACCGCTGGCTGCGCGGAGCGGAGAACGGCGTCGAGAGCGAGCCGCCGGTGCGCCTCTTCGTGATGGGGGGCGGAGACGGCGGGCGCACGCGCGAGGGCCGGATCCGGCACGGCGGCTCCTGGCGCGACGAGAGCGCGTGGCCCCCGGAGCGCGCCGCGCCGACGCCCTACTACCTGCACCCCGGGGGGCTGCTCTCGGCGGAGAGGCCGGAGGGAGGGGGCGGCTCCTCCGAGCTCCGCTTCGATCCTCTCGACCCGCTCCCGACGATCTCGGCGAACACCTCCTCGCTCTATGAGCTGCTCGCACCGCCCGAGCGGGTCACCCTCGACTCGCCCCTGGCGCTGATGCGCTCGCTCGTGACGATGGGCGGCTCTGACCAGAGCACCGTCCCGGCGTCTTCGGGGCGCGCGCGCCCTACGGCCCGCTCTCCCAGCGTCCGGACGTGCTCGGCTTCGCGAGCGCGCCGCTCGCGCGCGACGTCGAGGCGGTCGGGCCGGTCGAGGCGGAGCTCTACGTCTCGACCGACGTACCCGACACCGACATCTTCGTCATGCTGCTCGACCTCTACCCGCCGTCGTCCGAGTGGCCCCGGGGCTATCGGCTCAACGTCGCCGACGGGCTGCTCCGGCTCCGCTACCGGGATGGCCTCCACCCGCGGCCCCTGGAGGCCGGCGAGCGTTACCGCGTCACCGTGCCCCTCTACCCGACCGCGAACCGCTTCCGGGTCGGGCACCGCATCGGTCTCTGGGTCTCGTCGTCGTCGTTCCCGCGCTTCGACGTGAACCCGAACACGGGTGAGCCGCCCGGCCGGCACACCCACACGCGGATCGCCCGCACGCGCATCCACCACGGGCGGGAGGCGCCGTCGCTGGTGCGCCTCCCCGTCCTGCCGTCGTAGCGGGGACCCCGCCGTGGAGCTCGCGCCCGCCCTCGCCGACTTTCTGGAGGCTCAGCGCGTCGCGCGCCTCGCCACCGTCGACGGCGACGGGCTCCCGCACGTGCTCCCCGTCTGCTACGCGCTCCTTCTCGGGCCGGAGGGGCACGCCCTCTACTCCGTGGTCGATGAGAAGCCGAAAAGAGGCGACCCCCGCCGGCTGGCGCGGCTGCGCCACCTGCGCCTCCATCCCCGCGCCGCGCTCCTGGTCGATGCGTGGGACGAGGAGTGGGGGCGCCTGGGCTGGGTGATGCTGAAGGGCGCGGTCGAGGTATTCCACGGGGAGACGGGACTCGAACCGGCGCCCGGCGAGGAGGAGCGCGCCCTCGCCGAGCTGCGCCGCCGTTACCCGCAGTACCGGGCGATGGTGCTGGAGGGGCGGCCGCTCCTGCGGCTCCGGCCCCTCCGGGTGCTGCGGTGGGGCGCGCCGGAGAGCCCGCTCGCCGACCTCCGCGATCCGCACTGAGGACTACTCGACGACGGCCGTCGCCTCCACCTCGCAGAGGAAGTCGCTCGAGGCGAGCCGTTCCACGCCGAGCAGCGTCGACGCCGGCCGCTTCCGGGCCGGGAGGAACTCGTCCCGGACGGCGCGACCCACCGCGCGGGCCTCGTCGGAGAGAGCGACGACGTAGACGGTGACGCGGAGCACGTCGTCCCACCCGGCGCCGGCCGCCTCGAGAGCGAGCTCGACGTTGCGGTAGCACTGCCGCATCTGCGCGAGCAGGTCGCCCGCCCCCACGACCTCCCCGCTCGCATCCAGGGGCACCTGGCCCGCGGTCATGACGAGGCGCCCCGGACCGGAGGAGACGACGTGGCTGAACTGGCCCCCCGGCGGCGGCGCGAGACCCGACGGATCGAGATGCTGCTTCGCCATGCCCCGCCGTCCCGTCGCCGCCGGCGTAGACGCCCCCGGCGTGTTCGCGCAGTATACGCCCGCCCCGGCGGTGATCCTCGCGGCCGGCGCGCGGTGGGCGGGGGGACCCGATGGCGGCGCTCTCGGGCAGGGTGGCTCTGGTGACCGGGGGCGGTCGCGGCATCGGCCGGTGCATCGCGCTCCGCTTCGCCCGCGAGGGAGCCGAGGTCGCGGTGACGGGGCGAACGGCCGAGGAGGTCGAGGCGACCGCCGCCCGGGCGCGCGAGCTCGGGGCTCGCGCCGTGGCGATCGTCGGCGACCAGTCGCAGGAGCCGGATGCCCGGCGCATGGTGGAGCAGGCCGAGCACCAGCTGGGCCCCCTCGACATCCTCGTCAACAACGCCGCCGTCGGGATCCGCTACGTGCCCGACCCCGAGATGCGCTGGGCGCACACGCTGCGCGTCGAGGACTGGGACGCCGTCATGGCGATCAACCTCCGGGGTGTCTTCCTGGTGACGCGCTTCGCACTGCCGGGAATGCGCGAGCGCGGTCGCGGCTCGATCGTCATGATCTCCTCCGGTCTCGGCCGCCGGGGCGGGCGCCAGTACGGGCCCTACAGCGCGTCGAAGTTCGGCGTGGAGGGGCTGATGCAGGTGATCGCGGTGGAGAACGAGGGGAGCGGCGTGCGCTGCAACTCCCTCGCCACCGGGGGGCTGACCAACAGCTCCGAGAAGTTCCTCGGGGCGCTACCCCCCGAGCGGCTCGCCGAGATCCTCCCGGCGAACATCTGCGAGGATTCGGCGCTCTACCTCGCGAGCGACGCGTCGGCCGGCGTGAACGGCCAGGCGCTCACCGCCGCGCTCTGGAACGCCGAGCACGGGATCACGGTCGAGGCGCTCCGCGAGCGCCTCGCCGCCGAGTAGCCGCCCGGGAGCCGCGGTGGACGGGGCCGCGCGCGATGAGCCGGGGCGGGAGGCGGTGCGGGCGCACTACGAGGAGCTTCCCTACCCCGCGCGCGACCCGGAGGACGAGCGGAGGCGGCTGGTCCCGGACGGCCTGTCGCAGATCGCGCTCATCGACCACCTCTTCTGGGGCGGCCGGCGGCTCGCTGGCGGCGGCCTGCGCGTGCTCGATGCGGGGTGCGGAACCGGCGACGGCGCGATCTTCCTCGCGGAGCAGTTGCGGGGTCGGGGCGCACAGATCGTGGCGCTCGATCTCTCGGCGGCCTCGCTCGCCGTGGCGGCGGCGCGCGCCCGCGTGCGCCGCCTCGGCGGGATCGAGTTCGTCACCGGCGGCATCGAGGAGCTCCCCGAGCTCGGGCTGGGGACGTTCGACTACATCGTGCTGCCGGGGGTGCTGCATCACCTCGCCTCGCCCGAGCAGGGCCTGAGGACGCTCGCCGGGGCGCTCGCCTCCGACGGCGGCCTCGGCATCCGGGTCTACGGGCGCTACGGCCGCGCGGGCGTCTCCCAGCTGCGGGAGATGCTCCGCATCCTGGCGCCGCCGGGCGAGCCCCTCGCCGAGCGGCTCAGGGCGGTCCGCGTCCTCCTCGGCCGGCTGCGGGCCGAGCACCCGGCCCGCGCGTACGCCGACGGATGGGAGCGCGAGCTCAGGGAGAACGGCGGCGCCGACGGGAGTGCGGCGCTCGCCGATCTCTTCCTGCACCCGCTGGAGCGCTCGTACACGGTCCCGGAGCTCTACGCCCGGCTCGGGAGCGCGGGGTTCCGCATCACGGCCTTCGACGTGCCCGACGCCTACGAGCCGCGCAGCTACGGGGTGCCCGACGCCGAGCACCTCTCCCCGGCGGAGCGGCACGCGCTCGCCGAACTCCTCAACGGCCGGATGGAGCACCACCGTCTCTTCGCCCAGCTCGCGACCGCGCCGGATCCGCCCAGGCCGAGCGCGCGCGACGAGTCGGCCGTCCCCGTCTGGTCCCGATACGACCCCCAGGGCGAGCGCGACCGCCTGCTGGCCGCGGGCAACGAGCTGGTGATCGGCTCCGGAGAGCTCGCGCACCCCCTGCGGCTCACCCCGCTCGGCCTCGAGATCCTCGCCCGTGTCGACGGGCGCAGCCGGCTGGGAGAGATCCTGGACGGTGTCGCCGCCGCCCTCGGAGCCGACGCCCAGGCGCGGGCCGGCGCGGAGTGGGAGCGCCTCTACCGCGAACTCGCCGGTGCGGGCGATCTGGTGATGAACCCGTCCTTCGGTCCGGAGCAGGCAGGGAAGGGATCGGGGTGAGGATGGCGTCCCGTCCCGAATCCGGAGGGCATCGCCCCTCGGGCGGTGCTCCCCGGGGAATCTAGCGGCGGCGACCGCCCCGGAAGAACGAGCGCACCGAGTCCCAGGCGCCGCCCCCGCCGACCCCGTCGAGGAAGTCCTTCCACGCCTGCTCCGCGGAGACCGCCCGCCTGAGGCCGCGCACCCGCTCATCGATGATGTCGCGGACGCGCCCCTCCTCGCCGGCGTCGAGCCAGAACCCGTGTTCCTCCTCGCAGACGTCGAGCTCGAGATCGTACCCGCGGTAGTTGAAGGCGCTCATCTGCCGTCGACAGACCGGGCAGAGCAGATCGGAGGCTCGATCGGCGTAGCGGATCGTGGCGCGGCGCACCGTCGCATCCTGGACGCGTGTCGCCTCGAGCTCGTCGAGCTCGTGGTGATCGAGCCAGCGGCCATTGCAGCTCGTGCAGTGGTCGACCTCGATGCCGTGGAGGCGCTCCGCGATGAGCGCGGAGTCGTCCCGCGGGCAGCGGAGCTGGGTCATCGGCAGAGTCCTCTCCGGCGCGGGAGGGCGACCCGGCGCGGCCCCCGTCCTCCAATTCTATCGGAGCCGCCCGCGGTCCCGGGCCCGCGCGACGGCGCTCCCTTGAGCCGGAGCCCGACCTGCTACGATGCGGCCATGGCGAGTTCCCGGCCCGTCGACGCGCGGCTCTATCGCGACGCGATCGGGCGCTTCGCCACGGGCGTGACGATCGTCACCGTCGACGACGGGAGGGAGCCCCGCGGGATGACGGCGAACGCCGTCACGTCGGTCTCCCTGGATCCGGTCCTGCTCCTGGTCTGCGTCGCGAAGAGCGCACGCTCGCACGAGGCGCTCGCGGCCGCGCGCTCCTTCGCGGTGAACGTGCTCGCCGCCGATCAGCGCGAGCTCTCCGACTACTTCGCCCGCTCCTCGGCCGATGCGGAGACGCCGATGGGGGGCTGGCCCTACCGGTCGGGCGCGACGGGCGCGCCGATACTCGAGGGCGCGCTCACCTGGTTCGACTGCCGCGTGTGGGAGTGGCTGCCCGGCGGTGACCACTCGATCGTCGTCGGCGAGGTCGTCGACCTCGCGCTCGAGCGTCCCGACGACGAGCCGCTGCTCTTCCACGCCGGCACCTACCGGCGCCTCGGCGGCCCTCTCTAGCCGTCGCCGCCCGCGTCCCGCACGTGTAGACTCGGGGGTGTCTGCGCGCCGTGTGCCGCAGTTGCCGGCGGTGGGTGTCGCCTAGCGGTTAAGGCGCCAGGTTGTGGCCCTGGAGAGCGGGGGTTCGAATCCCCTCACCCACCCCAGAGACTCGAACGGGTGCCCGCGTGCCCGTGCTAGCATCGACGGTACGCCCACTGCCCGATCGGAGGCCCGATGCGTGCGGCCTCGTTCACGGTGACCCTCAGTGCAGCGGCGCTGCTCCTTGCGGGGGTGCTCGTCGCCTGCGCCGGGGGCGGCGAGGAGGAGGCCGGGCGGGGCCACGTCCTCTCGGAGCGCTTCCTGCGCGTCGGTGAGGAGCTGGACACCGAGATCGAGGCCTTCGACGGCGCGCTCCCGCCGACGCTCTCGGACGCGCTCAACCCGGAGCGGACCGAGGAGACGCTCGAGGAGGATCTGGTCGCGCTGCCCGTTCATCCGGACGGCGTGCTGCTCGGGTCCTACCGCCTCCGGCGGAGCGACGGCGTCAACACCTTCATCCTCTTCTACGACGTCGAGGGCGACGACCGCGGCGTCGAGGCGGCGCTTCGCGAGCAGCTCGACCAGTCGCCCTGGCAGGTGATCGGTGGGCAGTCGACCGAGTCGCTCGCGTGGGTGAGCTTCCAGAGCACCGTCTCGGGTGACGTCGACGGGCAGGCGGCGATCACACCCCTCCCGCCGGCCGAGGGGGAGGACGGCGTCACCCGCACGCTCTCCAGCATCGCCTACTTCCTCAACATCCAGCCCGCCGTCCCGCCCGAGCCGGGCCCCTTCGTGCTCCCGCCCTCGCGCGAGCCGCCCGCCGACTTCCCGCTTCCGTTCCTGCTGGAGGGGATGGACGTCCTGGACGTGGCATGGCTGACGCAGCCCGGGACGACCTTCTACCAGGCGACGCTTCTCTCCACCGAGTCCTCCTTCGACGTGGCGGAGCGCTACCGGCAGGCATTCGCCGACGCCGGCTGGGAGGTGCAGGAGGATCGCGCCGTCGGATTCGCGACCGTGGTCTCCTTCGCCTCCGAGGACGGCACGGCCGTGGCGCAGCTCACCATCGACGCCTTCGAGGAGGACGACTCGTACACGGCGGTGCTGCTCCAGCTCCAGGAGGGCAGCTAGCCCCGCGCCGGGAGCGGCGTCGCGTGGCCGCCGCGCGCCCGTGCGACAATCGCGCCGTGGTCGCGCCAATCGACGAGGTCTGTTCCCATCGCCTCGGGCTCTTCCGCCCGACCTGCGGCCGCGAGGCGGTGGCGCTCTGCGTCTACTGCGGCTCCCCCTTCTGTGCCGAGCACGGCGAGCAGAACGATGACTACGCCGATGTCTGCCTGAAGAGGCGCTGCCGGGCCAAGTACGCCGACGTGTGCGAGCACCGGGACTTCGTGCGCCGGCACGCCGATTCCAACCGGATGTCGGTGTGCGCCCACGACGAGTGCCGGGAGCGCATGCAGCACCGGTGCGCGCGCTGCCGGCTCGAGTTCTGCGAGGAGCACATCGCGCAGCGCGACACCGTGGATCCGAATGATCCGAAGCGCGTCGAGGTGCGAGCGCTCGTCTGCGAGCACTGCCACGAGCGCCGCAAGCTCTGGCGCTAGCCTTCGCGGGGCGCGCCGCCCCCGGCGCTAGCCGGAGGCGACGGGGTTACTGAGCACGCCGACGCCCTCGACCTCGACCTCCACGACGTCGCCGGGGTGGAGCTCGACGGTCGTCCCGGGCGTCCCGGTGAAGAGCAGGTCGCCCCGCTCGAGCGTCATGTGCTGCGAGATGAAGGCGATCGGTCGCCGGATCGAGTGGACGAGCTCCCCCGTGTGCGCCTCTTGGACGACCTCGCCGTTGACCCGGCCGACGAGGCGGATGTCGGATCCGTGCGCGATGTCGGTCTCGATCCACGGGCCGATAGGCGAGAACGAGTTCGACGACTTGGCTCGCCACCACTGCGTGTCGTCGCGCTGCCAGTGGCGCGCCGAGACATCGTTGCCGGCGGTGTAGCCGAAGATGTGATCGTCGACCTCCGCCTCCGAGATGCCGCGCGCCCGCCGCCCGATCACGACCACCACCTCCGCCTCCTCGTCGACGCGCCCGGCGTCCGGCGGCAGGACGATCGGATCGCCCGGTCCGACCACCGACGAGGGCGTCTTCAGGAAGGGCTGAGGGATGGGAGAGAGCGAGGCCTGGCCGCGCGCCCCCTGCGCGTGGCTGAGGTAGTTCACCGCCATTGCGACGATCTTGCCCGGTCGCACCGGCGCGAGCAGGCGCACCTCGGAGAGCGGGTAGCTCTCCCCCGTCGGCTCCAGCGCCCCGAAGAGCCCGCCACGGACGAGGTGGACGGTCGACTCGGAGACGCGGCCGTAGCTCGTTCTGCGGCCCACGCGAACTCGGGCAATCCGCACGCTGTCCTCCCTCACTCCATCACGCGGTCGATGCGTCCGGCCGGGATTCCGAAGGCGCGCGGGAGCGTACCATCGGCGCTGTGCGGCGGCGAGGCGCGCCGCGGCCCGCAGCCGCGCGCGTGCTACGATGGCCACCCTCGTCCGCCCGCTAGGAGTCGGAGCCCGGCGCTGCTGCGCATCTACAACACGCTCACGGGCAGACCCGAGCCCTTCCGGCCCCGTGAGCGCGGGGTCGTGCGCATGTACGTCTGCGGCGTGACCCCCTACGACGTCGGGCACCTCGGCCACGCCCTCACCTTCGCGGTCTTCGACACGGTGCGTCGCTACCTCGAATTCCAGGCCTTCGAGGTCAGGCACGTCCAGAACATCACCGACGTCGACGACGATATGGTGCGCGTCTCGCGCGAGAGCGGCCTCTCGATCGCCGACCTCACCGAGCAGAACCACCGCGTGCACCTGCGCGAGATGGACGCGCTCCGCGTGCTGAGGCCGATGGACTTCCCGCGGGCGTCGGATCACATCGGGCCGATCGTGGCGATGGTCGCGGAGCTTCTGGCGCGCGGACACGCCTACGCGGTGGAGGGGCACGTCTTCTTCTCCGCCGCGAGCGCCGAGCACTTCGGCGAGCTGGCGGGACGGAGCCCCGGCGAGCTCCGCGCCGCCCCGCGCACCGACTCGATGCCGGAGGAGCCCGAGCACCTGAAACGCGACCCGCTCGATTTCCTGCTGTGGCAGCCGGGAGCCTACCCGGGGGCGAGCTTCGACTCGCCGTGGGGGGCGGGGCGCCCCGGATGGCACGTCGAGTGCTCCGCGATGGCACGCGCCACCCTCGGCGAGCAGATCGACATCCACGGCGGCGGCTCCGATCTCGTCTATCCGCACCACGAGAGCGAGATCGCCCAGTCGGAGGGAGCGACGGGACGTCGCCCCTTCGCCGGCACATGGATGCACGTCGGCACGATGCGGCTCGACGGCGCCAAGATGTCGAAGTCGCTCGGCAACCTCGTCAAGGTGAGCGAGCTCCTGGCGCGCGGCCACGAACCGGACGCGCTCCGCCTCGCCCTGCTGTCCCGCCACTACCGCGCCGATCACGACTTCAGCGAGAGCGCGCTCGCCGCCTGCGGGGAGCGGCTTGGCACCTGGCGGCGCGCGCTCGAGGCGCCCGGGGGACCCCCGGATGCGCTGCGCGTGCAGCCGTGGCGCAACGCCTTCATGGATGCGCTCGACGACGACTTCGACACGCCGCGCGCCATCGCCGCCCTCTCCGGCATCGCCGAGGGACTGCTCGAGGCGCGGCTGGAGGCCGCGACCGCGGGGCCGACGCTCCGCGAGCTCGCCGCCGTGCTCGGCGTCGGGTTCGACGGGAACTGCGCCCCGAGCTAGCGGACGCCCGTCGCTGTAGTACGCTCGCCGGACCGGCGCGCGCGAGGAGGGAGCCCCGTGCTGGAGATCGGCGGCGGCCTGCTCGCCGTGCTGCTCCTCGTGCTCCTCAACGGCTTCTTCGTCGCGTCCGAGTTCGCGCTCGTGACCATCAGGCGCACCCGGGTGGAGCAGATCGTCGGGGAGGGGCGGCCCGGGGGCCGCAGCCTCCAGGACGCCGTCGATCACCTCGACTCCTACATCGCCGCCTGCCAGCTCGGCATCACCATCGCCAGCCTCGCGCTCGGCTGGATCGGCGAGCCGGCTCTCGCCGGGCTCATCGAGCCGGCCTTCGGGACCGTCGGCGCGCATGCCGTGGGCGTCGCGGTCGCCTTCGCGGTCATCACCGCGCTGCACGTGATCGCCGGGGAGCTCGCCCCGAAGGGGATCGCGCTCCAGTACCCCGAAGGCGTCTCCCTGGTCGTCGTCGCCCCGCTCCGCGCCTTCCGCGCGATCTTCCGGCCGGTGATCTGGCTGCTGAACGAGAGCGGATGGCTGATGGTGGGCCTCGTCGGGGTCCGCCGCGACGTGGAACAGAGGAGCCACGTGGGCGGCGAGGAGCTGGCGCTGCTGGTGCGCTCGAGCGCGGAGGCGGGGGTGCTGGCGGTGGACGAGCGCTTCCTGCTCGAGCGCGTGCTCCGCTTCAGCGGCCTCACGGTGGCGAGCGTCATGGTGCCGCGGACGGAGGTCGTGGGCCTCGCGGCGGGTACGCCGGTCTCCCGGTCCCGCCGGCTCGTCCATGAGCAGCGCTACTCCCGGTACCCGGTCTACCGCGACAGCCTCGACAACGTGATCGGCGTGCTGCACGTGAAGGACCTGATGGCGGCCTCGGAGGAGGCCTCGCTCGAGGAACTGGTCAGGCAGCCGCTCGTCGTCCCGGCTCAGCTCGGCGTGAACGAGCTGCTCCGCCTCATGCGGGCGCGCCGCGTGCACTTCGCGGTCGCCGTCGACGAGTACGGCGGTACCGACGGGATCGTGACGCTCGAGGATGTCCTCGAGGAGATCGTCGGCGAGCTCGAGGACGAATTCGAGCAGCCGCACACCCTCACGCCCGTCGCGGGCGACGCCGTACGGCTCGACGGGCTCGACTCGGTCGACGTGCTCGACGAGCGCATCGGGGTCGCCGTCGCGGAGGGACCGTACAAGACGGTCGCGGGCTACGTGATCGCCCGGCTCGGGCGCATCCCTCGCGTCGGCGACTCCGTGGAGATCGACGGCCACCGGCTCACCGTGGTCGCGATGGACGGGCTCCGGATCGCCGAGCTCGAAGCTCGCCCCGCCGCCCCGGCCGCCCCGGATGAGACGCCCGCCGAGGCACCCGGCGCGATCGCGCAGGAGTGAACCTCTTTCCCCGCCGCGCGCCGCTCTACTACGGCTGGACCATCGTCGCGGCGGGCGTTCTCGGCAACGCCACGTCGGCGGGATTCATCTTCTGGGCCACGGCCGTCTACATCCCCGCCGTCTCGGACGGCCTCGGGGTCGGGCGCTTCCCCGTCGTGGCGGCCTTCGTCGCGGGTCAGGCGCTCTCGGCCGCCGTCGGCCCGCCAGCGGGCGCGTACATGGACCGGCACGGCGCGCGGCGCGCGCTCGCGATCGGCACCGTGATCGCACCCCTGGGCCTTGTGCTCGCCTCGTTCGCGACCGAGCTCTGGCACCTCTACGTGGGATGGGCCGTCGTCGGCGTGGGGCGCCCGTTCCTCCTCCCCACGACCTACAACTGGCTCGCGACACGCTGGTTCGAGCGCCGCCGGCAGTCGGCGCTGGGGCTCGTCACGGTCGGCTTCGGCATCGGCGGCGTGCTGCTTCCCGCGATCGCGGCGCTCGAGGCCGCCTTCGGGTGGCAGGGGACGATGCAGATCACCGCCGTCGTGCTCGCCCTCGTGCAGGGGCTCACGGCGCTCCTCGTCGTGCGCGACACCCCCCAGGAGATGGGGCTCGCCGTGGAGGGCGGGCGCACGCGCGCCGGGGACGGCGCGGCCGCCGCGCCGCTCACCGGTTTCACCCTTAACGACGCGATGCGCGGACCGACCTTCTGGCTGATCGCCTCGGGGATGGCGCTCTTCTTCATGGGGCAGGGCGCGGTCAACGTGCTGGGCGTCGACTTCTTCGACAGCCGCGGCGTCGCGGGCGGGGCGACGATCCTCGGCATCGCGGCGTCCATCCGGGCGGCGGGCCGGCTCCCGGTCGGGCTGCTGCTCTCGCGCGTCCACCGCGTCTTCGCGCTCGCGGTGGTGGTGGCGCTCTCGCAGGCCGTCGCCCTCGCGGTGGTGATCCCGGGCACGGCGATGCCCCAGGTGGTGGCGTTCATCGTGCTCTGGGGAGGCGGCGGGATCTTCGTGCCGATGATCGACGCCCTGCTCCTGACGCGCGCCTTCGGGGTGCGCCACTACGGATCGATCTCCGGCGCCGCCCTCGGCATCGCCTTCGGCGGGCAGCTCGTCGCGCCGACCGCGGGCTCCGCCCTCTTCGACGCAACCCAGTCGTACACGTCGGCGTTCACGCTCTACGCGGCGGTCTCGGCGCTCGCGGGGCTGCTCTTCGCCGCCGGCGCGCTGACCGCGCGCGGGGCGCGGCACCGCCGGCGGGCGGCCGCGCTCGGCATGCCGCCGCCGGGAGCGGGACCGCCCGCGCGCGGGCACCCGCCTCCGCAGCCGGCCGTGAGGGACTGAAGCTAGCGGCGCTCCGGCCGCCCCTCGGGCGCCCCCGCGGGTGCATCGGTCTCGCCGCCGGCGTCGG
>DAOULG010000097.1:0-5477 GCA_034420495.1 Dehalococcoidia bacterium
GGACGGCCGCCGCGGGCGCGGCGCGACCGGCGGGCTGAACGAGGGGCGGCGCGCGGGCGGCGCCGCCCCCCGGTGCCCCCGGCCGAGCGCCGCCTGCGGTCGGCTCCCGGCTATGCTGGCTCCGTGATGCGGCTCACGCTGCCCCGTCTCGGGCTCATCCTCCTGGTGGTCCTGCTCGCGACGCTGCTGGAGCTCCGGGCCTGCGGCGACGGCGGCTCCGGGCGCGTCGCGCTCCATATCGGCGCCGTGCTGCCGGAGAGCGGCACCCTCTCCAGCATCGGGGTGCCGATGATCGAGGCCGCAAGGCTCGCCGAGTCGGACGTCCGCGCGGCGGGCGGTCTCATCACCATCAGCCTGGCGGACTCGGAGACGGACCCGGCGGTCGCTCCCTCCGCCGTCTCCGGGCTCCTCGACGGCGGCGTGCACGCGATCGTGGGCGCCGGCGCCTCCGGCGTCTCGCAGTCCTTCATCGAGACGCTCTCCCGGGAGCGGATCCCCCAGTGCTCCGGGTCGAACACCTCCCCCGCATTCAGCACGCAGCCGAGCGCCGCCTACTACATCCGCACCGTGCCGTCCGACCGGGCGATCGCCCCGCTGCTCGCCGGGCTCATCTCCGACGACGGTCACGGCCGCGTCGCCGTCGTCGCCCGCGGCGACGACTGGGGGCGCTCGCTCGCCGGCGAGCTCGCGCGGCGCCTCCCGGAGATCGGCGTCGAGGTCACGGTCGTCCTCTACGACCCGCGGCAGACGGCCTTCGACGACGAGATCGCCTCGGTGGCGGCCTCGGGCGCCGGGGCCGTCGTCAGCCTCGTCTTCGCCGAGGGCGTGCCGCTCATCCGCGGCCTCATCGAGGCCGGCTACGGCCCCGAGCGGCAGTACCTCGGCAACGGCCTCGCCGATCCCGATCTGGCGCGCCTCGTCGACCCCGGCGACCCGACCGTCGTCGACGGGCTCCGGCTGGTCCAGCCCGCGACGCGGGGCTCCTTCAACGAGAGGATCGCCGCCCACACGCCCGAGACGGCGGCCTACCCCGCCGCCGTCTACGACTGCGTCGTGCTGCTCGCGCTCGCCGCGGAGGTCACCGGCGGCGTCGACGGCGAGAGGATGATGGAGGCGCTCGCCGACATCACGCGCGACGGGACGGAGTGCCGCAGCTACGGCGAGTGCTCCGACCTCATCCGCAGCGGCATCGAGATCGACTACGTCGGCGCGAGCGGACCGCTCGATCTCGATGAGGCGGGGGACGTCACCGCCGCGACCTACGCGGTCATCACCTACCGGGACGGCGAGTTCGCGACGCTCGCGCTGAGGGACGTCGTCCTCGGCCCGGGGGAGTAGGGGCCGGCCGCCGCCCCTCAGGAGAGGAGGGCGGCGACCTCCTCGGCGATCGCGAGCGAGGCGGTGAGGCCCGGCGACTCGATCCCGCCCAGGTGCACGTAGCCGCCGTCGCGCCAGATCAAAAAGTCGGCCGCCGGCTCTCCGGGGCCGTGCAGCTTCGGTCGGTAGCCGACCTGCCCCGGGGCGATCCCCTCCGCCTGAAGGGTCGGGAGCAGCCGGCGGCCCGCCCCGAGGAAGGCCTCCCGCCGGTCGTCGCGCGCGCGGTAGTCGAGCGCGGCGCCCTCCTCCAGCCACTCGGTGTCCGGGCCGAGATGCAGGCCCCCGTCGAGATCGACCGTCAGGTGGACCCCCAGGCCGCCGGCGCGGGCGAGGTGGCCGTCCATCCCTCCCCCGCCCGCGGGGACGGCGTAGACGTGGCGCGAGACCCGGCGCGCCAGGGGGGCGTCCACGACGTCGTAGTAGCGTCCCTTGTTCGCGCGCTGCCGGAAGACCGGGACGTCGGGCCCGCCGTCGAGCGGGTAGCCGGCCGCCCGCGCGACGAGCGGCGCCCCGTGGCCGGCCGCGTTGACGAGGGCGGCGCACCGCAGCTCGTGCGCCGCGCCGTCCGCGTCCGCCGCCTCCAGGGCGAAGCCGCCCGCGACGCGCGCCGCCCCCCGCAGCTCGTGGCGGTAGGCGAGGAGGGCGCCGCGGGAGAGCGCCTCGCTCTCGAGCGAGCGCGCGAACGCCGCGGCGTCGACGGCGCCGGAGGACTCGGAGTGGAGCGCCTCACGGCAGGGGACCGCCGGCTCCAGCACCCGCGCCGCGGCCCCGCTCAGCCGGCTCATCCCCGGAACGCCGTTCGCGGCGGCCTGCTCCCAGACGCCCTCGAGCGCCGGCAGCTCCTCCTCCGCGAGCGCGGCGACGAGCTTCCCCGTGCGCGCGGCGGGGACACCGCGCTCCGCGCACCACGCGTAGAGGGCGCGGTTGCCGGCGACGCACAGCAGGTGCTTCCGCGATCCGGTCGGGTAGTAGATGCCGGCGTGCACGACCTGCGAGTTGTGCGCGCTCGTCTCCAGCGCCGGCCCCTCGCGCCGCTCGATCACGACCGCGGAGCGCTCCCGCGCCAGCCGCGCCGCGACCGCGAGTCCGACGACGCCGGCGCCCACCACGACGACGTCCGCGTCGAGCTCCCCGGGGGCGACCATCAGCACCTCCCTGCCGCGCCCGGGGCGCCGGGGCGCGGCGGGCCCGGGCGGGGCGGGCGCCCCGTCAGCCGGAGTAGCTCCAGCCGGTGTAGACGGAGGTCAGCGGATCCGCCGAGCGCAGCAGGCGCGCGTCGAGCACGCGGCCGAGCACGAGCTCGTGATCGCCGGCGTCGACGAAGCGCTCCGCCTCGCACTCGAAGACCGCGAGCGCGTCGGCGAGCAGGGGGCAGCCCCGCGCGTCGAGCCCGTACTCGACGCCCTCGAGCTTGCGGTGCACCCGTGCCTGGGCCTCCTCGCTCCGCCCGCGGATCTTCGCGCCCTCCCGCGGCTGGAGGAAGCGCGCCGCCAGGGTCATGCCGTCCTCGGCGAGCAGGTTCACGGTGAAGGCGCGGTTCGAGCGGATGCTCGCCAGACTGTAGGAGCTCTGCTCGAAGGCGACCGCGAGCAGCCGCGGGCGGAACGAGACCTGCATCACCCAGTCGGCGATCATCCCGTTGGGCTCGCCGTCGCGCACCGACCCGACGATGTAGATCCCGTAGGGGAGCTCGTGCATCGCCTCCTGGATGAGCTCGTCGGGGCTCTTCTCGCGGCGCCGGCCGCCGGCCGGCGGCCCGGAGGCGTCGCTCATCGTCCACTCCCCATCCGCCCGGGGCCTCCGCCGCCTGCGGCGGGATCCCACCATATCCGACCGCGACCGGGCGGAGGACTCAGCCCGCGGGGCCGGGAGGCTCCTCTCCCGGAGGGACGACGGGGCCGAAGGGGGCCAGCTGCTCCGCGATCTCCCCCGCGTCGCCGGTGAGGGCGATCGTCATCGCCTGCGGCCGCAGGTGCTCGGCGACGACGCGCCGCACCTCGCCCGGCGTCACCGCGTAGACGCGCTCCACGAAGCCCTCGGCCCACTGCGCGCCGAGATCGTGGAGATCGAGGAACGCGAGCACGCCGAGCAGCCCCGGAGCCGTCGCTCCGCGCATCAGCTGCACGCCGGCGACGTAGTTCTGGATGCCGGCCAGCTCGTCGGCCGCGGGCGGCTCCGAGCCGAGGCGCTCGATCTCGCCCACGATCTCCCGGAGCGCGGCGCCGGTCACGGAGGTGGTCACGTCGGCGGTCTCCACCCAGTAGGCGCCGCCCCGGAGCGCGGCGACGCTGCTCCTCGGCGAGTAGGTGTATCCCTTCCGCTCGCGGATGTTGGTCGTGATCCGCGACATGAAGGAGCCCCCCAGGAGGGCGTCGGCGACCATCAGCGGCACGAAGTCGGGGTGCGCGGGGCCGGGCACCGCAAGCCCCAGGTGGATCGTCGACTGGGGCGCGCCGGGCCGGTCGCCCATGTGGACGGCCCGCCCGGCCGCCGGCTCCGGAGCCGGCGCCGCCGCCCGCGGGGGCGTCTCCCAGTCGTCGAGCGCGCGGGTGGCCGCCCGGCCCACCGCCCCGGCGTCGAAGCTCCCCGCGACGTAGAGGCGGCTCCCCGCGGCACCGAGCGCGCGCGCGAGGAAGGCGCGCGCGGCGGGGAGCGAGAAGGCGTCGATCTCCGCCGGATCAGCGAGCACGCGGCCGTAGGGGTGCGCGCCGTAGAGCGCGCCCCGGAAGCGCCCGAGCGTCAGCCACCCGGGCTCCGAGCGCGCGAGCGCCAGCTGCCGCTCGAGATCGGCCCGCAGCCTCGGGAGCGCCTCCTCCGGCAGCGCCGGCTCCCGCACGACCTCCGCGAGCAGCTCCACCGCCGCGGGCGCGAACTCCGCGAGGACCCGCAGCTCCAGCCAGAGGCTGTCGTCGTCGGAGTCGACCTCGAGCTCGCCGCCCAGGCCCGCGACGTGGTCCGCGAGGGCCGGCGCGTCGCGGGACGAGGTGCCCTCCTTCAGGTAGCGGGCCGCCAGGCGCGAGAGCCAGGTCTCCCCGGCGCGCTCGTGCGCGGCGCCGGCGCCGGTGACCAGGCGGAGCGTCGCCTTCGGGACCGTGCCGACGGGGACGAGCGTCACGCCCAGGCCCCCGGCGAGCCGTCCCTCCTCGCGGGGGGGAAGCCGCCAGGCGGGGGGGCGGCCGGCGGCGGGGCGGCCGCCCTGGCTCACGGGAGGTCCCCGCCCGCCCCGGCCTCGACCGCGAGCACGGCGCGGTTGCCGGGGCGGAGATACTCCCGCGCCGTCTCCAGCACGAGACCGGGGGTCAGCTCGTCGAGCCGCTGCTCGATGCCGTTCACCCAGGCCGGATCCCCGTCGATGAGCGCCGCGCTCGCGAGCAGGTCGGCCCGCCCGAGGCCGGGGAACATCCCGCCCCCCGCCGTCTCGTAGAGCGCCGACCGCGCCTTGAGCCGCGCCCGCTCCAGGACGGCTGCGGGGAGCGCGCGGCGGCGGAGCGGCTCGATCACGGAGTCGACGGCCTCCAGCACCGTCTCGACGCTCGCCTCCCGGGCATGGATGAGCCACGGCGCCCAGAGCATCGGCGTGCGGCCGTTGTACATGTTGCCCAGCAGGTTCATGCCGCCGTGGAGCTCGTCGGTGACCCCGCGCTCGTGGACGAGCGCGCGGCGGAGGAGGGCATCGTCGCCCTGCAGCAGCAGCTGATCGAGCAGGCCCATCGCGAAGAACTCGGCGGTGCCCCGCTCCGGCACGTGGTAGCCGAGCGCGAGGGCGGGGAGGCGGGCGAGCTCGTCCACCATCGTGAAGCGCTCCTCCCGGACGCGCCGCGGCTCGGCGATGTCGGCCTCCTCCGGCGCGGGCGGGGAGGGGATCTCCCCGAAGTGGCGCGCGGAGAGGGCGAGCGCCCCGGGGACGTCGACGTCGCCGACGATGGCGAGCACCGCGTTCGACGGCGCGTAGTAGCGCGCGAAGAAGTCCCGGACGTCGGCGAGCGTCGCCGCGTCGAGATCCTGCATGTCGCCGTAGCCGTTGTGCGCGTTCGCCCAGTTGGAGAAGGCGCGCGCGCCGAGATCGATCCAGGGGAAGCCCCCGTAGGGGCGGTTGAGCA
>DAOULG010000098.1:0-3190 GCA_034420495.1 Dehalococcoidia bacterium
GATCCCGAAGACGCGCGTGGAGAGGGCGCCGACGGCGGCGCCCCCCGCGAGCAGCGCCAGGAAGCGCGCGCGGGAGAGCAGGCGCCGGGCGCGCGGCGCGCCGTGCCCTTCCCGCCCCGGACGGAGTTCCCCGTCGCTCATCGCGCCCGCGCCCCCGGCCCTCACCCCCGCGGAGGCAGTGTAGGGGACGCAGGGCGCCGGCTTGTGACGCTCCTTACGGAGCCCCGGAGGCGGCTCA
The DNA here is from genome assembly GCA_034420495.1 of Dehalococcoidia bacterium. GTDB lineage: Bacteria > Chloroflexota > Dehalococcoidia > UBA2979 > UBA2979 > VYDC01. The sequence goes on from DAOULG010000098.1 coordinate 239, forward strand.
GCCCTCGATCGCGAGCAGCCGCAGCCGCATCGAGCCGCCCGGCGCCGTGACGGTGACCTCGTCGCCGACCGAGTGGTTCGCGACGGCGAGCCCCACCGGCGACTCGACCGATATCCGCCCCTGGGCCGGGTCGACCTGCGAGGGGCTCACGAGGTGGAAGACCTGCTCCACCTCGCGCTCGATGTTGAGGACGCGCACGGTCGAGCCGACGTGGGCGCGCCCGCCCTTCGCCTCGGCATCGATCACCACGGCGTGGCGGAGCCGGTTCTCGATCTCGCGGATGCGCGCCTCGAGGTGCGCCTGGGCGTCGCGCGCGGCGTCGAGGGGCGCGTTCTCGCGGAAGTCCTTGTCCGCCATCGCGGCGCGCAGCTCCTCGGCGATGCGGGGGCGCTCGCCCTTGAGCTTCGTGAGCTCCTCCTCGAGCGCCTGGATGCCCTCGAAGGTCATGTAGAAGGCCTCGCCGCCGAGCTCCTCGACCGCGCCGCGCCCGCCCCGCGCGCCGCCCCCGAACTCGCCCAGGTGCGGCACCAGGTTCTCCGCCGTGAAGGCGAGCCGCGAGGCGTAGGCGAGGAAGCCGCGGATCGGCTCCGCGTGATCGGCGTCGTGCTCCAGCGCCCCGGCGTGGGTGGCGGCGTACTGCTCCACCTCCTCGCCGGTGATCTCGGCGATCGGTCGCGCCTCGCCGCCGAGCGCCTCGATGAAGCGATCCAGGGCCGGGCGCTCGGCGCGCGCCTTCTCCGGCTCGAGGCTGTTCAGGTAGTGGGCGCTCGCCTCCCCCGCCGTCATCTGACCTGCCATGACGCGGCCTCCGCATCCGGCGCGGCGTGTCACGCCGCGCCCGGTTCGTCTGACGGTCGGCTCGGCGGCTGCCACGAACCGGCGCACGGAGCCGACTCCCCGCCGCGCCGGCCGATGTCGCCCGGATCCCGTGCGCCCCGGTCCAGTGTAGGAGAAGGCGGACGTACGATGCCATCCATGGGCGCACGGCACACCGGGCGCGGGCCCCGGCGCGGGGAGCACGCCCCGGGCGCGGAGGGAGAGGGCGGAGAGGCGGCCCGCGCGGCCGAGTGGCTCGCCGCCGAGATGGCGCGGCTGGGCCTCGGCGCGGACCCCGGCACGCACCGCCGCCTCGTCGCGTACGGCGCCCAGATCGCCGCCGGCGCCCCGCGCGCCGGGCTCACCTCCGTTCGCGACCCGCTCGGGATCGCGCGGCGCCACCTCGGCGAGTCCCTGGCCCTGCTCGCGGCGCTGCGGGGGGCGGAGCTCCTCCCGGCGGGGCGGCCGGCGCGGCTCGTCGACATCGGCAGCGGCGCCGGCCTCCCGGGGATCCCGATGCGCGTCGCGGAACCCGCTCTCCGCCTCGCCGTGATCGAGTCGAACGGGCGCCGGTGCGCCTTCCTCAGGGAGAGCTGCGACTCGCTCGGCATCGGGGAGGTCGACGTGGTGTGCACCCGGGCGGAGGAGGCCGGGCACGATCCCGGGCTGCGGGGACGCTTCGACCTCGCGGTCGCGCGGGCCGTCGCGCCGCTCGCGGTCCTGGTGGAGTATGCCCTGCCCCTTCTCGGCCCCGGCGGGCTGCTCGCGGCGCCGAAGGGCAGCCGGGCACTGGAGGAGATGGAGGCGGCGCGCCCGGCGATCGGCGCGCTCGGGGGCGAGGCACTCGACCCGCTGCCGCTCCCGCTCCCGTCCGGCGCGCCCCCCCAGCTCGTGCTCGTCGTGAGGCGCGTGGGCGACCCCCCCGCCGACCTTCCCCGGCGGGCGGGGATCCCGTCGCGCCGCCCGCTGGGCACAGCCGCCCGTTCGCGTCCCGCCAGACCCCCGTCCGTGGGATAGAATCGCTGCGCGGGCCCTCCCCTCCCGCACGCAGGGAGCGGTTCGTGGTCGCCACGACGATCTCTCGGCTCGTCCGGCTCGCCCGCCTCGATCTCCGCGTTCTGAGCGAGGTCCGCGACGATCAGAGCGCGACGATCCCCGCCGTCGCCGTCGCGGCGGGATCGCTCCTGCTGCTCGGCCTGGGCGGCTGGCTCTGGTGGGCGACGTCCGGGCTCGGAGACACCGGAGCCGTCTTCCTGAAGAGCACGCTCGTGGGGAGCGGCCTCGCCTTCGCCCTGTGGCTGGTCTGGCTGCTCGTCGCCTACTCGGTGCTCCAGCGCGTCGCGTCGGTCACGGTGCCGGCGGAGCGTCTCCTCCGCTGCTGCGGCTTCGGCGCCGGCCCGGCGGCGCTCGGGGTCCTGATGATCCTCCCCGCCGTCTCGTTCGGCGTGGGGCTCTTCGCGGTCGGAGCGTGGGTGCTCCTGACGCAGGTCGCGATGGAGCGCGCGGTCGGCATGGGAGGCGCGAGCGTGATGCTCGCGAACGCCGCCGGCTTCGCGGCCTGGGCGCTCGGGATGTCCCTGCTGTCGACCGGCAGCAACCAGCTCGGCGTCGGCCCGTTTCTCGCCGAGTCGATCTGGGAGGCGCTGACGGGTTTCGAGGCCGCCCGGTCGATCATCGCGGGGTAGCCCCGCGCGACGGACCACGATGGACCGAGCGGCACGGCCCCGCCTACACTCGCGGGGACCCTTCCCATGGTCGACGAGGGCCTGTAGCTCAGCTGGGAGAGCGCCACACTGGCAGTGTGGAGGTCAGGGGTTCGAGCCCCCTCAGGTCCACCAAATCCGGCCGAACTTGACGGTAGGCAGTACTGAGTACGCGGCGGGCGCAGCGGCCAAGACGCCGCGCGGTCGCGGCCGAGGGTGGGTCGTCGTAGGTCGACGACGCCCAAGCTGCGCCTGAGTAGGTCGCTTCTACTGCTTCCCGTTCGGCTCGGCTCAATCCGTGCCAGGAGCTGTCTGGCCTAGCATGGGTCGGTGGTTATCGCTCCGGCGCCGCAATTCGTGGGCAAAGAAAAGGACCCCGTGCGTTCCGGGGTCCCGTAGCCACGGTACATCGGCTGCATTCGGCTGACGCCTA
>DAOULG010000099.1:0-3574 GCA_034420495.1 Dehalococcoidia bacterium
CCGCTCGCGGCGCTCGCCGCGGCCGAGCCCGTCGCGCGCGCGGGCTCCGATCCGGAGGGCGTCCACCGGATGCGCGTCGCGACGCGCCGGCTGCAGGCGGCGCTCTCCCTCTATGCGCCGGTGCTCGGGACGGGGAGCGGTGTGCTGCGGGGCGAGCTCCGGTGGCTCCGGCGCGCGCTCGGCGACGTCCGCGATCTGGACACGCATCTCGAGCGGATCGGGCGCTACCAGGCGGCTGCCGGGCCGCGCGACCGCGCGGCGCTCGCCCCGCTCGGAGAGATCCTCACGCGTCGGCGCGACGAGGCGCGGCTCGAGAGCCTGCTCCCGGCGCTCGAGGACGATCGCTACGCCGCCCTCCTCGCCGGCATCGCCGCGCTCGCCGGCGAGCGGGGCGGCGGGTCGTGGCCGGGGGCGGCGACCAGGGCATCCGCGGCGCTCCGCCCCGCGATCCGGAAGCGCGGCCGGGCCTTCGTGCGCTCGCTCCGTCGCGCACGACGCGAGGGCGGCCCGGCCCCGCGTCACCGCGCGCGCATCCGGGCGAAGCGGCTGCGCTACGCCCTCGAGTGCTCCGGCTCCCTCTACGGGCGGCCGGGCAGGCGGGCGATCAAGGCGCTGCGCCCGCTGCAGGAGCTGCTCGGGGCCGAGCGCGACGCCCTGCTCGCCGCCGCGGCGCTCAGCTCGATCGCGGAGGAGCCGGGGGCCGCGGGGCTCCCGGAGGCGACGCTCCGCGCGATGAGCGAGAGGTCGGCCATCGAGCGCCGCAGGGCCCGGGAGCTCTCCGGCGAGCTCCCCCGCGCCTCGGCACGCGCCGAGCGGCGCTGGCGGCGGCTGAGACGGAAGAGACTGAGAGCGCGCGAGCGGGGCTGAGCGTCCCGCCGGCCCTCCGCCGGGACGGTGCCCGCGGCCGGAGCCCCCACGAACGCCAAGAGGCCCGGCGAATGCCGGGCCTCTTCCTCACACTGTGGCCGTCCGGCCCGCGATCCGCTCCCTCCTGCCGGTGAAGCGGTGACGCCGGCGAGAGCTACCAGCGGGGCCGGTCGAACCCGCCTCCCCCGCCGCGGCGGTCCTGGCGTGCCTGCGCCTCGTTCACGCGGAGCGTCCGACCACCGAAGTTGTGGCCGTCCAGAGCCTGCATCGCCTTCGCGGCGTCATCGTTCGACATCTCCACGAAGCCGAAACCCCGCGGCCGACCGGTCTCGCGGTCGATCGGGAGGGAACAGTCTATGACTTCACCGTGCGCACCGAAGAGCTGGCGCACCTCATCCTCGCTGGCGCTGTACGGCAGGTTGCCGACGTAGATCCTCTGAGTCACTGTCTCACACTTCCAGCCGGTTCATCCGGCGTCATCCGCGCCGGGCACGCGGCCCGACGACATACTTGCTCCTCAGCGACGCCGGACGGGCAGGAGTTCGAACCGGAGGCCATCTGAGGGACGCCCAAGGCGAGCGTCGTCGGCGACATCGTAACACGGAAGCCGCTTGGCGGAGAGCGCGGCGCCGGCGGCGCCGTGACGCGGGCGATGCGCGGTGTCGCCGGACGGCCGGGCGGCGGATACTCCCCGGCGGGAGGGGAGGCGCATGAACGCCGACGGCGCGGACGTGCTCGTCGATCTCAGCCACCCGATCGAGGGGGGGATGCGCACCTACCCCGATCTCCCCGCGCCCGAGGTGGGCGAGCATCTCACGCGCACCGCCTCGCGCGCGCGCTACGCGCCCGGCACCGAGTTCTCGGTCGGCCACATCTCGATGGTGGGCAACACGGGGACGTACCTGGACGCTCCCTTCCACCGCTTCGAGGGTGGCGCCGATCTCTCGGGCCTGCCTCTCTCCGCGCTCGTCGACCTCCCGGGCATCGTGCTGCGCCTCGCCCCGTCCCGCCAGCGGGCCATCGACGCATCCTCCCTCGCGCGCGCTCTCGCCGGCCGGGAGGTTCGCGGGCACGCCGTGCTGCTCCACACGGGCTGGGCGCGGCTCTGGGGCAGCGACGCCTACCTCGACGGGACCCGGCATCCCCATCTCTCGCTCGACGCCGCGGCGCGGCTGGCGGAGGCGGGCGCCGCGCTCGTCGGCATCGACTCGCTCAACATCGACGACCCGGCCGACGGCGAGCGCCCCGCCCACACGATCCTCCTCGGCGCCGGCATCCCGATCGTCGAGCACCTGTGCAACCTGGAGGTGCTCCCCGAGGGGGGCTTCCGCTTCAGCGCCGCTCCCGCGCCGGTCCGCCGCATGGGGAGCTTCCCGGTGCGCGCCTACGCGCGGCATGCGCCGGGAGCGCCCGGTGGCGGCGGGGGATGAGCGGGTCGTTCGCCGGCGCGCTTGCCGGGGCGCGCCGCCCCGCACAGACTGTCGCCCACGATGTCGGTGGTGCTTCTCGTCGAGGATGATCCGGCCACGCGCGACGCCATCACGTACAACCTCGAACGGGACGGCTACCGCGTCCTGACGGCCGCGGACGGCGTGGAGGGGCTCGACCTCGCGCGCGAGCGGCGTCCCGACCTGCTGCTGCTCGACATCATGCTCCCGCGACTCTCGGGCCTCGACCTCTGCCGCATGCTCCGCGCCGAGCAGTCGGCGCCGATCCTGCTGCTCACGGCGCGCGGGACCGAGGCCGACATCGTGACCGGCCTCGACCTCGGTGCCGACGACTACATCACGAAGCCCTTCTCCATGCGCGAGCTGCGGGCGCGCGTCGCGTCGGCGCTCCGCCGCGATCGCCGGCCGCGAGCCGGGCCCGCGGAGGGAGAGGCGCCCGCCCGCCAGGGGACGCTCACGGTCGGGGGCGTCTCCCTCGACCTCGATCGGCGCACCGCGCGATCAGACGGGCGAGGCGTCACGCTTCGCCCGCGCGAGTTCGACCTCCTCGCGTACCTGATGCGGAACCGCGGCCGCGTGCTCTCGCGCGAGCAGATCGTGGCCGGCGTCTGGGGAGACGCGTACCGCGGCGGGACGCGCACGGTGGACGTGCACATCCGCTGGCTCCGCGAGAAGCTGGAAGAGGACCCCGCCCGCCCCCGGCTCATCCGCACCACGCGCGGCGTCGGCTACGAATTCACGCTGTGAACCGCCCGCGCGCCGCCCTGCTCGGCGCGACGGCGGGAGCCCTCCTGCTGGCGATAGCCGGGGTGCCGGCGGTCGCGCTCCTCGCCGCGCTCGGAGCGGCCGCGCTCGGCGTGGACGCCCTCGCCCGACGGGACCGCCGGAAGCCTCCGCCGCCCGACGGCGGGGGCTCGGTCCGCGCCGTGCCGGCGACGATCGAGGCGATCACGGAGAGGCTGCCCCACGCCGTGCTGCTCCTCGACGCCGACGAACGCGTGCTGGCTATGAACCGCGCGGCCGCCGGCCTCGCCGGGCGGCCGCGCGAGGAGCTGGTGGGCCTCTCCCTGATACGCGTGCTGCGCCATCACACGCTCTCCGAGCTCGTCCGCGCCCCCGGCGAGGTCGCCTCGGAGGCGGAGCTCGAGGGAGGCCGGCGCGTCCGCGCCACGGCCGCCTTCGTCGAGGCGGGCGCGGTCCGGTGCGTCCTCGTGCTCGACGACGTGACGGAGCTCCACCAGGCGCGGCGGGCGCGGACG
>DAOULG010000100.1:0-26096 GCA_034420495.1 Dehalococcoidia bacterium
CCGAGGAGCACGACGGCGCCGGCATCGAGGCCGCCTGCGATCTCGACCTGCGTTCCGTCGGAGGCGCCGAGTGTCACCTCGACGCGCTCGAAAGAGGCCGCGTCCTCCGCGCCCGCCGCCGCGCCGGCCCGAGGAACGGCCACGAACCAGGCGCCCTCAATCTGGCGCACAGCGGAGACCGGGAGCAGCACCGCGGGCTCGCGCAGCTCGGTCAGCACCGTCACGCTCGCGCTCATTCCGGGCACCGGGAGCGGCCGCCCCGCCCCCGGGCCCGCGCCGGCGCCCCGGGCGGCGTCCTCGGCGGCGCCCCGGCCTCGCGGCGTCCCGGCGATGCCTGAGGCGAGCCGCTCCAGGAGCTGCGGCGGGATCTGGAGCCCCTCGGGGAGCGTGACGCCCTCAGGGAGGGGCTCTCCCGCGGCGAGGGAGGCGGCCAGCTGCTCGAGTGTCACCCCCTCGGGGAGCTCGAGACCGGCGAGCAGGCCGCCCGCCGCGCCCCCGCCGGAGGCGCCCCCGCCGAGCGCGCCGCCGAGCGCGTCGAGCCCCACCCCGGCCGCCCCGCTCAGGGTGGCGATCTGAGGCGCGACCTCGGCCAGCTCCGCGCCCTGGAGGAGCCGCGCCGCCACGTCGTAGGTGACGACTCCCTGCTGAGCGTTCGGGACGGTGCCGACAGAGACGATGCGGACCGGGTACTCGGCCCCCGCGATGGCGTCGAAGGAGACGAGCCCCGCCTGGCCGACCGCGAGCTCGAGCAGGTCGCTCTCGGTGACGGTGAGCTCGATGAGAAGCGGTGCCGGCGTTGCGAGCGTGAGGGCTGCGGCCGTCGAGCCGACGCGGTCACCGGGGCGCACGTCGACCGACCCCACCACCCCGTCGAAGGGCGCGCGGAGCGTCAGGGCGTCGAGGTCGGCCCGCGCCCCCTCCAGGGAGATCTCGGCGAGCCGGACGCTCAGCTCCTGCTGCGCGATGGCGCTGGCGGTCGGGCCCGCCTGGAGCTCATCGTGGCGGGCGCGGGCGGTCAGGAGGGCGGAGCGCGCGCTCTCGAGCTGGGCGCGCGCCTGCGCGAGATCGTCCGCGTCCGCCTCCGCGGTGAGGTCGTGAAGGCGCGCGGTGGCGGAGGCGTGGCTCGAGCGCGCCGCCTCGAGCGCCCGCTCCGCCTGGAAGATCTCCTGCTCATCCGGGGGAGCGGTGAGGTCGTCGAGGCGCGCGGTGGCGGCGGCGTGGCTCAGGCGCGCCGCCTCGAGCGCCCGCTCCGCCCGGTAGATGGCGTCGGCCTGGGCGGGCGCGAGGAGATCTCGAAGCCGCTCCTCCGCCTGCGCGAGCGCCGTGTCGGCCGACTCCCGACCCGCGTCGGCGGTCACGGAGGCGACGTTGGCCGCGATCACCGCCTCGGCGCGGCGCCCGTAGTTCGCAGAGCGCCCCTCCGTCGAGTCGCGGAGCGCCTGCACCTGCTCGTCGGTGAGCGGAAGCGTCCGGGCGCAGGTCGTCTCGGCGACGTCCGGGAGGTGGGCGTAGGCGTCGCAGTACTCGGTGAAGGCGTCATCGAGGGCGTCCCCCGCGGAATCGGCGCCGTTGATGGCGCTCGTGAGCTGCGCCCGCGCCTGCGTGATGGAGGAGCGGGCCGAGGCAAGCTCCGCCTCGGTCGGCGGGGCGGTGAGCTGAGAGAGGGTCTCCTCGGCGGAGGAGAGCTGGCCGAGCGCTGAGGCGACGGCCTGCTCGGCCGAGGCGAGCTCCGCCCCGGTCGGCGGGGCGGTGAGCCGGGAGAGGGCCTCCTCGGCGGAGGAGAGCTGGCCTGCGGCCGAGGCGACGGCCTGCTCGGCCGAGGCGAGCTCGCTCGCCTGAGGCGGCGCCAGCAGCTCATCGAGCGCGCGCTCGGCGCTTCCGACCTGCGACTCGGCGGACCGGAGCGACTGCACCGCCGCCGCGAGCTCCGACGCCTGGGGGTCCGCGAGCAGCTCGGCGAGCCGGAGGCGCGCCTGCTCGAGCTGCACCGAGGCCGTCTCGACGCGCCGCCGCGCCGCCGAGTCCTCCAGGGCGGCGAGCTCCTGCCCCGCACGGACGGCGTCGCCGACCTCGACCGAGACGGAGACGACGACGCCGGCCCCCTCGAAGCCGAGCGCGGCGCTGCGCTCCGCCGCCGCCGAGCCGCTGAGGGAGAGCGTGGTGGTGAGCTGCCCGGTGGTGGCCTCGGCCTCCTGTACCTCGACGGCGACGTCGCTCTCCTCCGGCTGGAGCAGCAGGAAGGCGCCGGCGCCCCCCAGGAGGGCTGCCGCAGCGGCGGCCGGGAGGAGCCACCTTCTCCTCGGGCGGCGTCCCCGGATCAGCAGGTCGACGTCGGCATCGCTCACGGTGTCCTCTTCCCTGACGGCGGGTCGCGGCGGGCGCCTCGTGCGCGCCGCCATCGTGCATGGCCCGCGATGAACTGTGCATAAGGCCGCGCCGCCCGTCGCGCCGCCTCGTTCCTCGCCGTCATGGCGCGCCGGCGGGCGGCGTCGGGGCGGGGGCGCAGGCGGCCGCCCCGGCTACCGCCGCCGGCGTGGGAAGGAGACCGAGACGGCGAGCCCTCCCTCCGGGAGCGGCCGCGCCGAGACCTCTCCCTGGTGTGCCCGCACGATGGCGCGGACGATCGAGAGACCGAGGCCGTAACGGCCGCGGCCCGCCGTGCGGGCGGCGCCGAGCCTTGAGAAGCGCTCGAAGAGCCTCGGCACGTCGTGCTCGGGGATCGCCGCGCCGCCGTTGGAGCACTCCAGCGTCGCGATCTCTGAGTCCTGTGCCGTGGCGATCGTGATCCACCCGCCCCGCTCGTTGTGGTCGACGGCGTTGTCGACGAGGTTCCCGACGAGGCGGTCGAGCAGCATCGCGTCCCCGGTCACCAGGCAGTCCCCGGCGTCGAGTGCGACGCGGAGGCCCAGCTCCTCGACGTCGGCCGCCCGGGCCGAGACGGCGCTCAGGACGGCTCCGGCGAGGTCGACGCTCTCGTCGCGCGCGAGCGGACCCTCGGCGCGGGCGAGGAGGAGCAGCCGGGAGATCAGGGCCTCGGTGCGCTCGATGGCGCGGCGGACGACATCGGCCGTGCGCTCCAGCCGCTCCCTGCCGGCATCCGGCTCCTCGAGGGCGACGTCTATCTCCGTGCGGATGATGGCGAGCGGCGTGCGCAGCTCGTGCGACGCGTTGGCGACGAACTCGCGCTGCGCCTCGAACGCCGCCTGCAGCCGGTCGAGCATCGCGTCGAACTGGTCGGCGAGCTCCTTGAGCTCGTCGGTGGGCCCCTCGAGCCCGATGCGCTCCTCCAGGCGATCGTCGGTGATGCGGCGCGCCGTCCCGGCGATCTCATGGACGGGCCGGAGCATGCGTCCGGAGACGAACCAGCCGAGACCGACCGAGGCGACGGCCATGAGCGCCAGGGCGAGGCTCGACCACTGCACGAGCTCGCGCAGCGTGTCCTCCCGTATCCCGGCGACGACGCCGTCGAAGAGGGCCGTGGCCGGGACGGGACGAGCGGCGGCGCCCCTGCGCGGGGGCGGCCGCTCGACGAGGAAGGTGAACTCGCCGCTGAGCTCGCCGCGATCGCGGCCGAGCCGTTGCTCCAGATCCTCCCGCAGCTCCTCTCCTCCCCCGGGGAAGCCGCGCGCGACGAGCGCGAAGTTGAGGGCGAGCAGCGCCGTCCCCGCGAGCAGGAAGAGCGCCCCGTACCAGAGCGTGAGGCGCAGCCGGATCGTCGGCTGCGCGAGGGAGCCGGGGGTCCAACGCCTCACGGGAGGCGGTAGCCGACTCCCCGCAGCGTCTCGATCAGCGGGGGGTCGCCGAGGCTCCTGCGCACCTTCATGATCGTGACGGGTACGACGTTCGTGAAGGGATCGATGTGCTCGTCCCACGCGCGTTCCAGGAGCTCCTCGGGGGTGACGACGGCGCCGTCGGCCTCGAGCAGCACGCGGAGCACGGCGAACTCCTTGCGCGTCAGTCGCAGCTCGCGGCTCTCTCGCCAGGCGATGTGCCGCGCGGCGTCGAGGCGGACGCCTCGGCGCTCGAGCACCGGCCGGGCGGCGGGGCGCGACCGGCGCCCGAGGGCGCGAAGCCGCGCGCGCAGCTCTCCGAGAGCGAAGGGCTTCGTGAGGTAGTCGTCCGCGCCGAGGTCGAGGCCGTCGACGCGGTCACGCACGGAGGCCGAGGCGGTGAGCATCAGGATGCGGCAGTCGCTCCCCCCGGCGACGAGTTCCCGGCAGACGTCGTCGCCGTGCACGCGCGGCAGGTCCCGGTCGAGGACGACGACGTCGTAGGAGTGGATGGAGGCCTTCTCCAGCGCCGAGGCGCCGTCGAAGGCGAGGTCGACGGCGAGCCCGTCTCGCCTGAGGCCGCGGGCGATCGCGTCGGCGAGGTCGTGCTCGTCCTCGACCAGCAGCACGCGCATGGGAGCCTCCGCCTCCGGCGGGGCGCGATTCCCGCTCCGTCGCCCCTCCATCGCCCCACGATGCCCGGCCGACCCTAACGCGACCGTAACGCACGCCGCGCCGATCTCCGCGGGAGGTCGGTGCCGGCGTCACGGGGACCTTACGCGACGGCGGCGGGCGGCCGCGCGTTGACCGCCCTCGCCACCCGGCGGTAGGGTAGGAGGGAGCGATTAGCACTCTCGTACCGAGAGTGCTAATCCGGGGTGCGAGCCGGGGTGAGCGGCCGGGAACGGGCCCCTCGCGCCGCGGGATCGTCGGGGGTGACGGGTGCTGACTGCGCGCCGCGAGTCGCTGCTGGGCCTCGTCGTCGACGAGTACGTGGAGACGGCGACCCCGGTGAGTTCCCGCGCCCTCGTGAACCGGCACGCCCTGGGCGTCTCGCCGGCGACGGTCCGCAACGAGCTCGCCCGGCTCGAGGACGAGGGCTACATCACCCACCCGCACACCTCGGCGGGCCGCGTCCCCTCGGACCGGGGTTACCGCTACTACGTCGAGGTGCTGATGGCGGAGGAGCCGCTCGCCGCCGACGAGGCGCGCACCATCGCGCACCAGTTCCACCAGGCGGAGGGGAGCCTGGACGACTGGCTTGCGCTCGCCGCGGCGGTGCTCGCGGCCTCCGTGGCGAACGCGGTCGTGGTGACGCGCCCACACAGCGCGCTCCCCCGCGTCCGCAACGTGCAGCTCGTCCAGCTCCGGCCGGACGTGGCCCTGATGGTCGTCGTGCTCGACGACGGCTCGGTGCACGAGCGGGTGCTGCCCCTCGCCGGCGCGGTCGAGCAGGCGGGGCTGCACCACCTCGCGGAGCGGCTGGGGGTCCACGTCGCGGGCCGTTCCGCCGCCGTGATCGAGCGCGACCTCGCGGAGGTCGCCGACGAGGAGCTGCGCGCGCTCGGGGCGGCGGTCGTCGAGCTGGCGCGCGAGCGCCGCAGCTGGCAGGAGACCTTCCTCGAGGGGCTCCCGGCGCTCCTTCAGCAGCCCGAGTTCCAGAGCAAGGAGCGGATGCTTGCCGCGGTACGCCGGCTCGAGAGCTACGAGGTGGGGCGGCTGCTCGAGGCGGCGGAGCCCCCGGCCCCCGGCGACACGCGCGTCGTGATCGGGAGCGAGAACCCGCACCGGGAGATGCGCGACTGGAGCCTGGTGGCGGCGCGCTACGGCGACGACGAGGCGACCGGGACGGTCGCGGTGGTCGGGCCGACGCGCATGCACTACGAGCGGACGATCCCGCGCGTGCGATTCGTCGCGGCGCTGATGGGGAACCTGCTGCACGAGGCGCGCGCCTAGCCGGTGTGACGGCCGGGCATCGCGGAAGGGAACGAGAGATGCCGGCGGAGGCCGAGCAGGAGACGGGGGCGCCCGCGGCGGAGGCCGGGGCGCCGCCCGGAGGGGAGGCGGCGCCCGGGGCTGAGGCCGGGCCGGAGGCCCCGCAGGATGGGCCGGAGCCGGACGCGCCGGAGGAGCCCGGCGTCGAGGAGCTCCGCGCCGAGGTCGAGGACTACCGCGCGCGCTGGATGCGCGCCGTCGCCGACTACCAGAACCTGAGGCGGCGCTCCTCCGAGGAGCGCGCGGATCTCCGGGCGCAGCTGCTGGCGGGGCTGGTCCGGGGCTACCTGGGCCTCCTCGACGACCTCGACCGGGCGCTCGGCTCGCTCGAGCAGCACGAGGAGCTCTCCGGCCACGCCTGGGTGGACGGGGTGGTGATGGTGCGGCAGAAGTTCGCCTCGCTGCTCGAGGAGAGCGGGGTGAGCGAGGTGGCGGCCCAGGGCGAGCGTTTCGACCCGAGGCGCCACGAAGCCGTCGGCTACCAGCCGGGCCCGGAGGGGCAGGTGGTGGCGGTCGTGCAGCCGGGATTCGAGGCGGGATCGCAGGTCGTGCGTCCCGCGCGCGTCGTGGTGGGAGACGGTTCCGGGACCGACGAGGGCACCCAGGAGGCGGGGGATCCCGAGGGGGCCGGCGAGGACCCCGGCGGGGAGTAGCGAGAAGACGGGCGGACCCGCTCCACACGGGGCGGGCGCGCCGGCGGAGAGGGTGGGGACGATGGCGCAGGTCATAGGGATCGATCTGGGGACGACCAACTCCGTGGTCGCGGTGATGGAGGGCGGGGAGCCCCAGGTCATCGCCAACTCGGAGGGCGGGCGCACGACGCCGTCGGTGGTCGCGGTCTCCAAGGACGGCGAGCGGCTCGTCGGCACCGTCGCCAAGCGGCAGGCCGTCACCAACCCCGACAACACCGTCTACTCGGTGAAGCGGCTGATGGGGCGCCGCTTCGAGGATCCCGAGACCGAGCGCGCGCGCTCCTTCGCGAGCTACGAGATCGCCGAGCGCGCGAACGGTGACGCCGGCGTCTCGATGGGCGGCAAGGAGTACTCGGCGCCCGAGATCAGCGCCATGGTGCTCCAGAAGCTCAAGGCCGATGCGGAGGCCTACCTCGGCGAGAGCGTCTCCGAGGCGGTGATCACCGTCCCCGCCTACTTCAACGACGCGCAGCGCCAGGCGACGAAGGACGCCGGGAAGATCGCCGGGCTCGAGGTGCTCCGCATCATCAACGAGCCGACCGCCGCCTCGCTCGCCTACGGCCTCGACAAGAAGGAGGACGAGCTCATCGCCGTCTACGACCTGGGCGGCGGCACCTTCGACGTCTCGATCCTCGAGATCGGCGAGGGGACCTTCCAGGTGAAGGCGACCAACGGCGACACCTACCTCGGCGGCGACGACTTCGACGACGTCGTCATCTCGCACCTGGTCTCGCAGTTCCAGCGCGATCAGGGGATCGACCTGAGGCAGGATCGCATGGCGCTCCAGCGGCTGAAGGAGGCGGCGGAGAAGGCGAAGATCGAGCTCTCCTCGGCGCAGCAGACCGAGGTCAACCTCCCCTTCATCACCGCCGACGCCTCCGGACCGAAGCATCTGGCGATCACGGTCACGCGCTCCCGGCTCGAGCAGCTCGTCGGCTCGCTCGTCGACCGCACGCTCGAGCCCTGCAAGCAGGCGCTCCAGGATGCGGGTCTCAAGCCCGCGGAGATCGACGAGGTGGTGCTGGTCGGCGGGATGACGCGCATGCCGCTGGTGCAGGAGCGGGTGAAGGCCTTCTTCGGCCGGGAGCCCCACCGCGGCGTCAACCCGGACGAGGTGGTGGCGGTCGGCGCGGCGATCCAGGCCGGGGTGCTGCGCGGCGACGTGAAGGACGTGCTGCTGCTCGACGTGACGCCGCTCACGCTCGGCATCGAGACGCTCGGCGGGGTGATGACCTCGCTCATCGAGCGCAACACGACGATCCCGACGGTCGCGAACCAGACCTTCTCGACGGCCGCCGACAACCAGCCCTCGGTCGAGATCCACGTCATGCACGGCGAGCGCCCGATGGCGGCCGACAACAAGTCGCTGGCGCGCTTCATCCTCGACGGCATCCTCCCGGCGCCGCGCGGGGTCCCGCAGATCGAGGTCGAGTTCAACATCGACGCCAACGGGATCCTCACCGTCTCGGCGCGCGACAAGGCGACGGGGAAGGAGCAGCACGTCACGGTGCAGGCGGCCTCGGGCCTCTCCGAGGAGGAGGTCGAGAAGATGCGCGCCGAGGCGGAGCAGCATGCCTCGGAGGATGCCGAGCGCCGGCAGGCGGTCGAGGCGCGCAACATGGCCGACTCGCTCGCCTACTCCGCGGAGAAGCTCGTCGAGGACAACGCCGAGCACGTCGACGACGCGATGAAGGAGAGCATCGAGGGGGCCGTGGCGGAGGTGCGCCAGGCGCTCGAGGGCGACGACGTCGAGCAGATGCAGCAGGCCGCGGAGAAGCTCTCCGCCGCGATGCAGGAGGTCGGCCAGGCGGTCTACCAGAAGGCCGCGCAGGCGGAGGCCGAGGCCGAGGGTGCAGGCGGCGCGGACGGAGCCGACGGCGCCTCCCCCGCCGGCGAGCCCGAGGGCGAGGAGGCCGGGACCGTCGAGGGTGAGTTCCGGGAGGTCTAGGGGGCTCTTCCGGGGCCGCTGGCCGGGCGACGTACACCGCGCCGGCGAGGCGTGCGGACAGCGTGAACACCGCCCATGCGCCGACGGGCTGCGCGCGCGGGTCGGCCGATGCCCGAAGTGAGGGAGCGGGTACACTGATCGCTTGATGACCACGCAGCCCGATCTCTACGACGTGCTCGGCGTCCCGCGGGAGGCCTCCCAGGAGGAGATCAAGCGCGCCTTCCGCCGCCTCGCGATGGAGTACCACCCCGACCGCAACAAGTCGGAGGACGCCGAGGGCCGCTTCAAGGAGATCGCCGGCGCCTACGAGGTGCTCTCCGATCCGGAGAAGCGCGGCCGCTACGACCGCTTCGGGGCGGCCGGCTTGAACGGCGGGCAGGCGCAGGGCTTCCAGGGCTTCGAGGGCTTCGCCGGCTTCGGCGACATCTTCGACGCCTTCTTCCGCGGGACGGCGTCGCAGCGCCAGGCGCCGCAGCGCGGCTCCGACCTGCGCCTCGAGCTCGAGCTCGACTTCGAGGAGGCGGTCTTCGGCGTCGAGCGCGAGCTCGCCTACGATCGCGTCGAGGCCTGCGGCGACTGCCGTGCGACCGGCCAGCGCGCCGGGAGCGATCTCGCCACCTGCACCGAGTGCGACGGCAAGGGCGAGCTCAGGCGTGTGGAGCGGTCGCTCTTCGGGCAGTTCGTGAACGTCGCCGCCTGTCCGCGCTGCCGCGGCGAGGGCCGCGTCGTCACCGATCCCTGCACCACCTGCCGCGGTCGCGGCCAGCGCCGCCGGGAGGCGAGGCGGAGCGTCCGCATCCCCGCCGGCATCGACGACGGGTCGCAGATCCGCCTCTCCGGCGGCGGCAGCGCCGGAAGCAACGGCGGTCCCGCCGGGCATCTCTACGTGCAGGTCTCGGTGCGCCCGCACGAGCACTTCGAGCGCGTCGGCGACGACATCCTCTACGAGCTCCCGCTCAACGTCGCGCAGGCGGCGCTCGGCGTCACCGTGAGCGTGCCGACGCTCGAGGGGGGCGAGGTCGAGCTCGACATCAGGCCCGGCACGCAGCACGGGTCGCTGCTCCCGCTGCGCGGCCGCGGCGTCCCGCACGTGCGCGGGTCGGGCCGCGGGGACCTGATCGTGCGCACGCACGTGGTCACCCCGACGAAGCTCTCCTCGGAGCAGCGCGAGCTGATGACCCAGCTCGCCGAGTCGCTCGGTACGCCGGCGGTGCCGGCGGACGGCGGCTCGATCCTGGGCCGCATCCGGGACGCCCTGGGCTAGGAGCGTGGCTGCTCCGCCGGCAGGCGGCGCGGGCGCGGACGGCACCGGCCTCTGGGTCGAGGTGCGCGTCTCCGTGCCGGAGCCCGACGCGGAGCGCGTGGCGGAGGCCCTGGGCTCCGTGGCGCCCGCAGGCGCCGCGATCGAGCACGCCTTCCGCGCCCCGGCCGGGGGCGGCTGGCTCGCCGCGGCGACCGCCCCGGGAGAGGCGCAGGTGCGGGTCTGGCTCCCCGCCCCGCCCGGGACGGGGCCCGGCGTCGAGCGCGAGGCGGCGGCCCGGGTCGAAGCCGCGCTCGCCCCGCTCGGCTTGGCGGGGACCGCGGCTTTCGAGGCGGCCCTCGTCGAGCCGCCCGACTGGGCCCGCGAGTGGCGGCGCTTCTACCGCCCGCTGCGCGTCGGGCGGCTCCTCATCTGTCCGCCGTGGGAGAGCCCCCCTCCCGGGCCGGGCGAGATCCGGCTGGTCCTCGACCCCGGCCGCGCCTTCGGGACCGGGCACCACGAGAGCACCCGGCTCTGCCTGCGGGCGCTCGACTCCGAGATCGTCCGGGGCTCACGCGTGGTGGATCTCGGCACGGGCTCGGGGATACTGGCCGTCGCGGCGGCGCTTCTCGGCGCCGCCTCCGTGCGCGCGCTCGACACCGACCCCGGGGCGGTGGAGGTGGCGCGGGAGAGCGTGCGGCTGAACGGCGTCTCCGATCGCGTGGTCGTCGAGGGGGGATCGGTGGGCTCCTCCCACCCGGGGATCGCCCCGCGCCCGGGCTCGACCGATCTCCTGCTGGCGAATCTCTCCGGCCCGCTGGTGGCGGAGCTCGCCCCGGAGCTGGGGCCGGCGCTGCGCCCCGGCGGCGTCCTGATCACCGCGGGCTACCTCGCCGGGGAGGCGCCGGCCGTCGGCCGGGCGCTCGGGGCCTGCGGCCTCCGGACGCTCCACATCGAGTCGGAGGGGGAGTGGCGCTGCCACGTCGCGCGGATGGGGGAGCGCTCCGGCTGAGCGGCTCTATGCGTCCGCCGCCCGCCCGGCCGCGTCCCGCGGGGGCGCTAGAATCCTCGGCGGGGCCGCGGCGCGCGGCCGGGAGGGCGCGATGGAGATCCGGGCGGCGGTGCTCTACGAGGCGAAGACGCCGCTCGTCGTCGAGCCGGTCCGGCTCGACGACCCGAAGCGGGGCGAGGTCCTCGTCCGCATCGGCGCGGCGGGGGTCTGCCACTCCGACTACCACGTGATGAAGGGGGAGTGGAGGCCGCCCCTGCCGATGGTGCTCGGCCACGAGGCCTCGGGCACGGTCGAGCGGGTCGGCGCGGGGGTCGAGCGGGTGCGCCCGGGCGACCGCGTGATACTGAACTTCCGCCCGAACTGCGGCTGGTGCGCGCACTGCAGCCGCGGCGAGCCCGTGCTCTGCAACGGCTCCGAGAGCGATCGCTGGCTCCTCTTCGACGGCACCGCCCGCCTGCACACGCTCTCGGGGCGCGACCTCCACCACTTCGCGCGTGTCGCCTCCTTCGCCGAGTACGCGGTCGTCCCCGAGTCGGGCGCGGTGCCCGTCTCAGCAGACGTCCCGCTCGGCGCGGCGGCGCTGATCGGGTGCTCGGTGATGACCGGGGTCGGCGCGGTCGTCAACACGGCGCGCGTCGAGGCCGGCAGCTCCGTGCTGGTGGTGGGCTGCGGCGGGGTCGGCCTGAACTGCATCCAGGGCGCCGCGCTCGCGGGGGCGGAGCGCATCATCGCGGTCGACGTCAACGCCGCCAAGCTCGAGTACGCGGCGCAGTTCGGCGCGACCGACGTCCTCGACGCGGGAGAGGGCGACACGGCGGCGCGGGTCATCGAGCTGACGGGCGGGGGCGTCGACTACGCCTTCGAGGCCATCGGCCTCTCCCGGACGATCGTCGACTGCTACGAGTCGACGCGGCCCGGCGGGACGACGGTGGTCGTGGGGATGGCGGCCGAGGACGAGATGATGTCCATCCCGGCGCTCTCCCTCCCGCGCACCGAGAAGGTGCTGCGCGGCTCGTGGTACGGCTCCGCCCGCCCCTGGGTCGACCTCCCGAAGATGGTCGACCTCTACATGGGCGGGCGGCTGCAGGTCGATCCGCTCATCAGCCGCACCTACCCGCTCGAGGAGATCAACGAGGCGTACGAGGCGCTCGCTCGCGGCGAGGTGGCGCGCAGCGTGCTGCTGATGGAGTGAGCGGAGCCCCCTGGCGGCCGTCGCCGGGAGCCGCTCAGCGTCGCGCGCGACCCGGCGCGGCCGGCTCGTCGTGAGCGGGCGGGGAGTTCGTGACGGGGCTGATGACGGTGAGCGTCTCGGCGCGATGACCGTCGGTCAGGTCCTCTGTCGGGAGGAAGGTGCCGTCGGCGCTCCGGGCGGCCGCCAGGCCTCCCCAAGCGTGATCGCGTTCTCGATGAGGCGTGCGTCGACGGGCAGCGGTTCCCCGTCATGAACCTCTCGATCCTCATCGCTCGTGCCGACGAAGACCCTCACCGCCTGTACAGCTCGTCGCGGGAGGGGTAGCGGGCGGATCCGGAGCTGATGTCCGCCGGCGCGAGGGCGAGGTACGAGCGCCGGGCCCGTTCGTAGCCGTCGTCCCGGGCCATCTGGTCGTGGATGAGGGCCGCCACGAAACGCGAGAGGCTCATGTCGTAGCGAGCCGCCTCGATCCGCGCCCAGCGGGCGGTCTCGTCGTCCAGTGTGATCGTCACGCTTCTCACGAGATCAGTGTACGGCGGAGACCGCGGCTACGAGCGCCGCGACGCCGTGCGCTGCCTCGCCCATCGCACCGCGGCGCTCCCGCCCACGGCCATCGCGGCGGCCAGCGCGTTGAAGAGCATGTCGACCGGATCGAAGACACGGGTCGGAAGAAGAAGCTGCACGCACTCATCCACGGCGCCTATCAGCGCCGCTGCGACGACGGCGAGTAGGGGGACCAGCGGGACCTGGCGTCCCCCCCGCCTGCGCTCGGTCAGGGCCGCCTGCACGAGGAGAGCCACCACGCCGTACTCGATGAGGTGGGAGCGCTCCGGGAACGACATCCGGGAGAGGGCCAGCAGGTAGACGGTGACGACGCCCAGGGCGACGGTGACGTCCACGCCGCCCGGGCGGAGCCGGAGACCGCCGAGCAGCACGGTGGCGGCGACCAGTGCCATCCCGAGCAGGAAGAGCAGCACGTCGAGGCGCGCGGGCCCGAGCGCGTCGACCAGGGTGCCCGCGATCCCGAGGGTGGCGTAAATCGCCGCGACGCAGGCGGCCGTCCACATCCAGAGGCGACGCTCCCGTCGCGACGAGAAGATCGATCGCGTCGTCACCGGGCCCTCTCCTCCTCCGGCGCCCGCACCATGGTGCACGTCCCCGGCGTGCCGAGCACGCCCCGCGGGGGCAGGCCTTGTCCCTCTGGCCCGTGCACCTACACTGGCCTGCGTGCCGCGGCTCGAGCGGTCGTCCCGTGCGGGGCCGCCCCGCGCCGGCGACCCGTTGGCCCGGGCGCCCCGGCTGCTCGGCGTGCCCAGCGCGACCTGAGGGGACGGCGTCGCCGGTGCTGAGCCCCCTCACCGACTTCGTCAGCAGCCCGCGCGGCAAGTGGATCACGATCGCGCTCTGGGTGGTCGTGGCCGGCGTGCTCATCTCGCAGCTGCCCCGGCTTGACGAGGTCACGGAGAACGAGGCGGCGCTCTTCCTCCCCTCGGATGCCGAGTCGACCCGCGCCTTCGAGCTGGCGCGCGAGCGCTTCCCCTCCCAGGGCACCCCCGTCCTCGTCGTCGTCCGCGAGCCCGCCGGGCTGAGCCCTTCGACCTGGGAAGGGGTCCGGGGGCTTGCGGCCTGGCTCGCGGGGCCCGGGGCGCCCGGCGGCGTGACGCAGGTGCGCGCCCCCGGCCCCGAGGAGGGCGCGGAGCGCGGCCTCGTCTCGGAGGACCGCACGACGCTCTACCTCTTCGCCGCCCTGACCGGCGAGCCGGCCGAGCCCGCCTTCGCCGACGCCGTCTCCGCCATCCGCGAGCGCGCGGAGGCGCTGGAGGGGCCCGGCGTCGAGGTCGCCGTCGGGGGTCCCGGGGGCCTCATCGTCGACCTCGTCCAGGTCTTCTCCAACATCAACTCCTTCCTGCTCGTCGTCACCGTGCTGCTGGTGCTGACGCTGCTCGTTCTCATCTACCGATCGCCCGTCGTCGCGCTGATCCCGCTGCTCTCGGTCGGCCTCGTCTTCCAGCTCTCGGGCGCGGTCGGGGCCTTCGTCGCCGAGCTCTTCGACCTGCCGATCTCCGGTCAGACGACCGGGATCATGACCGTCGTCCTCTTCGGGACCGGCACCGACTACGTGCTCTTCGTCTCCGCCCGCTTCCGCGAGGAGCTCACGCGCCACGCCGACCGGCACGAGGCGATGCGCCGCACGATGCGAGGCGTCGGCGGCGCCGTCGCCTCGGCCGGCGCGACGATCCTCATCGCCTCGGCGGCGCTCGCCTTCGCCGTGCTGCGGTCCTACCAGTCGCTCGGCCCGGTGATCGCGATCGCGGTGGGGCTGATGATGGCGGCCGCGCTCACGCTCGTGCCGGCCGTGCTCGCGGCCGCGGGGCGGGGCGCCTACTGGCCGATGCAGCCGCGCTTCGGGCAGGCGACGGGGGAGCCGGCCGGCCGCGAGGCGTGGCGCGGGAGCATCTACGGGCGCATCGGCTCGGTGGTGCTGAGGCGCCCGCGCGCCGCGCTCGCGGCGACGACGGCGGCGCTCGCCCTGCTGCTCGCGGGCCTCCTCGCGCTCGAGACGAACTACGATCAGCTCCAGAGCCTTCCGGGCAACACCGAGTCGGTCGAGAGCTTCGAGCTGCTGCGTTCGGGCTTCCCGGGCGGCGAGCTCTCCCCGACCCGCGTCTACGTCTCGCTCCCTCAGGGCGAGCAGGTCACGGACGGGGGGCGGCTCGGGCAGCTCGACAGGCTGACCCTCGCGCTCGCCGGCCACCCGGCGGTCGCCTCCGCCTCCGGGCCGAGCCGGCCCTTCGGCACGGAGGCCCCTCCGGGCGGGCCGGCCTCCGCTTCCGCGCGCTTCGTCTCCGCGGACGGCGGAGCGGCGCGGGTCGACGTCGTGCTCCGGGACAATCCCTTCGACGGGGCCGCGCTCGACCTCGTCCCGGAGCTGCGCGCGCTCGCGCGCGAGGCTGGGGGAGAGGCGGGGCTCGACCCCTCCCGGGTCCTGGTCGGCGGCGCCACCGCCGCCGACGCCGACTCGCGCGCGGCCGGCGATCGCGACTCGCGGGTCGTGCTGCCCCTCATCCTGCTCGCCATCGGGCTCGTGCTCGCCGTGCTGCTGCGCTCCGTGGTGGCGCCGCTCTACCTGATGGCGACCATCGCCTTCACCTACTTCGCGACGCTCGGGCTCGCGACGGCGGTCTTCCTGCTCGTGGCGGGGCACGCCGGCCTGGGTCCCGGCGTGCCGTTCTTCCTCTTCATCTTCCTGAACGCGCTCAGCGTCGACTACAACATCTACCTGATGTCGCGCATCCGCGAGGAGGCGCGAAGCGCCCCGCTCCACGAGGCGGTAGGCCGCGCGCTCGCCCGCACGGGGCCTGTCATCACATCCGCCGGGCTGATACTCGCCGGGACCTTCTCGGCGCTGATGACGCTCCCGCTCGCGGACCTGGTGCAGCTCGGCTTCGCGGTCGCGGTGGGGGTGCTCATCGACACCTTCATCACCCGGACGCTGATCGTGCCGGCGCTCGTCGCGATCGTCGGCCGCTGGAGCTTCTGGCCCTCGCGCGTCGGGGCCTGAGCGATGCCGATGGTCAGGTGCCGGGCGCGCTTCCCCGCACGTGAGAAGATCCACGGAGGGCGCCCCGGCGGCGCCGCCTGACGGACCGGATGCCGAGAGGAGTGCCGAGATGATCACGCGCGTGGCGGGGGCCTACCTCGCACTGGTGGGCGCCGCAGTCGCGATCCACTTCCTGCTGGATCCGCTCATCTACGACGCCAGCTGGGAGGAGAGCGTCCCGCCCGCCTGGATCGCGCTCGACTGGCTGATGGCGATCGGGCTCGCGATCGCGCTCCCGGTCACCTTCCGGGCGAAGCGCGCCGCCGACGCGGGCTCGGAGCTCCGCGAGTACCTGACGGCGAACGCGCGGTTCTACGTCGCCGCGGCGCTCGCGCTGCTCTTCACCTGGAACGCCGTGCAGATCGACTGGGCGGCGGGTGATCAGACGCCCGATTCCCAGGTCTGGGTCTTCATCGACGTCGTCCTGCCGCTGCTCTTCGTCACGCTGGGCATCGGGCTCTGGAACGAGTCGGAGGCGTAGGCGGTGCGGGGCCTGCCGGACGGGGCGAGGGCGCGTTCGGTCGCGACGCGGCCGCTCGCCCTGCTCTTCCTCCTGGTCGGCTCGGGGCTGGCGCTCCACTTCATGCTGGACCCGGTCCTCTACGACTGGGAGGACGGCCAGCCCCTCCTCTGGCACGTCTTCGACTGGCTCCGCGCGGTGAGCCTCCCGCTGGCCGTCGTCGTGACGCTCGTTCAGAAGCGCCGCGCCGACGCCCAGGGGGATGCGCGCGCCCGGATCGCGTCGACGCTGCGCCTCTACGCCTCCGCCGCCCTGACCCTGCTCTTCCTCTGGAACTGGGTGCAGGTCGACTGGGCCGCCGGCGACCAGCGGCCGGACGGGCAGGTGTGGGTCTTCATCGACGTGGTGCTGCCGCTCGTCTTCGTGCCGCTGGGCATACAGCTCTGGCGCGACGCGCGCTAACTGCTGCAGCCCTGCCACCAGGCGGGGCCGAGCCCTACGGCCCCTCGATCTTCGCGAGCAGGGGCGTCGGGGCGGCGAGGCCGTCCGCATGGAGCTCCGAGAAGCCGCGGTTGACGGGGGCGGGCGCGCCCACGATGTAGGCGACGAAGGCGCCGCCCCGGGTGGCGTAGAGGGCGGTGATGCCGAGCTCCCGCGCGCAGGTCTCGAGCTCCTCGAGCGAGCCCCCCGCGTAGAGGAGGAGGCTGAAGCCCGGTGAGGCGCCGCCCGCGAGGCACCCCGGCGCGGGCGCGGGCGGGAGCGCCGGCACCGCGCCGTCCGCCGCCGGGTCCGGCGTCCGGGGCCCCTCGCTCCGCGCGAGGAGCGGCGTGGCCCGGGGGATCCCCTCCGCGTAGAGCGCGGAGAAGGCGCGGTTGACGAACTCGGGCGCGTCCAGGATGTGGGGGACGAAGGCGCCGCCGTCCGTGGCGTAGAGCGCGGCGACGCGGCGCTCCCGCGCGCAGGCCTCGAGCTCCTCGAGCGAGCCGCCCCCGTGGAGGAGGAGGCTGAAGCCCTCGGCGACCTCGCCGCGCAGGCAGCTTCCGGCCGGCTGGTCCCCCGCCTCCTCGCCGAGGAGCAGGCGGTAGACACGCTCGCGGCTCCCGTCGGGGGAGGTCACGGTGATCGTGATCTCCAGTCCCGGGAGGAGGCGCAGCTGGTAGCCGTTCGACTGGTCGCCGTCCTGGTCGGGCGGGTCGATGGCGAGCGAGGCGTCCTCCCGGGCGGGGACCGCCCGGAGGGTCGCGATGTTGCCGTGCGGGATGGTCTCGCTCGCGTAGTCCTCCCGGAACGGCGAGAACTCCCCGATGTCGACGCCGGAGAGCTCGAGCGAGGCGAGGCGCGTGTCCTCGATCCTCTCGATCGCGATCTCGACGGTCGTGGCGATGGGGCCGTCCGCGTCCGTCGCGGTGACGGTCACCGTGCGGGTCGACGCCTCATCGGAGTCGTACGTCACGCCCGCCTTCGTCCGCAGCTGGCCCGTTGAGGGGACGAGATCGAACATCGAGGCGTCCGGTCCGTCCAGCGTGTAGGCGACCGTGCCGCGCGCCGCCACGGCCGCAAGCGGCTCGCCGATGTCGACGCCCGGCCCGGTGTGCTCGTGCAGGCTGCGCCCGGTCCGGACCGACTGGAGCATGAGCGTCAGGCTGGCGATCCGCTCGGTGGTGAAGGGGCCGGTGCCGCGGAGGCTCGTGATCACCCCGCGCGGGGTCGTGGCCACGCTGGGTTCGAGCGAGAAGTCGCCCCCCTCCTCGGTGCCGGCATCCCAGGGGTAGAGGTCGACCTCGTGCGACCGCAGCCAGAGGCCCGAGTCATCGAGCAGGAGGAGTCCGGAGACCCCCACGAACCAGTCGTGGCTGGGCGCGATCATCGTCGTGAGCGTGACGCGCGGGAACTCCGTCGTGAGCGAGGGGTCGCGCAGGGTCCCGGTGCCCGTCGCTCCGACGGAGCCCGCGTTGCCCCTCAGGACGGAGAGGGCGGTCGGCGGGTCGGCGTCCCGCGCGGCGGTGACCTCACTCCGGAGGCCGGACGTGCGCCCCTCCTCCGCCATCGCCTCGACGCCCCTGCTGGCGGTCTTCTCGCTCTCGAGGAAGGTCACGTCGGCGCTGTGCACGGCGCCGATGAGCTGCGAGAAGTACACCCTGCCGGGGAGGCCGCCGGGCGTGACGGCCCGCGTCCACGTGCCGCGGAAGCGGATGGTGTAGGTGGCCGTCGAGGCGAACGGGGCGGCGGGGTCGCTCGCCGGCGGCGTGAGCGACGGATCTTCCGCTGTCACCGGGGTGTCGCTCCCTCCTGGCACGCCGTCTGGCGGCGGGTCCTGGGCGTCGAGCCGGCCGCCCGGGATCGAGACGACGAGCACGGCCAGGAGGAACGCGAGCGGCGCGCGTCGGAGGCGGCCGTGGTTCGGCACTCGGTGCGCTCCTCCCGGCGGGCGTCCGGCCGGAGACGGGCTCTCGCGTGAGGGTCGCCGTCCCGGCCGGCGCCGGTGCCCGGCGCCGGATCGCTCAGGCGGCGCCGGTGCCGACGCCGTAGCGGCTCTCGAGCTCCCGCCACTCGGGCACGCCGACGATCTCCTCGAACTCGTGGAAGCCGACCATCGCGCCGGCGTGCCCCGCGGTCGTCTTCTGCTCGAAGAGCGCGCGGTAGGTCTCCCCGATGGCGCGGGCCGCCGCGAAGAGCGCCCCCAGGGGGAAGACCACCATCGCGTATCCCATCTCCTGGAGCTCCGTGC
Organism: Dehalococcoidia bacterium; assembly: GCA_034420495.1. GTDB lineage: Bacteria > Chloroflexota > Dehalococcoidia > UBA2979 > UBA2979 > VYDC01. The sequence continues at coordinate 18,639 of DAOULG010000100.1, forward strand.
TCGAGAGCAGCGGCGTCTTCCCGCCCTCGATCATGTTCGCGAAGAGCGGCGCCTCCGGGATCGCCTCGCGCACGGCCCGGAGCTCGCCCAGCGACTGCGGCGCCTCGACGAAGACCACGTCGGCGCCCGACTCGAAGTAGAGGCGCCCTCGGCGGATCGCCTCCTTCAGGCCGAGCGGGGCGCGCGCGTCGGTGCGGCCGATGATCACGAGGTCGTCGTCGCCGCGCGCCTCCGCCGCCGCGGCGATCTTCTGCGCGTGCTCCTCTGCGGAGATGACGCGCTTGCCGTCGAAGTGCCCGCACTTCTTCGGCCACTCCTGATCCTCGAGGATGATCCCCGCCACGTCCGCCTGCACGCACTCGCGGACGGTGCGCGAGACGTTGAGCGGGTTGCCGTAGCCGGTGTCCATGTCCGCCACCAGCGGCACGTCGACCGCCGCGACGATGGGGCGCACGCGGTCGAGCACCTCGGAGGCGGTGAGGAGCCCGTAGTCGGGCGCCCCAAGGGCGGCCGCCGAGAAGCCGAAGCCGGTCGTGAAGACCGCGTCGAAGCCCGAGCGCACGGCGAGCCGGGCGGAGAGCGCGTCGTAGGCGCCGGGGAGCACGATGATCTCCGGCCCGCCGAGCCGCTGCCTGAGGGTGGTCGAGTGGCGCATCGCTGTTCCTCCATCCGTCCCCCGGCGTCCGGGCGGGGCGCAGGCCGAGGATAGCGAACCGGCGCGCCGCGGGCGGGGCGGGCGCCCGTGCCCGGGGCGCCGCGCCCCGGCGCCGGCGCTACTCCCGGGGGAACTCGCTCACCGGGAAGACGTCGTTGATGAGCTGGAGCTCCTCGTCCGGGCAGTGCGGGAGCCGGACCCGGCGCCACTCGGCGCGGGCGATGTGGTAGACGACCTCCCCTCCTACCACGACGTCGGCCTCGAGCTCGTAGCGGCGGTGCCGGCCTATCTGCACGCCCTCGTGCGGCAGCTCGAAGGCGATGGGGAAGCGGCCCGGGTCGGCCACCCGCGTCTCCGCCACCTCGACCGGCTCCTCCGGATCGCTGACGTCGAGGAGCCGGACGTGGAGCACGGTCCCCGAGGGCAGCTCCCCGTCGCCGACGGAGGAGTGGATGGTCCCCGGCAGCGGCTCGACGCAGGTGTCGAGGGGATCGGTGGAGACGACCGCGACGTCGCGGTTCGCGGGAGCGCCGCGGGTGAGCACGGTGTGGACGGTGTCGGTGACGTAGAGTAGCTCGCCGCCGCTGCGCACCGCCGCGCTCACCGAGTACTCGCGGCCCTCGGCGACGGCGCTGCGGTCGTAGTCGATGCGGAAGCGCACCGGGAGCCGGCCGGCGCCCGCGATCACGTCTCGACCCAGCTCCGTGGAGGGAGCGTCGGCCAGCGAGCTGTCCACCAGACGCACGGTGACGACGGCGCCCTCGGGCAGGGCGACCTCGCGCGCGAAGCGCACCTCGCCGCTGAGGGTGCCCGCCGCCCCGCGCGGGGCGCAGCCGGCGGCCGCGGCGAGAGCCGCTGCGGCGAGCACCAGAGCGAGAAGGCGCGGCAGCGAGAGCATCGGCGCTCCATGACCGTCCCGGCGGTGCACCCCTTCGGCACCGGGCAGTCGAAGCGTAGCGCCCTGCCGTCGCGCCGGGCAGGGACACCGGCGGCGCGGCGGATCCGGGGCTGCGGTGTGCCGCAGCCAGGATCACCCGGGGCGCGTTGCGATGCGCTCGGGCCGGCCCGGTCCCCACTGGAACCGGTCGTTGCCGGCCCGTTGAAGCCGTTCCCCCGGGCCGCCTATGGTGACGGGTGCCCCATCCCGTCGGGGCGCAATCCGGGGGGCCGGGTGCCGCTGAAGCTTGCCCGCGTGCTCAGGGGCAGCCGGAAGACCGGCGATGCCGCCCCGACCATCGACGACTACGAGGAGAGCTTCCGGCTGGCCAGGGGTCGCCCCTCGGAGGGCGGGGAGAACCCCGAGCGGACGGTCAGCGACCTCTACTACGACCTGGTGACGGACTTCTACGAGTACGGGTGGGGCAGCTCCTTTCACTTCGCGCCCCGCGTCCCCGGGGAGAGTTTCCGGGAATCGCTCGTCCGTCACGAGCACCGCCTGGTGGACGTCCTGCGGCTCGGGCCCGGGATGGTGGTCGCGGACATCGGCTCCGGCATCGGAGGATCGCTGCTCGAGATCGCCGCCCGCTCCGGCGCCCGCATCGTTGGCGTCAACAGCAACGCCTACCAGATCGGGCGCGCCCGGCAGCTCGCCGAGGAGGCCGGGCTCTCGCACCTGGTCGAGTTCCTGCACTGCGACTTCCTGGACGTCGACGCCCCGGACGGCTCCTTCGACGCCGCCTACTCGATAGAGGCGACCTGCTGCGCGCCCGACAAGCTCAGCATCTACTCGGAGATCTTCCGCCTGCTGCGGCCCGGCGCCTCCTTCGCCGCCTACGAGTACGCCCTGACCGAGCGCTTCGACCCCGGCGACCCCCGCCACCTCGAGCTTCAGGCCGACATCCAGCTGGGGGGCGGCCTCGTCGAGATCGCCACCGGGCCGGAGATCGACGGGGCGCTCCGGGAGGTGGGGTTCGAGGTGATCGAGACCCGGGACCTCGCGGTGCAGGAGGGCCCGTCCATCCCGTGGTACCGGCCCCTCGTCGGTTCGGGACTCTCCCTCGCCGCCTTCCGCAGCTCGCGGGTCGGGCGCGCGCTCACCCGCCACTCGCTGCGGTTGCTCGAGGCGCTCCGTCTCGCGCCGCGGGGATCGGTGCGCGTGGTGGAGACCCTGGACCTCTGCGCCGACGCCATGGCCGAGTCGGGGCGGCTCGGCATCTTCACGCCGATGTACTTCATCCACGCGCGCAAGCCGGGATAGCCGGCGGAGCGCCCGGCGCTGCGAGGACCACCGTCGTGGAGATGCGACTCCGGGCCAACCGCCGCAACTGGGACGAGCGCACGCCTGTCCACGCGCGCTCGGACTTCTACGACCTGGAGGGCTTCCGGCGGGGTCGCATCACGCTCACCGGGCTGGAGCGGCGGGAGGTCGGCGAGGTCTCCGGGAAGAGGCTCCTCCACCTGCAGTGTCACTTCGGGCTCGACACGATGTCGTGGTCGCGCCTGGGCGCCCGGGCGACGGGGGTCGACTTCTCCGGCACCGCGATCGACCTCGCACGCTCGCTCAACGAGGAGGCAGGGCTCGGCGCCCGCTTCATCCGCTCCGACGTCTACCGGCTGCCGGAGGCGCTCGGGGAGCGCTTCGACATCGTCTTCACCTCCTACGGCGTCCTGAGCTGGCTCCCCGACATCGCCGCCTGGGCGGAGGTCGTGCGCGCCCACCTCGCGCCGGGGGGCCTCTTCTACATCGTCGACTTCCACCCCGTCGCGGCCATCTTCGAGGCCGCGGGGGAGGGAGAGCTGGTGCCGGCGCACAGCTACTTTCCCCACGAGATCTTCGTTGAGGGGGGCGAGCCGGGCTACGCGGGGACGGAGCCGATCGAGAGTCCGCACTACGAGTGGCAGCACGGCCTGGGGGAGGTCGTCTCCGCCCTGCTCGACGCGGGGCTTGGCATCGAGTTCCTGCACGAGTTCCCCTTCACCCGCTACCGGGCCCATCCCGGGATGGAGCGGGGTCCGGACGGCTGGTGGCGGCTCCCCGGGCGCGAGGAGAGCCTTCCGCTGATGTTCTCGATCCGCGCGAGCGGGTGAGGGGCCCCGGAGCCGGGCGGGTGCCCCGCCCCTACTCCCCGTCCACGACGGTGAAGCGGGAGCTGTCGCCGCGCCCGAAGACCTCGGGGAAGTAGCTCTCCTCGGCGTGCGGCGGGGCGACGAAGAAGTCGCCGGGGGTGGTGGCGCGGGCGTAGTAGATGTACTCGTGGACGCCCGCCGGGAGCCGCGAGGCGAGGAGCACGAGCCGGTCGTCCCGGAGGTCGACCTGGTCCCAGGGGCTGTAGTACCAGCCGTACCACGGCGCGACGTAGCCGGGAGCCTGCCGCTGCCGCGCCTCGTCCTGCTCGCGCCGGAGCTGCTGGCGCAGCCACTCCGGCACGACCTGAAGCTGCGGGTCGATGGGCTCGAGCCCCGCGGGAAGGAGATCCTCGACGCGCGCGAAGAGCCGGTCTGAGGGGGCGATCACGGTGACGGTGACGCGCACGATGTCGCCGACCGAGGCCCCGGCGACGGGCGACCCCGGCTCCTCGAGCAGCGAGTAGCGGTGCGAGACGGCGAAGCCGCGGCTCAGCGCCTCGATCCCCCGGGCGGGGGTGGCGTAGCGCAGGTTGAGGCTGTAGTACATGCGGCCCGTCGCGCCCGGCTCGCGCTCGAGCTGCAGGCGGCTGACCTCGCCCGCAGGGAGCGCCTCGAGCCCGACCGCGACGCCGTCGGTGCGGTCCCCCGACGGGACGTCGAAGCGTCCCTCGAGCAGGAGGCGCTCTCCGAGCAGCACGCGGTAGTCGTAGACGCCGAGGCGCTCCCCGGTGAGCTCCGCGAAGGCCCCGAGCGAGGCCATCCCCTGGGCGCGCTCCACCGATGTCCTCCAGCGGTCCTCGGCGCGCGCCAGCACGAGCCAGCGCGCCGTCTCCTCGATGAGGGGATGGCGGGGTGAGGCCTCCGTCAGCGCGCGCAGGACGAGCGCCGTGGCGCGCACGGCGCTGTTGTGCATCGAGCCCGCGATGCGCTCGTCCTGCCAGTGGCTGCCGTTGGCGCTGGACGCAGCGGTCGCGCTGAGGTCGTTCAGGAGCGCGCGCACCGCCTCGTGGTCCGCGTCGTGGCCGCTCCGGAGGAGCGCGAGCAGCGCGTAGGCGCGCCCCCAGCTCGCGAGCTGCGCCCGCTGCCCCGTCGCGAGGGCCCGCACCCGCGGGGCCTGCTCCCGGGCGAGGTCGCTCACCGACCCGCCCGCGTTCGCGGCCGCGGTGAGGGCGTAGAGCAGGAAGGCGTGCCGGTTGGGGTCGGCAGGCTTCTCGACGTCTGACTCGCGCTCCATCTGCTCGAGGAGGGGCCGGACGGAGCCGGCGTAGGCCTCCTCCGGGACCTCGTACCCGGCGGCGCGCGCCTCGCCGAGGGCGATCAGCGCCCAGCCGGTGACCCAGACGTTCGCCGCCTGGCAGGAGCGGCACCACGCCCAGCCGTCGTGGCGCCGCGTCTCGAGGAGCTCCTTGACGTCCGAGCGGAGCTGCGCCTCCTGCCCGGCGGTGAGGCCGGTCGCGCGCGAGACGGCGACCGCTGCGAGGATGCGGCTCGCGACGTGGACGGCGGACTCCCGCGGGTAGGGCGCGAAGGCGGGGAGCTCCTCCTCGAGCGCGCCGACGAGGGCGCCCTGGAGCGAGATCTCCAGCGAGCCGCTCCCCGCCGGCACGTACTCCGGGAGGTAGAGCGACTCGAGGACGGGCGCCTCCTCGACGACCCCGCCGGTCGCCGTCGTCTCGGGCGTCACCGAGGGATGGACGGGGAGGGAGATCTCGACGGCGTCGGCCGGGCCCGCCTCGGCGCGGGCGTGGAGGGTCACCGTGGCCGTCCCCCCGGAGAGGGCGCGGGCGGGCCAGCCGACGAGCGCGGAGTCGCCCGGGTCGATGCTCACCCTGCGGGTCGAGGCCTCCCCGAGCACGACGCCCGCGGCCTCGATGGAGACCGAGACGCGCTGCCTCTCCGTGGTGCCGTTCCGCACCAGCGCGCGCAGCACGACCTCGTCCCCGACGCGCAGGAAGCGCGGGAGCGCCGGCCGCACGAGCAGCGGCTTGCTGACCAGGAGATCGCTCCCTGCCTCGCCGACCAGCGTCCCCTGCGTGACGGCGCGCGCCCGCGCGCGCCAGGTCGTGGCGTTGTCGGGGAGCTCGAGCTCGACGCTCGCGCGCCCCGCGGCGTCGGTCTGAAGGCGGCCCACCCAGAGCGCGGTGTGCCGGAAGTCGGAGCGCACGCGCGCCTCGGCGCCCTCCCCCTCGCCCCCGGCCCGCGGTGCGGCGTCGGCGAGGTCGCCCTCGGCGATGGCGGCGGGGGCGGAGGCGACGGGGCCGCTCCGCCCCGCCGGGGCGAGCGACCAGGCCGTCCGCACGCCGAGCGCCCGCTCGCTCCAGAAGGCGCCCAGGCCGTCCGGGCCGGCCTCGCCGCGGAGCGAGAGCAGCGCCTTGTCGACCACCGCGACGGAGAGCTCGGCCGGAACGCCGCGCCCGTCGGGGCCCCGCACCTCCACCTCGTAGCGCACGCGCTCTCCGGGGAGCGCCCGCTCGCGGTCGGGCTCGATGCGTACCTCGAGCCGCGCCCCGTCCGTCGAGACCGGGAGGTTCACGTAGCCGATGCGGTAGCGCGGGAGCGGATCCTCCTGAGTCGGCGGGCGGTAGAGGACGACGCCCACGTAGACGTTCGGGAGGTGCCCCTCCTCGATGGGGATCTCCAGCACCTCGCTCCGGGACGGGAAGCGGCGGAGCTCGTTTCCGAGCACGCGGCCGCGCTCCGTGGTGACGAGGCCCCAGACCCCGGAGAAGGGGGCCGGCACGAGCACCCGGGCGACCTCCCCCACCCGGTAGCTCTCGCGATCGGCGACGAGCTCGAGCGCGCTGTCGTCGGTGACGCGCCAGGGTGCGCTCCCCGGGCCGCTCGCCCAGAGCGAGAGATCCGCCCGCGCCACGCGCCCCTCCCCGTCGGTCGCCTCCGCCGTGAGCACGTAGCGCCCCGGGGAGGGCGGCGTGAAGGAGAGCTCCGCCTCTCCCGCCGCGTCCGTGGTGACCGAGCGCACCTCCAGCTCGGTGTCGCGGCTCTCGCTCCGGTAGCGGTAGTCGCCGTCCCCGGTGCTCTCGAGCGTCGTGACCCACTCGCGCTCGACGATGCGCACCGTGACCTCCCGCAGGGGGGCGACGCGGCCCCGGGTGTCGAGCGTGATGAGCTCAACCGCCTGCGGCTCTCCGGCCGCGGCGACGTACGAGTCGCTCCGGATCCCCGCGTACCAGGCGGCGGGGTGGACCGTCACCGTGGTGCTCCCCGCGACCGCCTGCCCGTTCACGTCGGTCACGGTCGCGCTGACGGTGACGAGCTGCGTCCGTGAGTCCCCCTCCACGCGCGAGGGGGCCCCGAATCGCGCGATGCCCTCCGCGTCGGTGCGGGACTCGCCGCGGGCGCGGAGCGGCTCCGCATCCACACGGCGGTGCTCCGAGAAGGAGTAGCGCTCGTAGCCCTCGGGTGAGAAGAGGGTCGGCGATGAGTGCGCCGCCCAGCTGAGCCCGGCCTCCGCCGCGGGGCCGCCGAAGAAGAAGCGCGCCCGGGTCTCAGCCGCGATCTCCTCGCCGGAGACGTAGTCGGCCGCCTCCGCCTCGACCTCGACCGAGAGCTCCGGGACGCGGAACTCCGCCACCGTGAAGGTCGTGCTCTCCACGTGCCGGCCGCCGGCGCCCCTGAGCGTGATGCGGTAGCGACCGGTGGGGGCGCCGGGAGGGATCTCCCACCCGGCCGAGAAGGAGCCGTGCGCGCCCGGCTCGACCGCACGCTCCGCGAGGAGC
>DAOULG010000101.1:0-10370 GCA_034420495.1 Dehalococcoidia bacterium
TCGAGGTCATCCTGCCGGTCGTCGTGATGGCGTCCGTCGGGGGAGCCATCGGGCGCTGGCGGCGGGTCGTCGCGGAGCCGATCTCCACGCTCGTCTTCTACGTCCTGAGCCCCGCGCTGATCTTCCGGTCGATGGCGGAGACGGAGCTCGATCTCGACCTCTCGCTCCGCATCGTGGGGGCGGCGTGGCTGCTCTTCTTCGGCGCCTGGGGCGTCTCGGCGCTCTGGTCGGCGCTGGTGCGCCACGACGCCCGCCAGCGCGCCGCCTTCGCGCTCAGCGTGACGGCGCTCAACGCCGGCAACATGGGGCTCCCGATAGCGCTGCTCGCCTTCGGCGAGGAGGGCCTGGCGATCGCCGTGCTCTTCCTCGTGGCGAACGCGGCCCTCAACTCCACGGCGAACGTCTTCATCGCCTCCCTCGCCGGCGCGAACGCCCTCGCGGCGCTCACCGCCCCCCTCCGCTACCCCATGCTCTACGCCACGGTCGCCGGCCTGGTCGCCAATGCGACGGGGGCCGTCCTGCCCGTCGCCCTCGACACCCCGATCGACGCCTTCGCCGACGCCGCGATCCCGACGATGCTCGTCGTTCTCGGGCTCCAGCTGCTGCGCGGCATCGAGCGTTCCGCGCTCCGCGACGTGGCGGCGGCCTCGGCGCTCCGCCTCGGCGGCGGCCCGCTGCTGATGTGGGGCGTCACGCTGCTGCTCGGGGTCGGGGGCACCACCCAGCAGACCCTCATAGTGCTCGCGGCGATGCCGACCGCCGTCTTCACGACCATCCTCGCCACGGAGTTCGCGACCCGGCCGCGCTTCGTGACGCTCGCCGTCGTGACGTCGACCTTCGCCTCGGTCGGCTCGCTGACGGTCCTGATCACCGCGATCCAGGCCTGAGGCCGGCGCGCCCGGCGGCGGCGGGGCCGTCAGCCGCAGGCCTCGACGCAGCCCTGCGCCACCTCCTCGATCCGCGTCTGCACGACGAGGGGATCGTGGAGGCCGTTCGTGACGTAGGCGACGGCGAGGCCCAGCGAGGGATCGGCGTAGGCGATCGCGCACTGCTGGCCCGGGTGGCCGAAGACACCCGGGCGGTCGAAGGGGGCGAAGGGGCCGCCGACGATGGTGCCCCACCCGTACGAGCCGGGGAGCCCCGTCGTGCGGTCCAGGGATGTCCGGTGCTGGAGGCGCGTCGCCTCCGCGACCGTCTCCTCGGCCAGCAGGCGCGTGCCGCGGAGCTCGCCGCCGCGCTCCAGCATCGCGTAGAAGCGGGCGAGCGCCTCGGCCGTGCCGATGCCGTTCGCCGCCGGCATCTGCGCGCGCATGGTCGCGGGCATGCGGAAGCGGCGGACGACGCTGGTGGTGCGCGCCTCCGTCCCCTGCGGATCCTGCCAGGTGAAATCGGAGAGAGCCTCGGGCGGCACGACCGATCCGAGATCGTCCGCCGCGACGCCGAGCGAGGCATCCATGGCGAGCGGGAGGAAGATCTCCTCGCGCAGGAAGTCGCGCGGCGCGCGGCCGTCGGCCCGGCGTATGAGCTCGCCGAGCGCGAAGCCGAAGGTGACGGGGTGATAGCCCGTCGCGGTGCCGGGCGCCCAGGCGGCGGGGATGGCGGCGGTCTCGGCGGCGCAGTACTCCCAGTCGTCGACGCGTCCCCAGTTGAACGAGGGGCGCAGCGCCGGGAAGCCGCCCTGGTGGGTCAGCACGTGCCGCAGCGTGCACGCCGCCTTCCCGCCCTCGGCGAACTCCGGCCAGAGATCGGCGAGCGGCCCGTCGAGCGAGAGGCGGCCGCGCTCGACGAGCATCAGCGCGGCGACGGCGGCGACCGGCTTCGTCGCGGAGAACCAGACCATCCGCGACTCCGGCCCGGCGGCATCGCCGAGGCGGAGATCGAGGGCGAGCGCCCCGTCCCGGTAGACGGCGAGCTGCGCCGCAGCGTGGTAGCCCCGCTCGATGTGCTCCCCGCAGATCCGCGCGAGCCGCGCCCTGCCCTCCTCGGTGAGGCCGCGCGGCGCGGGATCCGCGGGACGGGCGGCGTTCACCTCAGGCTCAGTCCGGCGGATCGTGGCTCAGCACGATCTTGCCGAAGTTCGCGTTCGACTCCATGTAACGGTGCGCCTCGGCGACCTCGGCGAGCGGGAAGACGCGGTCGACGACCGGGCGCAGCCGCCCCGACTCGAAGAGCGGCAGCAGGTGGTGCGACACGGCCTGCGTGAGCGCGGCCTTCTCCTCGAGGGGGCGCGAGCGCAGCACCGTGCCGTGCACGCGCAGCCGCTTGCGCATGAGAGGGCCGAGGTCGAGCTCCGTCCGCGGCCCGCTCAGCGTGCCGACCACGACGAGCCTCCCGCGGAGGGCCAGCGAGGCGACGTTCCCCCGCCAGTATTCCCCCCCGACGACGTCGAGCACGACGTCGACGCCCCGGCCGCCCGTCTCCTCGCGGACGACCGCGGCGAAGTCCTGCTCGCGGTAGTTGATCCCGACGTCGAGACCGAGCTCGCGGGCGCGGTCGAGCTTCTCCGCCGAGCCGGCGGTCCCGAAGACGCGGCAGCCTATCTGCGCGGCGATCTGCACCGCCGCCGTCCCGACGCCCGAGCCGGCCGCGTGCACCAGGACGCTCTCCGCCGGCCCGAGGCCGCACTGCGCGACGAGCGCGTCGTAGGCCGTCAGGAAGACCTCCGGCACGGCGGCGGCCTCCGTGAGCCCGAGGCTCGCCGGCACGGGCAGCAGCATCCGCTCGTGGACGGCGACCCGGGATCCGTATCCGCCGCCGCCGAGCAGCGCCATCACGCGATCCCCGGGGCGCCACCCGGAGACCCGCTCCCCCACCGCGAGCACGGTGCCGGCCGCCTCGAGTCCGGGGAGGTCGTCGCGCGTTCCCGGGGGACCCGGGTAGCGGCCGATGCGCTGCAGCAGGTCCGCGCGGTTGAGAGCGGTGGCGTGCACGGCGACGAGCGCCTCCTCGGGCCCGAACGCCGGATCCGGCTCCTCCCGCAGGGAGAAGACCTCGGGTCCGCCGGGCCCGCTGATCACCGCCGCTCGCATCGTCCCCCCGCCCCCGGTCGCCGCTCCCCGCGCGCTCCGCGCGGGTCGAGGCTACGACGGCCCGACTCCGCGGTCGAGGCGAACCGTATACTCGGTGAACCGCCGCGCGGGGGCGCGGGTCGGGCGATCGGAAGGGGCGGTGTGATGTCTTCGCACGTGGACCCGGCGCGACCGAGCGCGGCGCTTGCGGGATTCGTGGCCGAGGCGCCGGTCCCGGATGCCGTCCGCCGCACCGCTCGGCGCTACCTCCTCGACTGGCTCGGCTCGACGCTCGCGGGCGGGGAGCTGGAGCCGCCGCGCATCGTGCAGGCCGTCGTCGAGGAGCTCGGCGGCGGGGCGCAGGCGACCGTGCTCGCGAGCGGCCGGAGGACCTCCGCCCCGCTCGCGGCGCTCGCGAACGCCGCCGCCTCGCACGTGCTCGAGATGGACGATCTCGATCGCGCCTCGATCTCGCATCCGGGCGCCCCGGTGATCGCGGCGGCCCTCGCCGTCGGCGAGCGGGACGGGGCCTCCGGGGAGGAGCTGCTCGACGCGATCGCGATCGGCTACGAGGCGATGATCCGGATCGGCGAGGCGCTGGGGCCGGCGCACTACGAGCACTGGCACATGACCGGGACCTCAGGGACGCTGGGCGCCGCCTGCGCCGCGAGCCGCCTGGCGCGGTTCGATCCTCACCGGACGCTGATGGCGCTGGGATCGGCCGGCACGATGACGGCGGGCCTCTGGGAGTTCCTCGCCGACGGCGCCATGTCGAAGCAGCTGCATCCGGCGAAGGCGGCGCACGACGGCGTCCTGGCCACGTTGCTCGCCGCCCGCGGGTTCACGGCCGCGACGCGGATCCTCGAGGGTCCGAAGGGCCTCTTCGCGGCGATGGCACCCGACGGCGATCCCGCCGCCATCGTCTCCGGGCTCGGCCCGGAGATGGCGTCGTGGCGGATCGGCGGGGTCTCCTTCAAGGTGCACGCCTCCTGCCGCCACACGCACCCCGCCGTCGACGCGGCGCTCGCGCTCCGGGAGGAGCAGGGGCTCGACCCCGCCGACGTGGAGCGCATCACCGTGCGGCTCTACGGGCAGGCCCTCGGCCTGCTCGAGGGGATGGAGCCGACGACGCCCTACGCCGCCAAGTTCTCGCTCCCCTACTGCGTCGCGAGCGCCCTCACCTACGGCGATCTCGCGCCCCACCGCTTCTCGGACGAGGCGATCGTCGACCCCGGCGTGCTGGCGCTCGCGGACCGCATCTCGTTCTCCGTCGATCCCGAGCTCGACGCCCTCTACCCGCGCGCCTGGCCCTCGATCGTGCGCGTGACCACCGCGCACGGGCGCACGCTGGAGCGCCGCGTCGATCACCCCGCCGGCGATCCCGAGAACGGCCTCTCGGACGAGGACGTGGCGGCGAAGTTCACGTCGATGGTCGGTCCGCTGCTGGGCGGGCGGAGCGGCGACATCGCCCGCGACATCCTCGCCCGCGACCCCGCCCCGCCGCCGCGGGAGATCGCGAGCGCCGCGGTGCTGGTACCGCAGGCCGGGTAGCGCTCGCGCGCCCGCCCGCCTGGGGCCCAGCCGGCTGCTGGAGAGGTGCGCCGGTGCCCGACAGGGGAGATTCCGACGGGGCGCGGGCCCGGCTCCGCCTCGCCGCCGACGACGTGACGGCAGGACTCGATCCGGCGGAGCTCGGCTTCGCGCACACCGGCGAGCTCCATCCGCTCGAGGCGGTCTTCGGCCAGGAGCGCGCCGTCCGCGCCATCGAGTTCGCGCTCGGCATGGAGGGCACCGGCTACAACCTCTACGCCGCCGGCCCCGACGGGCTGGGGAAGGAGAGCGTCGTCGAGGCCCTGCTCAGGAGGCACGCGGCGCTGCGGCCGGCTCCCCCCGACTGGGTCTACGTCCGCAACTTCGCCGATCCCGACCGCCCGGTCGGGATCGCCCTTCCGGCGGGCCGCGGGCGGGCCTTCGCCGCCGCCGTCGACCAGACGCTCGCGACGGCGATCGACGAGCTGCGGCAGGCGTTCGAGTCCGACTCCTACGCCCGGCAGCAGCAGGATGTCGCGCAGCAGCTCGAACGCCGCCGCGGGGCGCTGCTCGATCGCATGCGCGAGATGGCGGAATCGCTCGGCTTCGCCCTCACCGTCACGCCGAGCGGCGTGGCGACCGCCCCCCTCACCGACGGCCGGCCGATCGCCGCGGAGGATCTCGATCGCCTCCCGGCGGAGGAGCGCGACCGCATCGACCGGGCCGGGAGCGAGCTGGAGGAGCGGCTCCGCGATCTCACGCTCGAGCTGCGTGCGCTCCGCCGCGAGGCGCTCGAGGCGGCGCAGGAGGTCGACGGGCGCGTCGCCCGCTTCGCCGTCGATCACCTCTTCGAGTCGCTGCTGCGCTCCTGGGGCGAGCACGAGGAGATCCTCCGCTTCGTCGACGACGCGCGCGCCGATCTCCTGGCCGAGAGGCACGCCCTGCGCCAGCAGCCGGCGCCCGGGGGCCCCCCGGCGCCCGCCCCCGGTCCGGACCCGCTGGCCCGCTACCGCGTGAACGTCCTCGTCAGCAACGATCCGGAGGCCGGCGCCCCCGTGATCGCGCAGCGGAACCCCACCTACGACAACCTGCTCGGGCGCATCGAGTACCTGGGCCAGCTCGGATCGCTCGTCACCGATCACACCCAGATCAAGGCGGGCGCCGTCGCGCGCGCCAACGGGGGCTTCGTCGTCGTACGGCTCCGGGATCTCCTGCAGCACCCGCACGCCTACGACGGGCTCAAGCGCGCGCTGCTCGCGGGGTCGCTCGCCATAGAGAACCCCGGCGCGCTCTACAGCCCGGCGCCGACCAGCGCGCTGCGCCCGGAGCCCATCCCGCTCGACGTGAAGATCGTCATAGTCGGCGAGGCGCAGCTCTACCACCTGCTCCACCGCGTCGATCCCGACTTCCGCTCGCTCTTCCGCGTCAAGGCCGACTTCGAGCTGGACGTGCCCCGCTCCTCCGAGACCGTGCGCGGGCTCGCCGCCTTCATCCGGGGACAGTCGGGGCGCGAGGGTCTCCTCGACTTCAGCGCGGATGCCGTGGCGCGGCTCGTCGAGCACTCCTCGCGCGAGGTGGAGCACCAGCGCCGGCTCTCCGCGAACATGGGCGCCCTCGACGACCTCCTGCGGCAGTCGCACTACTGGGCGGAGCAGGGCGGCGCCGACGTGATCGGGGCGGCGCACGTGCAGCGTGCGCTCGAGGAGAGGGAGTACCGCTCCGCGCTCGCCCGGGACCGCATCCAGGATCTCATCGACGACGGAACGATCTTCCTCGACGTGGAGGGGGACCGCGTCGGCCAGATCAACGCCCTCTCGGTCTACGATCTCGGCGACATCCGTTTCGGCCGGCCCTCGCGCATCAGCTGCGTCGTCTCCGCCGGGCGGGGGAGCATCGTGCACGTCGACCGCGAGACCGACATGGCCGGCGCGGTGCACACCAAGGGCTTCCTCATCCTGCGGGGCTTCCTCGCCGATCGCTTCGGCCAGCACCGCGCCATGTCGCTGTACGCGAGCCTCACCTTCGAGCAGCTCTACGGCGAGGTCGACGGAGACTCCGCCTCCTCGACCGAGCTCTACGTCCTGCTCTCCGGGCTCGCCGATGTCCCCATAGACCAGTCGATCGCCGTCACGGGTTCGGTCAACCAGCGCGGTCAGGTGCAGCCGATCGGGGGAGCGACCGCGAAGATCGAGGGCTTCTTCGACGTCTGCCGCGCCCGGGGCCTGAGCGGGACGCAGGGAGTGATGGTGCCGCGCGCGAACGTCGCCAACGTGACCCTGCGCCCCGACGTGGCGCGGGCCGTCGGCGAGGGACGCTTCCACGTCTGGGCCGCCGACACCATCGAGGAGGGGATCGAGATCCTCACCGGCCTCCCGGCCGGTGAGCGCGATGAGGCGGGGCTCTACCCGGAGGGGACGATCTTCCGCCGCGTCGCCGATCGCCTCGACGAGTTCGCCCGGGCCGTCTCGGGCGAGCGGGTGGCGGCCGTCACCGACGCCGCCTACATCGGCATCCCGCCGGCGCCCCCGTCCAGGCCGCCGGGCATCCCGCCCGATCCCCCGCCGGAGCCGCCCGTCCAGCTATGAGCGGTCGCCACCCGAGCCGCGGCGGGGAGCGGCGCCCGTGAGCCCCGACGCCCGCGGGCGGCCCCTGCTGACGATCGATCTCGACGGCGTGATCTGCGGCCCGCCGCTCGGGCTGAACATCGGGATCCACCGGACCTTCCTGGATCCCGCGGCCGAGCCCGCGCGGGCGCGCATCCCGCCGCGCCGGCTCTCCGCCCTCTGGGATCCGGCGCGATTCGAGCTGCGCCGCCCGCTCTCAGGCGCACGCGAGGCGCTGGCGGAGCTCGCGCGCGAGCGCCGCCTGATCGTGCTGACGGGGAGGCGCAGCTCGCCTGCGCGCTGGCTCGCCCGCCACGGCCTCGCCGGATTGCTGGAGGCGGTCGTCATCAACGAGGGCCCGCTCTCGAGCCCCCACTACAAGCTGGCACAGGTCGAGGAGCTCGGGGCGGCCGAGCACGTCGACGACGACCCGCGCACCGCGCAGCTCCTCGCCCAGCGCGCGACCTGCCGCGTCTTCCTGCGCGACTGGCCACGCAACCGCTCGCTCCCCTACGCACCCGGCGTGGCGCGCGTCGCGGACCTCGGAGAACTCGCCCGCCTGCTGCGCCGGCCCCCCCCTCCGGGGCGGCCCACCGCGGGAGGGGCGGGCCCCGGGGACGCTCCGGCGGATCGGTCGGGGGAGGGGGCGTGAGGCGACGCGACGATCCCGACCCCGCCGGGCCACGCACGCGGGCCGGGATCTTCGCCTCGCTGCGCCTGCGGGACTTCCGCCTGCTGTGGGCGGGCCAGGTGAGCCACACCGGCGCGCTCTGGGCGGAGCAGATCGCGCGTCCCGTCCTCGTCTACGAGCTGACGGGTTCGGCGGCGCATCTCGGCGCCGTCGTCGCGATGCGGACGCTGCCGCAGCTCGGTCTCGGCGTGGTCGCCGGCGTCATCGCCGACCGCTACGACCGCCGGCGCGTCCTGATCGCGACCAAGATCGGCGCCCTCGGGATCGGCGTCGTCTTCGCGGCGCTGCTCGTCGCCGGCCGTCTCGAGCTGTGGCACATCTACGTCGCCTCCTTCTCCCGCGGCGCGCTCATGGCATTCGACCAGCCGGCGCGCAACTCGCTGATCCCGAGCGTCGTCCCGGCGGCCTGGCTGATGAACGCGGTGGCGCTGATGGCGACGACGCAGAGCTCGATGCGCGTGGTCGGGGCGGCGGCGGCCGGCGTGACGCTGGGCGTGATCGGCACGGAGGGGACCTTCGTCCTGATCCCCATCATCTACGTCGGCTCGGTGACGGCCACGATCCTGATGCGGACGGCGGCGCAGCCGCGGGCGTCGGGGACCGGCATCGCCGCGCTGCGCTCCGACCTCATGGAGGGCCTCCGCTTCGCGCTCTCGCACCGCGCGATCCGCGTGACGCTCCTGCTCTCGCTCCTCTTCTTCACGCTCGGCGTCCCGTACCTGCAGGTCTTCTCCCCGCTCTTCGCGCTCGAGGTCCTCGACATGGGGAACACCGGCGTGGGCATCCTGCTCGCGGTGTCGGGGGTCGGGGCGCTCGTCGGCGCGCTGGTGGTCGCATCCGAGCCCTCCACGCGGATCGGGCTGATGCTCCCCCTTCTGCTCATCGCCTTCGGCGCGGCGCTCGTCCTCTTCGCGGCGACGGCGTCGCTGCCCGCGCTCTGGGGTCGCCTCTGGCTCGCGCTCCCGCTCGTCGCCATAGCCGTCGTCGGGATGCTCCAGACGGCCTACTTCGCGTACGTGCAGACGATGCTGCTCGACGCGGCGCCGGACGAGCTGCGGGCGCGGGTCTTCTCGCTCATCTCTCTCGATCGGGCCACCTCGACCGCCGGCGCGGCGGCGGCCGGACTGCTCGCCGAGGCCGCCGGCACGCAGCTGGCGCAGGCCTCCTACGGGGTGCTGCTGATCGTCGGCGGCGCCGCGACGCTCCTCCTCGCGCGGGAGTTCCTCGGCTATCGCATGGGGAGCAGCGCCCGGGGCCGCGCCGCCTCCGGCTAGAACCGCGCCCCCAGGCGGCGCAGCAACGCGCGGCAGGCGGCCGGCTCCCCCGCGGCGAAGGGCGGCACGCCGACCTCCTGCGGCGAGAGCCGGAGGGGGCGGCCGTCGAAGCCCACCAGGTCCCCGCCGACGCCTCGCAGGACGGCCGCCCCGCCCGCGACGTCCCAGACCGAGCGCGGCCCGGTCGAGAGGTAGACGTCCGCGCGCCCCAACGAGACGTGCGCGAGCTTCACCGCCGCCGAGCCGCAGGGGTAGACCGGGAAGGGGATCCGGTAGTGCAGGCGGCGCCACTCGTAGTCGTGGCGGGAGACGACCACCCGCTCCACCGCCGCACCGCCGGCCAGCCGGTCCAGCGGCTCCCCGTCGAGACGCGCCCCCGGCGCCGCCGGGGCCGGAAGGCCCGAGAGCATCTGCCGCTCGCCGGGGATGTAGACGGCGCCCAGCACGGGGCGATCCCCCGAGAAGAGGGCGACCGAGACGCCGAACTCGGGCAGGCCGCGCAGGAACTCGCGCGTGCCGTCGAGGGGGTCCACCACCCAGGTGGCCTCCCCGCGGACGAGCGGGGCGCGCTGCCCCGACTCCTCGGAGAGCCAGTGCGCCCCGGGGTGGAGCGCGGTCAGCTCGCGCCGGAGGATGGCGTCGGCGGCGTAGTCGGCCTCGCTGACCGGTCCCTCCCCGCGCTTGTGACCGACGCGGATCCGGCGGCGGGCGGCGACCTCCAGGATCGCCTCGCCGGCGGCGCGCACCGCCTCCTCGAGCCCGGAGCGGATCTCCTCCAGGCGCCGGGGGGAGAGCGGGGCGCCGGCCGGCTCCGGATCGGGAGCCGGGGCGTCGCGGCCCTCGCGTGGCGGGTCCATGGAGCTCGTGGCCGCCTCCATCGCCGGCTCGGGGAGGGCCGATGCTACACTCGCCCGGCGATGCAGACGAACGCGCCCGCCGCCCCGGACGCCGCGGCCACGCCGCCCGACCCCGATCCCCCCAACCCGCTGCGCACGGACCCGGCGCTCCGCCCGGCCCTGGCGCGCGAGCTCCGGGCGATCGTCGGTCCCGCGCACGTCATCGACGCCCCGGAGGAGCTGCTCGTCTACGAGTACGACGCGACGATCGAGCGCGCGAGGCCCGACCTCGTCGTGCTGCCGGCGAGCACCGAGGAGGCCGCCGCGATCCTCGCGGCCTGCGCCCGCTCCGGCGTGCCGGTCGTCCCGCGGGGCTCGGGGACGGGGTTCGCGGGGGGAGCGCTTCCCGTCGCCGGCGGCGTCGTCGT
>DAOULG010000102.1:0-1723 GCA_034420495.1 Dehalococcoidia bacterium
CCTCTTCATCGGTCTACGAGGGGTCCTTCCCGAGGACCAGCGAGCACATCTCGCTCAGGAAGCCCCCTCAGCCGTTGACGAAGCAGTAGTCGAGCTTCTCGACCTGCCGCTCGCCGGCGCGCCCCTGCATCTGCAGGACCGACTCCGTGACGTGGGACATCCCGCCTGCGACCATCGGCTGCCCGTAGGAGAGCTGCCCGCCGTGCGTGTTGACCGGCAGCTCGCCCCTGTAGGTGATGTCGCTGCTCTCGACGAAGGCGCCGGCCTCGCCCTTCGGCACGAAGCCGGCATCCTCGAGCGAGATGAGCACGGTGATGGTGTAGCAGTCGTAGAGCGAGACCATGTCCATGTCCCGCGGCCCGAGTCCCGCCATCTCGAAGGCGCGCCGCGCCGAGATCGCGACCGGCGAGGTCGTGAGCGTCGACGCACCGCCGAGCGTGTAGTGGTCGACCGCCATCCCGGAGCCCAGCAGGTAGACCGGCTCCTGCGGTCCGGAGCGGGCCCGCGAGGCCGAGGTCATCACCACCGCCTCGGCGCCGCCGGTCGGCATCACGCACTCGAGCAGCCGCAGCGGCGTGGAGATCATGCGCGAGGTGACGACGTCCTCGACGGTCAGGGGGATGCCCCGGAAGATCGCGTTGGGATTGCCGTGGGCGTTCTCGCGCTGCTGGACGGCGACGGAGGCGCGCTGCTCGTCGGTGAGGCCGTACTCGTGCGCGTAGCGGTTCGCGATCATCGCGTACCAGCCCGTCGCCCCCGAGGCCGGTCCGAACGGGGCGTCGAACTGCTCGCGGAGGCGGCTCCCGCCCTCGGTCGGCATGTCGCCGCCGGGCGCGAGCCCGCCGATCACGACCAGCACGTTCTTCGCGAGTCCCGCGTCGAGCGCCATCGCGGCGAGGGTGACGGAGGTCGTGCCGGTCGCCCCCTCCATCACGACGCCGTGCGACCAGGTGGGACGCAGCCCCAGGTACTCCGCGAGCGCCGTCGGCGTCTCGCCGGGCATCTGCGTGATCAGTCCGTCGATGTCCACGCGCCGGAGGCCGGCGTCCCGCACGGCCTTGATCCCGGCCTCGGCCGCGACGCCGATGCCCGAGCGTCCGGGCATGCGGCGCTCCGGCTTCACCGAGCCGACGCCGATGATGGCCGAGGTGCCGCGCAGGCCCATCGCGCGCTCCCAGCAGGCCGCCCGCGGCGGCCCCCGCCGGCATCGTCGCCGTCGCCCGCCGCCGCTGTCAAGGAACGGCCCGCCCGCTCCGGCGGCGCCGCGCGGCGGCCGGTGACAGCGCCCGTGCGGAGGCGCTACGGTGCCAGAGGCTCCGGACGGCGGGCGGTCATGGCCGGGCGGGACCGGCGGGCGAGGGAGGCCTCATGCGCGGCTACGTGGACTACCGGTGGGGGCAGGCGCACTACCGCGCCTCGGGCGAGAGCGGGCCGCCGCTGGTGCTCCTGCACGAGTCGCCGCAGTCCTCGGAGATCCTGCAGTGGACGCTCCCCCACCTCGGCGAGCACCTGCGGGCCTACGCCTTCGACACTCCCGGCTACGGGCTCTCGGACCCCCCGCCCGAGGCGCAGGAGATCCCCGTCTACGCCGAGGCGCTGATCGAGGCGATCGACGCGCTCGGCCTCGAGCGCTTCGCCCTCTTCGGCTCGCACACGGGGGCGTCGATCGCCCTGCGCATCGCCCTCGAGGCCCCGGATCGCGTCACCCACGCGATCTTCCAGG
>DAOULG010000103.1:0-9148 GCA_034420495.1 Dehalococcoidia bacterium
TACAAGGAGGAGCCGCGCAGCCGCCGGGACGAGCGCGACGAGGAGCGAATGTCCTGGCTGCGCCACCTCGTCGAGTGGCAGCGCGAGTCATCGGGCGCCGAGGATTTCCTGGAGTCGGTGAAGACCGACGTCTTCCGCGACCAGGTCTTCGTCTACACCCCGCGCGGGGACGTCCGGGTGCTCCCGGCCGGGAGCACGCCGATCGACTTCGCCTTCCGCATCCACACCGACCTCGGGCTGCACTGCAGCGGCGCCACGCTCAACGGCCACGTCGTCCCGCTCAACACGACGCTCGCCAACGGCGACGTCGTGCACATCCTGCGCGGGCGCGGGGAGCGGGGCCCGTCGCGGGAGTGGCTCAACCCGGCGCTCGGGTACATCGGCTCGTCGAACGCCCGCCAGAAGGTGCGGCAGTGGTTCCGGCGGCAGCAGCGCCACGAGAACATCAGGCGCGGCAGCGAGCAGCTCGAGCTCGAACAGCGCCGCCTCGGCCTGAGCAGCGTCCCCGCGGATCTCGTCGCCCAGCTGGGATTCGAGAGCGCCGACGAGATGCTGGAGGCGATCGGCTACGGCGGGGTCTCCTCGGAGCTCCTGGCGCAGACGCTGGTGGAGCACGTGGCGCCCTCGCACCCCGCCCAGCCGAGCACGGATGGAGCCCCGGGGGTCCGCGTCTACGGCACCGTCGGCCGCCGGGCGACGCTCGCGGGCTGCTGCCGGCCGCTCCCTCCCGATCCGATCGTCGGCTTCGTGACCCGATCGCGCGGCGTCACCGTGCACCGGCACGGCTGCCGAACGGTGGCGCGGCGCGAGGAGCCGGAGCGCTACGTCGAATGCGACTGGGAGCCCTCGGCCGTGCGCTACTCCGGCAGCATCGAGGTGCATGCGTGGGACCGCGTGGGACTCCTCCGCGACATCAGCACGATCGCGGCCGCGGCCGGCGTCAACATGGTCGAGGTGCGGACGGAGGAGCAGGACGACCGCACGACGATCGTCCACCTCCGGCTCGAGACGCGGGGGGGACCCGAGTTCGCCCAGCTCCTGCAGCAGCTGGACAGCGTGCGCGGCGTCGTCTCCGTCCGCCGCGCGGACGCCTCCTGAGGGGCCGGAGCCGGGTGCGCCGGCGCGGCCGCGGCGCTCGACCCGGGCACGGCCGGCCGGACCCGCGTCTTGCGAGGAGTTCTTCGCGCTCCGTACACTCCGCGGCAGCGCCCCCGTAGCTCAGCGGATAGAGCACCGGCCTCCGGAGCCGGGTGCGCAGGTTCGAGTCCTGCCGGGGGTACCACTCGGCCTTCCCCGCGCGGCCCGCGCTGCGGCGCCCGCGAGCCGCGGTCCCGCTCGACGTCTCTCCGATCCCCGCCCGGAGGGCGGCTCGCCCGGCGCGGCCGCGCCGGGCGGGGGAGCGGCGCCCGGCGGAGCCTACGCGAGCGGCGGCTCGCCCGCCGGAAGGCGTTCCCAGAGCGAGGCCGCGAAGTCCATGCGCCTCCCGATAGCAGCCTCGAGCGCCCCGGGCGTCCCGGAGGCCATCCGTCGCGCGAGGTACGCGAACTCGCGCGAGCCGGTCGGGGGGATCGTGAGATCGCGGGCGTTGCCGCGCACCACCCGCAGCGCCCCGATCAGCTGCCGGAGGAAGGAGTAGGACTCCGACAGCTCCGTCGACTCCTCCGCCGATAGGCGGCCCGCCGCGGCCAGCGCCGCGATGGCGGCGAGCGTGTTGGTCGTGCGGACCGAGGGGTCGTCGGTCCCGGCGAGGATCTGGAGCGACTGCACGTAGTACTCGACGTCGACGAGGCCGCCGCGGCTGTACTTCGCGTTGCGCCGGCCCGGGTCCACCAGCTCGCTCGCCTGCCGGCCGCGCACGCGCAGCATCTCCCCGACGTCGAGGGGCGCGCCCGAGTACACGAACGCATCCCGGATCGACTCGAGCCGTCGTCCCACGGCGGCGTCGCCCGCGACCGTCCTAAGACGCACGAGCGCCATCCGCTCGAACTGCCAGGCGTCCCCGGCGGCGGAGTAGTAGCTCCGGCACTGGTCGAGCGAGCTGGCGAGGCTCCCGCCGTCGCCGTACGGCCGCAGACGGAGGTCCACCTCGAAGATGCCCTCGCGCGGCGCACGGATCGCCGCGCGCAGGCCCCGCACGAACTCCTCGAACCAGGTCGCGTTCGGGATCGGATCGCTCCCATCCGACCCGCCGGGGCCCTCGTATACGGTCAGCAGCTCGAGGTCGGAGGCGAAGCCGATCTCGCGCCCGCCGAACTTCCCGAGCGCGGCCACCGCCCACCCGCACGGCTCGCCCGAGGCGAGGCGCGGGCGGCCGTGGCGCTCGCGCAGCGACCGCGCGGTGAGGGCCGCCGCCTCGTCGACAACCACCTCGGCGAGGTCGGAGAGCTCGAGCGAGAAGTCCGCGAATCCCGTGCGGCCGATGATGTGGCGCAGGTCGATCTGGAAGAGCGCCCGATCCTTGAAGAGGTTGAGCGAGGCGACGTCGACCGGCACCCCCGCCGCGCTCTCGGCGTGCAGCTCGCCGCGCAGCTCGGCGGCCGATCGGGAGCGATCGAGCGCCGGCAGGTCGGTCAGCACCGGGAAGAGGTGCTCGTGCTGGAGGCGGAGGAAGTCCTCCCAGAGGTAGCGGCTCACCCCCAGCGCCGCCGCGAGCATCTCGAGCACGCTCTCGTCGGCCAGCACGGAGAGCGCCTCGCGCCGCTCGCCGAGCGAGAAGAGCCGGCGCACGAGAGCGCCGAACTGGCGCAACGCCTGTCCGGGGTCGGGGGCCAGCGGGAGGAGCTGCGTGAACTGGCGGATGAGCACCGCGACCACGCGCAGCTCATCGAGCCGGGACGCGTCCACCAGCTTCGACCCGCCCCGGGTCGTCACCCAGAACGTATCGCGGCTCTCGCCCTCCTCGGTGCGCACCTCCGCCCGGCGCACCGAGATCTCGAGCATGGCGAGCGCGTTGGCGAACTCGAAGAGGAAGCCGGTCTCATCGGCGCCGGCGATGGAGACCACGGTCGTCTCCGGCTCGGACACGGCGTCGACCTCGATCGCGACCGGGTACATCGCCCGCGCCGACGACCCTCCCCGGGGCAGCCGGCGGCTGATGCCGTCGATGATGACGGCGCGCGCCGCCTCGGTCTCGCCGCCCGCCAGGAGGGTGAACGCCTCCTCGAGATCGGGACGGATCTCCTCCCACGGGTCGGGAGAGGGCGCGCCGGTCACCACGAAGCGATCGAGCAGCAGCGCCGAGGGCGCGGGCGACCGGGACGGGCCCGGGCGGCGCGGCGGCGCGGCGGCAGACGGCCCGAAGCGGCGCGAGCGCCGCGGGACCGGCTGCCCGGCGGAGCGGCGGACCGTGAAGAGGTCGCCCGCCTGGATGTCGAGCCCGTGCGCGGTCATCGAGCCGGAGATGAGGGCGAGGGCGCCCGGGATGTCGCCCGCCGCCACCGTGATCACGTGCGCACCGCCCGCGAGGGGTCTCGAGTCGCCCGCGATGTCCCCCGGCTGGCGGATCCTCGCGATCAGGTCGGGATGCGCGGCGCGCTCCGTCGCCTCGAGGGAGGCGTACGGCTCACCGAGCTGCGCGGCGAGATCATCGGCCCCGAGGATGCCCGGAGGGGATGTCGGCACGGTCGCGTCCGCGGTCGCCGGGCCCGCCCCGCTCTCGTGCGGTCCCGGGCCATCATAGCCCCCGGGCTCCGCGGCCACGGCCGGGAGGAGGCGGCGGCGGAGCCGTCCGGGGGCCTCCCGGGGGGTGCCCGATGGCTCCGGACGGCGGCGAGACGTCGTCCGCCCGGTCGCCTCTAGCCGGTCGCGGTCCCCGCCATCCCGAGCAGGCCGCGCAGCGCCTCGATGCTGCCGAGGTGGCGGTAGGCGTGGATCGCGTGGAACTGCACGCAGTAGGCGACGGTCGTCGTGCCCACCTGCGTCCCGTAGAAGTGCTCGCACGCCTCGTCGAGGGCGACTCCGTCGAGGGCGCGGACCGCCGCGTCGGCTGCGCCGAAGGCGTCGCTCGCGTACCCGAGCAGCGCCTCCGCGCCCGGGAAGCGCATCGAGAGCGTCGATTCATCCTCCATCTGTGAACCGGCCTCCCGGTGCCCGAGCGCCCGGGGATCGAGACCCCAGCTCGCCGCGATGCGCCGCGCATGCCAGATCTGCGGGCGGGCTCCCAGGCGCTCCGCCAGGGTCGGCGTCGCCTCGGGGAGGCTCGCCTGCAGCACGTCGGCCCACCGCGCGATGTGCCAGAGATGCCAGCCGATGCACGGCGCCGTCCTGCCCCCGGACCGGAAGAGCTCGCGCGGGCCGAGCTCGGCGGTGATCGCGAGGAGGAGGGCGTGTGCGGTCGTGACGCGATCCGTGAGCGCGAGGGTCGCGGCCACACCGCCGTGAGCGACACCCATCATTCCCCTCCCACCTCGCCGCGCGGGGCGCGGCGCTCCGGCGAAATCGTAGGGCGATCCCGGTCGCCGACGCACGCGGGCCACGGCTCGACGGCGCTCCGGCTCACGCCGGGCCCGGGACGCCGAGTCGTGCGCCGGAACTGCGACCGCCGGCGAGGCCCGGCGCCGCGGGCCGGACCGGGGGCCCCGAGCTCCGGGCACGCGCGCGGACCGCGTAGGCTGTCCCGATGCCCGGCCGACTTCCAGCGCCCCTGCGGCGACCGCCCCGCCTCTTCTGGGGCTGGTGGGTCTTCCTCGGAGCCTCGGTCGGGCAGTTCGTCACCGTCGGCTTCGGCCTGCAGGTCACCGGCGTCTTCCTCGAGCCGATGAGCGAATCCCTGGGCTGGGCGCGCTCGCAGTTCGTGCTGGCGGGCTCGATCGGTTTCATCGTCGGGGGCTTCGCGGCCTTCTTCGTGGGGCCGCTGATCGACCGCTACGGCGCGCGCCCGCTGATGCTCACCGGTGCCACGATCGCCGGCCTCGTCTTCCTGATCACCTCGCAGGTGGAGGAGCTCTGGCAGTTCATCGCCCTGCGCGGCCTGGTCGGCCAGATCGGGCTCCTGATGACCGGCCCGCTGGTCGTCAACGTCGCGCTCTCGAAGTGGTTCGTGGCTCGCCGCGGCGCCGTGATCTCCCTGGCCTCGGTCGGCATCTCCCTGGGCGGGATCCTGCCGCCCATCCTGCTCACCCGCGTCGTGGACAGCGGAGGCTGGGAGAGTGGCTGGGTCGTGCTCTCGGTCGCGACCTTCCTCCTGATATACCCCGTCGCCCTCCTGATGCGGCGGCAGCCGGAGGACTACGGCCTCTCTCCCGACGGGCGCACGCCCGGCGGCGGTTCGGAGCCCAGCGCCGAGGAGGCGCGCCTTCAGGCGCTGGCGGACCAGGACTTCCTGGGCTCCTACACGCGGGCCGAGGCCCTGCGCACGCCGGCGCTGTGGGTGCTGATCGCGGCGGTCGCGTTCGGCGTCGCCGCGGCGGGCTCGCTGGGCGTCCACGCGATCCCGCTGCTCACCGACGCCGGCTTCAGCCGCGGCGAGGCGGCGCTCCTGTTCGGGACGCACGGCAGCTTCTCGCTGATCTCGAAGTTCGTCTGGGCATGGGCGCTGCAGCGCTGGTCGGTGAAGCCGCTCGCCGTGCTCACGATGTCGAGCCTCTCGCTCGCGCTCCTGCTCCTCGTGACGGTCCCCGGGGCCGGCTCCCTCACCCTCATGTTCCCCGTCGCGGCCCTGTGGGGGAGCTCCGTGGGCGGCTTCCTCCCCATCACCGAGTTCATCTGGGCCTCCTACTTCGGGCGGCGTCACCTCGGGGCCGTCCGCAGCACTGGGCTGCCGATCTCCGTGATGTTCGGGGGGGCGGCGCCGGTCCTCGCCGGGCTCTACTTCGACCGCGTCGGCGACTACCGCGGCGCCTTCGTCGCGCTCGCGCTCTCCCTGCTCGTCTCCGCGGCCCTGATGGCGCTCGCCCGCCGCCCGCCCCCGAAGAGGGCGGCGCTCAGACGTCCGGATCGGTGAGGAAGGCGCGGACCTCCCGCGCCCACAGCTCCGGGGCCTGCTGCGCGTAGAAGTTCCCCTCGCTCGGCAGGCGCGCGCCGCGCGCCCTCCTGAGCGTCGCGACGAACTTCTCGTGCGAGCGCCCGAGCTGGCTGCCCGTCCCGTGGATCACGAGCGTCGGGGCCTCGATGCGCGGGATCGTCTCCCAGATGTCGTGGCGCGTCATCGCGTACGGGCCGGCGCCCTCCCAGCCCATGCCGCCGTAGACGTCGGCGCCCTCGCTCGAGTTGACGATGAGATTGTCCAGGAAGTGCTCGGAGACGCGCCCGAGATCCGCCCCCGGACGATCCCCGCCGACCTTGCGCCAGAGCTCCAGCAGGTGCCCGCCGTCGGGACGCGGCTCGATGTAGCGGTGGAGCCGCTCGTGCGCCTCCCGGCGGTGGGGCGGCGACCAGTTGAAGATCTCCTCGAGGATCAGGCGGTCGACCCGCTCCGGGTACTCGGCGGCGAGCATCGCCGCGAACTCCGAGCCCGTTCGATTCCCGTCGACGTGCGCGCGCTCGATGCCGAGTCCATCCATCAGCCACGTGACGGAGCGGGCGAACTGCTCGAGGGTCGTGTAGGGGGGATCCGGGCGATCGGACTGCCCGTATCCGACGGTCGTCATCGCGACGACCCGGAAGGCGTCGCCGAGCAGCGGCGCCACGTGACGGTAGGACATGGCGCTCATCGGCGTGCCGTGGAGGAGGATGAGCGGTGGGCCCGAGCCGACCTCCATGTACTCGATGTTCCCGTCGGGGCCGTGAACGAAGCCCCGGCGGATCTGCGTGACGGCGGTCTCGCCCATCCCCGCTACCCCCTGTCGACGGCCGCCGCCCCGGCGGCCGTATCCCGCCCGCATCCTACGACGCCCGCGCCGGGCGGCGTCCTCAGTGCGCCGTGAAGAAGCGTGTGAGCGACCCGGCGAAGCGCTCGGGGTCGTCGGCCGCGATGAAATCCGTGGCGTCGTCGAAGCTCTCCCACTCGGCGCGCGGGAGCAGGCGACGGGCGTCGGCGAACCACCCGTAGACCCGGTCGCGCGTCCCGCCGAGCAGGAGCACCGGCGACTCGAGGCGCGCCGCACCCGCCGCCAGATCGTAGCGCCAGATGGCGCGGTAGCCGAGCGCGAAGTCGGGCCCCGCCTGGAGGTAGCGCTCCACGTGCCACTCGACCTCCTCCGGGAGCAGGTAGGGGTACTGGCCCAGCACCCGCCTCCAGAGACGCTCGAGGTGCGCCCCGCCGGGGGCCGGCGGGATCGGCCCGCCGAACTCGCGGTCCGCGAGCCGGTCCTCCTTCGTCGCCTCGTCGTAGACGGGGAGGCCGTGCAGCACGAGCGCGCGCACGCGCCCCGGCTGCTGCGCCGCCGCCTCGACCGCGAGCACGGAGCCGGTGGCGCGGCCGAAGAGGTAGATGCGGCCCCCGCCGAGGGCCTCCACGATCTCCCAGGTGAGCCGCGCGTAGTCCGCGACCCCCCACTCGTCGCCTCCGCGGAGGAGCGGCGGGCGGTCCGAGAGCCCGTAGCCCGGCGCGTCGACCGCGACCGGGCGCGAGAAGCCCGCGAGGAGCGGCAGGACGCGCTCGTAGTGCGAGGAGTCGAGCGGGGTCTGGTGCAGCATCAGGAGCAGGGGCAGATCCCCGCCCCCGGGAGCACCGGGGGAGGCATCCACCGTGCGGTAGTGCACCTGCCCCCAGGGAAGATCGAGATAGCGCCGCCTCACCATCCCCGCCACCGGCACCGCCCTCCCCGCCCCGCCACCGCGCCGCCCGATTCTAGACGCTTCGCCCGGCCGGGGGAGGCCGCGCACCACGGGCGCGGCGGGAGCGACTACTCTGGGCGCGGCGGGGGTGAGGGTGTGCGATGGCGAACGCGAGCGCGGCAGAGCCGGTGACGCTGACGGTCTACTCCGACTTCGTCTGACCCTGGTGCTACATCGGCCTCGTGCAGGTCGAGCGGCTCCAGCGCGAGTACGACGTCTCGGTCGAGTGGGCGCCCTTCCTGCTCAACCCCGACACGCCCCCCGAGGGGGCGCCGGCGCGCTACCGGCGCGGCGCCGACGATCCGCCGAGCCCCGTCGAGGAGCGCGCCGACCGCGAGGGGCTTCGCTTCGCGCGCGGCCGGGAGCGCACCTCCTACTCGCAGCTCGCGCTGGAGGCCGTCGCCTTCGGCGAGGAGGCGGGCCTCGACCCCCTGGCGCTGCACCGCTCGCTCTTCCGCGCCTACTTCGAGGAGCTCGCCGACATCGGCGACCCGGAGGTCGTGGTCGAGGCGGGGGCGCGCGGCGGCGCCGACCCGGATGCCCTGCGATCGGCCCTCGCGGAGCGTCGCCACCGCGCGCGGGTCGAGCACGGGATCGCGGAGTCGCGGCGCCTGGGCGTCACCGGGATCCCGACCTTCGTCTTCGACGGGCGCTTCGCCCTCGTCGGCGCGCACGAGTACCCCGTCTTCCAGGCGATGATGGAGAGGCTGGGCCAGCCGCCGCCGGGGGGATTCGACGGAGAGCGGGTCGAGCTCACCTTCCCCGGCGAGTAGGGTGCGCCCGGCGGGCGCCGTCGTAGGATCGGGAGCCCGCGCCCGCCGGGACGCGGGGAGACGGGAGGCCTGATGAAGCCGATGCGGGTGGCGGTCGCCGGGCTCCGGCGCGGCGAGACCTTCCTGCGCGTGCTGCGCACGATGCCCGACGTCGACGTGATCGGGCTGGCCGACCCGGATCCGGAGCGGCGCATACACGCGCGGGCGCTCCTCCCCGCGGGAAGCAACGCCGACGAGGCCGACTCGCTCGCCTCGCTGCTCGATACCGATCCCCCGCCCGATCTCGTCGTGCTCGCGACGCCCCCGATCGGTCGCGTCGCGGATGCCGTGGCGGCGCTCGAGCGGGGCATCCACGTGCTGAGCGAGATCCCGGCGGCGTGGAGCGTCGAGGAGTGCGAGCAGCTCCTCAGCGCGGCCGAGGCCTCCACCGGGACCTACATGCTCGCGGAGAACGCCCTCTACTGGGGGTTCGTCGACGCCGCCCGCCGGATGCAGGCATCCGGCGAGTTCGGCCGCATCTTCTACGCCGAGGCGGAGATGATGCAGGACATGCGCTCGATCCTGCGCGACTCCTCCGGTCAGCCGACCTGGCGGCTCGAGCGCACCGACCCGATCACGTACTGCACGCACAGCCTCGGTCCGCTGCTCTCGATCACCGG
>DAOULG010000104.1:0-1826 GCA_034420495.1 Dehalococcoidia bacterium
CCGTGGCCCCGAGCAGGAGGTCGCCCGCGCCGGGCAGCAGCCCGCGCCAGCTGCCGGGGCGGGCGGTCGCGAGCATCCCGCCGACCGAGACCTCCTCGCCCCCGGGCGGGTCGAGCGGAAGCTGCTGCCCGTGCGGGCGCAGCAGCTCGGCGAGGGAGCCGAGCGAGATCCCGGCCTCGACGGTGATGGTGAGATCGGCCGGCTCGTGCTCCACCACGCGGTCGAGGCCGCGGAGGTCGAGCGCGACGTCGTAGCGCTGGAGCGGCCCGCCCGCGGCCAGCGCGGTGCGGCCTGCCTGCGGCGCGACCGCGAGCCCGCCTCGCGCGGCCGCCTGAAGCGCGCCCGCCAGCTCCTCGCGCGTGCTGGGCGCGAGCGCGAGGGACGGGAGCAGGCCGTCGATCGGGTAGCGCGCGGGGTCGCGGTCGCGGCCCTCCGGCATCGCGCCGCGGATCGCCGAGACGGCGGTCGCGGGTCCCTCGCCGGCCTCCTGCTCGGCCCGGGGGCCGTCCGCTGGCACGCTAGAGGTAGACGCCCGGCGCGCGGGCGAGGCGGAGGGCCGCCTCTCCGGCCTCGGCGGCGTGCCCCTGCGCGCATCCGTGCGAGACCGGGAGCACGTTGCAGGGATTGAAGCGGCCGGAGCCGCCGAAGGCGTCCCGCACCCGCGTCATCGCGTCGAGGTCGGGGGGATCGAAGATCCAGCCGAGGTAGGAGCGCTTCTCGAGGCCGACCCCGTGCTCGCCGGTGATCGATCCCCCCGCCTCCACGCAGAGCCGCAGGATCTCCCCGCCGAGCTCCAGGACGCGCGACGAGGACCCGGGCTCGAGCTCGTCGAACATGATGTTCGGGTGCAGGTTGCCGTCGCCGGCGTGGAAGATGTTGGCGCAGCGGAAGCCGTACCGCTCCGAGAGCGCCGCCACCTCCCGCATCACGGCGGGCAGCTTCGTCCGCGGCACCACGCCGTCGAGCAGGTAGAAGTTGGGGGAGATGGCGCCGAGCGCCCCGATGCCCGCCTTCCGCCCCTCCCAGAGACGCTCCCTCTCCGCCTCCTCGTCGGCCGAGCGAACGGTCCTGGCGCCGCTCTCCTCCAGCGCGGCGATCACGGTGGCGGCGTCCTCCTCGACCTGCTCGGCGAGCCCCTCCACCTCCGCCAGCAGCACGGCGCCGGCGTCGAGCGGATAGCCGAGCCGCGCCTGCGACTCGACGGCGCGGATCGTCTCGGCATCGAGCATCTCGAGCGCGACGGGGATCACGCCCCGCTCGACGATCGCCGAGACGGCCTCGGAGGCGCCCTCGACGGTGTCGAAGACGGCGAGCACGGTGCGCACCGCCTCGGGCAGCGGGAGGAGCCGGACGCAGACCGCCGTGACGAGCCCGAGCGTCCCCTCCGAGCCGACGACGAGGGCGCGCAGATCCACGCCCGGGGCATCGAGCTGGCGGCCTCCGAGCCAGGTCACGCGGCCGTCGGGGAGGACGAGTTCCACCGCGAGCACGTGGTTCACGGTGCTCCCGTGCGCGAGCGTGTGGGGACCCCCCGCGTTCGTGCCGACGTTGCCCCCGATGGTGCAGATGCGCTGCGAGGAGGGATCGGGGGCGTAGCGCAGCCCGTGCTCGGCCGCGGCCTGCTGCAGCGCGAGGTTGATCACTCCCGGCTCGACGACGGCGATCCGCTCCTCGGCGTCGAGCTCGCGGATGCGGGTCATCCGCGCCGTCGCCACGACGACGCCGCCGGCGACGGGAAGCGCTCCCCCCGCGAACCCCGTCCCCGAGCCCCGCGGGACGACCGGCACGCCGGAGCGGGCGCAGGCCGCGAGGATCGCGGCGGCCTC
>DAOULG010000105.1:0-4505 GCA_034420495.1 Dehalococcoidia bacterium
CCGGTCGCCGCGAAGACGGCGCGCTCGGCGACGTTGGTGGCGCGGTCGGCGATGCGCTCGAGGTTGTGCGAGACCCAGAGCAGGTGCGTGCACGGGAGGACGGCGCTGGGGTCGCGGAGCATGATCTCGACGAGGTCGTGGTAGACGCGCTCCTGCAGCTCGTCGACCACGTCGTCGGCCTCGCCCACGCGGTGCGCCGCCGCCACGTCGCGCTCCGTGAAGGCCGTGAGCGCGTCGCGCAGCATCTGCTGCGCGCGGTCGGCCATGCGGGGGATGTCGACGAGGGGCTTCACGAGCGGCTCGTCCGCCATCATGATCACGATCCGCGCGATGCCCTCGGCGTGGTCGCCGATGCGCTCGAGCTCACCGACGATCGAGAGCACGGAGACGATGACGCGGAGATCGCCGGCGACCGGGGCCTGCTGGGCGAGCAGGCCGAGGCACGCGGTGTCGATGTCGTAGCGCATGCGGTTCACCTCGCCGTCGTCGCGGACGACGGCCTCGGCCAGCGGGATGTTGCGATCCAGGAGCGCGGTGAGGGCGCGGTCGATGGCGCGGTCGACCATCGAGCCCAGCTCGAGCATCTGATCCTGGAGCAGCTCGAGATCGCGGTGGAATCCCTCGCGCGGCATCTCTCCTCCGTCGAGGCCGGGCTAGCCGAAGCGCCCGGTGATGTACGCCTCGGTCCTCTCGTCCCTCGGCGTGCTGAAGATCTGATCGGTGGGGCCGTACTCGATCAGCCGACCGGTGCGGTCGTCGCCGGCGAGCATGAAGGCCGTCCGATCGGAGACCCGCGCCGCCTGCTGCATGTTATGCGTCACGATGACGATCGTGTAGTCCTCGGCGAGCTCGCGCATCAGGTCCTCGATGCGCTGCGTCGCGATCGGATCCAGGGCCGAGCACGGCTCGTCCATCAGGACGACGTCCGGCGAGACGGCGATCGCCCGCGCGATGCAGAGCCTCTGCTGCTGCCCGCCGGAGAGCGCCAGGCCCGACTGGGAGAGCTTGTCCGAGACCTCCTCCCAGAGCGCCGCCTGCCTGAGGGCGCGCTCGATGAGCTGATCCATGTCGCCCCGGTAGCCGTTGACCCGGGCGCCGAAGGCGACGTTCTGGTAGATCGACTTCGGGAACGGGTTCGGCTTCTGGAAGACCATCCCGATCGCGCGCCGGACCTCCACCGGGTCGACGCCCTGCTCGTAGATGTTGCGGCCGTCGACGCCGATCTCCCCTTGGACCCGGACGGAGGGGATCAGGTCGTTCATGCGGTTGATGGAGCGCAGGAGAGTGCTCTTCCCGCAGCCCGACGGCCCGATGAGGGCGGTGATCTGGTTGCGCGGGATGCGGAGGCTGATGCCCTCGATCGCCTGGAAGTCCGCGTACCAGAGATTGAAGTCGCGGATCTCGACGATCGGGTCGGGGACGTCGACGTCGATGGCCGGCCCCGCTGCCGGCGCCGTCGAGGGGACGGGAGCGCTGGTTCCGGTCGACATCACGGGAGCCTTCTCAGGAAGCGCTGGCGCTTCCTCCAAGATCGTCCCGACCATAGCATCCTCCCGTTCTCCTCCGTGCAGCGCGCCGGCATCTCCGTCCGCCGCGCCGTCCGCCGCCGCCTCAGCCACTGCGCTGCGTCCGCTGGCGCACGTAGACGGCGAGCGCGTTCATCGCGAGCAGGGCCACGAGCAGCACGATGATCCCCGTCGCCGCGAGGTCGCGGAAATCCGCCTGCGGCCGGCCGACCCAGTTGAAGATCTGGATCGGCATCGCGGTGAAGGGATCGCCCGGGCTCTCCGGCACGAAGGCCACGAAGGTGAGGGCGCCGATCATGATCAGGGGCGCGGTCTCCCCGATCGCGCGGGAGAGCGCGAGGATCATCCCCGTGAGGATCCCGGGCAGCGCCTGCGGCAGCACATGGTGCCAGACGGTCTGCCAGCGGGTCGCGCCGACGCCGTAGGAGGCCTCGCGGATCGAGCCGGGCACCGCGCGCACGGCCTCCTGGGCCGCGACGATCACGATCGGGAGGATCAGAAGGGTCAGCGTGAGCGATCCGGCGACCACCGAGCGCCCGAACCCGCCGAGGTCGGGGCCGAAGCCGAGCGTCCCGCGCACGAAGAGCTGCAGGCCGAGGATGCCGAAGACGATGGACGGGACGCCGGCGAGGTTGGAGATGTTGAGCTGGATAAGCCGCGTCAGGCGCCCGCGCCCCGAGTACTCCTCGAGGTAGAGGGCGGCGCCCACCCCGACGGGGAACGAGAAGAGGGCCGTGAAGCCGATCACCCAGATGCTGCCCCAGAGCGCCGCCTTGAATCCGGCCTGCTCGGGGAAGCGCGACGGGAAGGTGTTCAGGAACTCCCACGAGAGGAAGCGCGTCCCATCCCGCGCCACGTCGGCGAGCAGCATCGCGAGCAGCACGATCCCGACGAGCGCCCCGCCGGCGGTGATCCAGCGGAAGAGGTTGCTGACGGCGTGCCGGTAGGCGAGGCGCGGCCGGTAGGCCGCCCCGGCGCGGACCGGCGCGATGCCCGTCTCCGCGCTCACTCGTAGGTCTCCCGGAAGCGGCCGACCACGCGTCTCGCGATGATGTTCATCCCGAGCGTCATCGTGAAGAGGGTCGCGCCGACCGCGAAGATGGTGCGGTACTCCAGGGAGCCGTGCGGCGTGTCGCCGAGCGACACCTGCACGATGTAGGCCGTCATCGTCTGCACGCTCTCCAGCGGGTTCAGCGTGAGGTTCGGCGTCGCGCCGGCGGCGATTGTGACCGCCATCGTCTCGCCGATCGCGCGCGAGATCGCGAGCAGGTAGGAGGCGACGATCCCGGAGAGGGCGGCCGGGAGGACGATGCGCGTCACGACCTCGAAGCGGGTGGCGCCGACGCCGTAGGCACCCTCGCGCAGCGCCACCGGGACGGCTCTCATCGCGTCGTCGGAGAGCGAGGAGACCATCGGGATGATCATCACGCCGACCACGACGATCGCGGAGACCGCGTTGAACGGGCCGAGCTCGGGGAAGAACGAGTCGCGGAGCACCGGGGTGATGAAGGTGAGCGCGAAGTAGCCGTAGACGACGGTCGGGATGCCGGCGAGCACCTCGAGCACCGGCTTCACGACGCCGCGCACGCCGGGAGAGGCGTACTCGGAGAGGAAGATCGCGGAGACGGTCCCTAGAGGCAGCGCCACCAGGGAGGCTCCGACCGCGATCAGCAGCGTTCCCGAGACGAGCGGGAGCACGCCGAAGTTCTTCGAGGCGAAGAGCGGGGTCCAGCGGTCGTTGGTCAGGAACTCGATGACCGAGACGTCCCGGAAGAACGCCGCGCCCTCGGCGAGGAGGATGATGACGATGCCGACCGTCGTGACGACGGTGACGGAGGCGCAGGCGAAGAGCGCGGCTCCGATGCCTTGCTCGATGAGGTGCCGCCGGCGGTTGCGCGCAAATCGCACGTGGTTCGCGCTCGCCGCCACCATGCCTCCTCGGCCGTCGCCCCCGGTGGGGAGGCGCGCGGCCCGCACGCAGGGGAGCCCGGCGCGGCCGCCGCCACGCCTGGCGCAGAGGCTGCGGCCGGAACGTTAAATCCCCGTTAAAGCGCCCGCATCGGGAGCGCCCCCGCCATCGCCCGGCCCCGTCTCCGCGCGGGGAAGCGCCACGCAGAGAGTGGCGCCGGGTCCGCGGTCGGCGACCCAGACGCGTCCCCCGAGACGCCGCACGATGTGGCGCGCGATCGCGAGGCCGAGCCCGGTCCCCGCGGATCCCGCGGCACGCGCCGCGTCGCCGGTGTAGAAGCGCTCGAAGATGCGCTCGCGCTCGGAGGGGAGGATGCCGGCCCCCTCGTCGCCCACCTCGATGCGCACCTCGTCCCCCTCGGCGAGGGCGCGCAGCGTCACCAGGCCGTCCTGCGGGCTTGCGCGGAGCGCGTTGTCGAGCAGGTTGGAGAGCACCTCCAGCAGCCGTTCGCGGTCGGCGCGGAGCGCCGGGGCGGCGCCGGCCACCTCGAGCCGCACGCCGCGCGCGGCCGCGAGCGGGGCGATGCGGGCGGCGGCCTGCTCGAGCACGTCGCCGGTGGCGAGCGAGGCGACGGCGAAGGGCTCCTCGGCCGCCTCGAGCCGGGAGAGCCGGAGCAGGCGGTCGACGATCCGCCCGAGGCGGTCGATCTCCTCCACCAGCTGCGTCGCGAAGCGGGCCTCGCGGCCCTCCGGGCCGCCGGCGCCCTCGGCGATCTCCCGCTCCAGCGTCTCGGCGAGGGCGCGCGCCGCGGTCAGCGGCGTGCGCAGCTCGTGCGAGACGTTCCCGACGAGCTCCGTCCGCGCCCGCCGCGCCTGGTGGAGCTCCGTCACGTCGTCGAGCACGAGGACGCACCGGCCCGCGCCCGCCTCGACGAAGGCGGCCGTGGCGCGGACGCGCCGGCCGCCCCCGAGCTCCGCCTCCGAGGCGACCTCGCCGGGCGCGCGGACGAGCTCGGAGAGCGTGTGATGGCGCAGCACGCGTATCAGGGAGAGGCCCACCAGCTCCTCGCG
>DAOULG010000106.1:0-8186 GCA_034420495.1 Dehalococcoidia bacterium
AAGTGCTGCCTGACCTTGGCCTCGATGAGGGCGGGGTCGAGGTCGCCCACGGCCACGAGGGCCATCAGCTCCGGCCGGTACCAGCGCTCGTAGTAGGCCCGGAGCTCCTCGACGGGGGCGTTCTCGACCACCTCGGGAAGGCCGATGGGGCTCCGCTCGGCGTAGCGCGACGAGCCGAACAGGGCCTGGTAGATGCCGTCCCGCCAGCGGGAGTCGAAGCCCTGGCCGAGGCGCCACTCCTCCAGCACCACGCCCCACTCGAGATCGACCTCGTCCGGCTCGAAGCTGATGGCGTAGGCCCAGTCGCTGAGGATCTGGAACGCCTTCTCGAGGATCTCGGGGTCGTCGGTCGGGATCTCGAGGAAGTAGACCGTCTCGTCGTAGCTCGTGTACGCGTTCAGGTGGGCGCCGAAGCTGGAGCCGATGGACTCCAGGTAGTCGACGATCTCCTGCTTCTGGAAACGCTCGGTGCCGTTGAACGCCATGTGCTCGACGAAGTGCGCCAGGCCGCGCTGCTCCTCCTCCTCGAGGACGGAGCCGGCCCTGACGACGAGCGAGAGGTGCAGACGCTCGCGCGGCTCCTGGTTGTGCCTGATGTAGTACGAGAGCCCGTTGCTGAGCGTGCCGCGAACCACCGCGGGGTCGAAGATCAGGTTCCCGTCGGGGCCGGTGACCGCCGGCGGGGGCGTGGCGGTCGCACCGGGTGTCGCCGTGGGCGTCGGGGCCACGGGTGCGGGCGTGGGCGCAGGTGTGGCGGCGACCTCGGGGGTCGCCGCGGGAGCGGCGGTGGGAGCCGGCGTACCGGCGGCGGCCTCGGTGGGCGTGGGCTCCGGCTCGGGAGAGTCGGACCGGCATTCGACCACCACGGCCGCCAGCAGCGCCACGCCGATGAGGGCCGCCACCAGCCAGAGGCGCACGGTCGTTCCTCTCGCCATCCCGGCGTGACGCGGCTTCGAGGTGATGCTCGCACGGGGAGGCATCGGCGCGCGGCGCGGTGGGCGCGGAGATTGTCCGCGAGCGAACCGTTGTGTGCAGCCCCTCGCGCGGCCTGCGCGCGCATGGCCGCGGCGGGCCGCTCGGCCCCACCGCGGCGGAGCCCGCCGATATGCCCGTGATCACTGGAAAATGATGGATGCTGCAGAGACGAGGCGGACATCTGATAGCAATCTGATCACAGGCGCAGTCCCATCATGCTAGGATTCTGTCCCGCGCGCGGCGGATGGGCGGGACTGGTAGGCCATCAACCGGTGAGCCTCTGAGGACGCGGCTGGCGGCGTCCGTCGTCGCGTTCGAGACGTCGAGGCTGACTGCATGAGCCGATCCGACCGGTACACATCAGTTTGGCTGCTGCCGTGCTCGCCCTCCAGCAGGAACGCGAACCGTGCAACCAGACCCGGGAGGTGACTCACGTGCCGCGCTTCTCGCTCACCACCGTGCTTGCAGCAATCGGTCTTTCCGCCCTCGTTGTCGTGGCTGCGTGCTCGTCGGAGCCGACGCCCACGCCCGAGCCAACTCCCACACCGACGCCGACCGCCACACCCACTCCGACGCCCGTCCCGGCAGCCGATGGAGCGGGCACGTCGATGCGCGACTTCGTCCTCGACGCGTCAACCACCGGGAAGGACCTCTTCGACCGTCTGTCCGATGAGGAGAACGGCTGCATCAAGGGAGCCCTGGGCGAAGCGGCGTACAGCTTCATGGTCGACGTGCAGCTGCTGGCGGGGGGCGGCAATGCCGCGGCTGCGGGACCGCTGTTCGAGTGCCTGTCCCCGGACAACGGCGCGCTCCTCGGCGTAGCGTTTCTGAGCGCCTCGGTCGGTGGACACACCGACGAGAGCCGCGCGTGCATGGCCGACCTCGCCCTCGCGCATCCGGGGCTCATCTACGCCCGCCTCGGCCTCGAATGGACCGGGGAAGACACCTACCAGGAGACAGAGACGGGCAACATCATTCAGGGCTTCTACGACTGCATGACGGAGGAGGAGAGGGCGGCTGCCCTGAAGGAGCTCTACGCCTCTATCGACGCCGCCTCGCCTCTCACCGGGGAAGATCTCGTCGCCCTGCTCCCGGAGTCCGAGGCGGCCTGCGTGCGCGACACGCTGTCCGGGGAGGAGTACGAAGCGCTGTTGAGCGCGACGCCGCTGCGTGCAGCGGGACTGGGTGCCGGCGCAGCCGAGTGCCTCTCGCTCGACAGCCTTGCCGCGTTCTTCGTCAGCGCCAGCGATGCAGGGATAGGAGGTCTCAGCGATGAGGCCGCCGCGTGTATCGACGACTTCGTGCGGTCCAATCCGGCATACGTGCCCGTCTTCGCCTCCTACATCGGCGACGAGTCGTCGCCGTTCTCCGCCGCCGAATTCATGGGAGTCGGAGAGGGTCTCGAGGCATTGGAGTGCCTGAACGAGATGGGCGGGATCGACGAATTCATGGAGGCCCTATGGGGGTAGTAGACCTGGACACTCGCTGATGCGTTGCGCGCCCGCTGGTCTGGCGGGCGCGCCGGCGTCTGGGTGACTTGGCGGTGGGCCCAGCGCCTGACCTCGAATCCACCATAGAGGCGTGACGGGGCGGGATGCCGGGCCGCCCGCGGGTTGTGCGGGCACGGCGGCGTTCGCGGGACGGCGACCGGGGCGGGCCGGCACCGGGAACGGTCGCTCAGTGCCCCCGAGCGGCGCTGAGGGCGCGGGCGCGAGGGTGCGCGCGACGGGCCCCCCGGCAAGCTGGCGCGAGCCCCGGAGCCGGAACCGGCCCCGTGGTCGCGTGTCAGGCGGGGAGCGGGAGCACCCCAAGTCGCGCCGGCGCGCCGCCGGTCGCCGCGCACCACGCCGAGTCGCTCCGTCGCCTTTGGCGCGGCGCGCCAGAGGGCGGACTCCCAGGTGCAGGCGCTGCTCGGTCGGCACGACCCTGCGCTCCCGCAGCACCGCGACCGTCGATGGCGACGGCGAGATCGTCCGGCGGCCACCCGGAGGCCTACCGGGCCACTCCGCAGTGAAGCGCCCGTCCCGGCCATGTCGTCACCGACCGCGCGCCGGACGCGTAGCGCCGCGGGTCGCGCAGGCGAGGATGGCGCCGGGCAGTTAAGGGCTGGCCGCCGACTTCAACAGATGGGTCCTCGCCGATGCAGCACCGGAGCGACCGACAGGCCTAGCGTTGACCGAGCATGGCTTCCACCCGCTCCGCTTCAGAGTCGCTCAGGATTCGGGAGATGGTGTACTGGGGGGCATCCTTGGCCCGACCCTGTACCGCCTTACGACCATTCTTGAGGGTTACTACGCTGGGTTCGAGAATCTCGCTCCTCTTGCGCAGCGGCAGGCAGTATGCAGTTAGTTCTTCCATGGGACACCTCCGCTTATCTGTCGGCCTTCCTCAGGCCTTGCCGTCATCCTCTAGCGAGCCGTGAGGACCATTCTGCTGGGGACGTCCCTCCTGCCTGTCCACGTCGGGCTGAGGCTAGAGCAACGGCATCGCGATCCACGTGCTCCCTGATCAACTCGTTCGCCTGGCCAATGGCTTGGTCCAGGGCAGCGCGGACAGATTCCGGGTGGTCGTGGCTGGCCTGAAACCCCAGCCACTGCTCCCGGCGGCCTCGGACTATCAACTGGACCTCCTTCCAGTCCTCGGCCATCCGCCGCAACTGATGCACGACCCGATCCCACTGGCCGGGATTGGTCACCAGGCAGAGGACGTAAGCCGTCCCGCCCGTGGTCTCCCACCAGTCTGGCAACTCCGGGTGACCTTCACAGGAGGAGAGCGTCTCTACGAGGTCGGTCTGGTTCAGAGTCCACACCAACTCCCTGACCCCTGGCTCCAACTGCTCGTAGTCCAGGAACCAGGGGTGCATCGCCTGGACATCAGCGAAAGTCGGACGGAGTACCGCTCGCTTGAACCACCACATAGTGCCTCCTCAGGAGCCCCTCAATCTCAGGCACTTGCAAGGCATCGAACTGTTGTCGTGCAGTGAGACATCGTCTCACCGGTGTCTGGATGTCGGAGAGTAGCGCCTTCTGCGGAGGACGCCAAGCGCTTGGTCAACCCCGCGCGAGGGTGAAAGGAGTTCCGGCGCCCCGATCGACTACCGTGGGAGCGATCGCCTGCCGGCACCCGCGTCGGGGAGGCCCCATTCTCCTGATCGGGACATCCGCAGCGGCATCGGGCACCGGCCGGCGCCGGGGGCTCCTCGCCGCGTGCGCCCTCGCCGCGGCCGCCCTCCTCGCCGTCGCCGGGAGCGAGCCGGCCGGCGCCGAGGAGGAGGGGATCGAGCCCGGACGGACCGCCGCGGAGCAGGGGGGAGGCGCCTCCCCGGCACACGGCGGCCCCTCGGCCCTCGCCTCCATCAGCTCCGGCTGGCTCCACTCCTGCGGCATACGGACCGACGGCTCCCTGACCTGCTGGGGCGACGACGGCTACGGGCAGGCCTCGCCGCCCTCGGGGACCTTCTCCGCCGTCAGCTCCGGCTACTTCCACAGCTGCGGCGTCCGGCAGGACGGCTCCCTCGCCTGCTGGGGTCGGGGCGTCTCCGGACAGGACGCGCCGCCCGGGGGGACCTTCGCCTCGGTCAGCTCCGGCTGGCTCCACTCCTGCGGCCTCCGTACCGACGGCTCCCTCGCCTGCTGGGGCGACGACCGCTACGGCCAGGCCTCGCCGCCCGCGGGGACCTTCTCCGCCGTCAGCTCGGGGGCCGCCCACGCCTGCGCCCTGCGCCCGGACGGGGCCGTCCTCTGCTGGGGCGACGACCAGTACGGGCAGGCCTCGCCTCGCGAGGGGGTCTTCGCTTCAGTCAGCTCGGGGGAGGGCCACTCCTGCGGCGTCAGGCCTGACGGCTCCGCCGCCTGCTGGGGCGACGACCGCGGCGGCCAGGCGACGCCGCCCGAGGGTGCCTTCGCCTCGGTCAGCTCCGGCCGCCTCCACTCCTGCGGCATACGGATCGACGGCTCCCTCGCCTGCTGGGGCGACGACCGCTACGGCCGGGCCTCGCCGCCCCGGGGAACCTTCGCCTCGGTCAGCTCCGGCCGACTCCACTCCTGCGGCATACGAACCGACGGCTCCGCCGCCTGCTGGGGCAGCGACGCATTCGGCAGGGCCACGCCCCGGGTCGCCCGGTCCACCTCCATCGACGCCGGCGACCGGCACAGCTGCAGCGTCACCGCCAACGGCCTCGTCTCGTGCTGGGGCGACAACCAGGACGGGCAGGCCACGGCGCCGGCCGGGATCTTCGCCTCGGTCAGCTCCGGGAGCGCCCACAGCTGCGGCCTCCGCCCGGACGGATCGCTCGCCTGCTGGGGCTGGAACCAGGACGGCCAGGCGTCGCCGCCGGAGGGGACCTTCCTCTCCGTCAGCACCGGCTACTTCCACAGCTGCGGCGTCAGGCAAGACGGCTCCGTCAAGTGCTGGGGCTCGCTCGCCGCCCTCCTCCCCCTGCCGCCCCGGGAGACCTTCACCTCCGTCAGCGCGGGGACGCTCCACACCTGCGCCCTGCGGGCCGACGGAGCGCTCGCCTGCTGGGGCCGGGACGACTACGGGGAGTCCGCTCCCCCCCGGGGGACCTTCCTCTCCGTCAGCTCGCCCCACTCCCACGGCTGCGCCGTGCGCTCCGACGGCTCCCTCGCCTGCTGGGGCTGGAACGAGGACGGTCAGGCCTCCCCGCCCCGGGGGGAGTTCGTCTCCGTCAGCTCCGGCCACCGCCACTCCTGCGCCCTCCGCTCGGACGGCACCGCCGCCTGCTGGGGCGCGAGCGCGGACGGCCGGACGAGGCCACCCCGGGGGGAGTTCGTCTCGGTGAGCTCCGGCTACCGCCACTCCTGCGGCGTCCGGCCCGACGACACCATCGAGTGCTGGGGCTACGACGAGCAGGGCGAGTCGACGCCGCCCCCCGGACGGCTCGTCTCCCTCGGCGCCGGCGGGTTCCACAGCTGCGCCGTGCGCACAGACGGCTCGGCCGAGTGCTGGGGCGACGACGAGCACGACCAGGCCTCCCCGCCCCGGCGGACGTTCAGCTCCATCAGCCCGGGCTACCAGCACTCCTGCGGGCTCACGACCGCGGGCTCCGTCGCGTGCTGGGGCAACGACCGCTACGGCCAGGCCTCGCCGCCCCGGGGGGAGTTCCTCTCCGTCAGCTCCGGCTGGGAGCACAGCTGCGGCCTCCGGCCCGACGGCACCGTCTCGTGCTGGGGCGACGACCGCTACGGCCGCTCCACGCCGCCCGAGGGGATCTTCACCTCCATCAGCTCCGGGCCGCGCCACAGCTGCGGCGTCCGGCCGGACGGCTCCGTCGAGTGCTGGGGCAACGGCGCCTTCGGACGGGCCTCGCCGCCCGACGCGCAGTTCTCATCGGTGAGCGCGGGGTGGCTCCACAGCTGCGGCGTCCGCTCCGACGGCTCCCTCGCCTGCTGGGGCCACGACCAGGACGGCCAGGCCTCGCCGCCCGCAGGCGAGTTCGTCTCCGTCAGCGCGGGGCGGCTCTCCAGCTGCGCCGTGCGCTCCGACGGCTCCCTCGCCTGCTGGGGGAACGACCGGCACCGCCTGGCGACGCCGCCCGCCGGCGAGTTCGCCCTGGTCAGCACCCGCTGGCTCCACGCCTGCGCGCTCAGGAGCGACGGATCCGCGCTCTGCTGGGGCGCCGACGAGCACGGCCAGGCGACGACGCCCCGGGGGGAGTTCGCCTCCGTCAGCGCGGGGCGCTTCCACGGCTGCGCCCTCCGGCCAGACCGCACGGTCTCGTGCTGGGGCCGCGACACCTACGGGCAGGCGACGCCGCCGGAGGCGCGGTTCCGCTCCGTCAGCTCGGGGGGCTTCCACACCTGCGGCCTCCGGACCGACCGCTCCGTCTCGTGCTGGGGCTACGACCATTTCGACCAGACCGCGGCCCCCGAGGGGAGGTTCCGCTCCGTCAGCGCCGGCTGGTTCCACAGCTGCGCCGTCAGGGCCGACCGCTCCGTCGCCTGCTGGGGAAGCGAGGGTCGGGGAAAGGCGGCGGCTCCCGAGGGAGAGTTCGCCTCCGTCAGCTCGGGCGGCACCCACAGCTGCGGCATCCGGCTGGACGGCACCGCCACCTGCTGGGGCCAGGACGACGAGGGCCAGGCCTCGCCGCCCGAGGGGACGTTCACCGCCCTGAGCGCGGGCGGGTTCCATGCCTGCGGCATCCGGCCCGACGGCACCCTCGCCTGCTGGGGCCGGGACGAGGAGGGCCAGGCGTCGCCGCCCCCGGGCGAGTTCGTCGCCGTCACCTCGGGTCGGACCCACAGCTGCGGCCTGAGACCCGACGGCACCGCGACCTGCTGGGGCGACGACGGCGGAGGCCCGGGGGTTCCCCCGAACGAGACCTTCCTCTCTGTCAGCTGCTCCCAGGCCGGCTTCACCTACGGCGTGCGCTCAAACGGCACCCTCGCCCACTGGGGCAGCGCGCTCCTCGTGCCCGTCGACAGCCCGTAGCGGGTGCCGCCGCTCGCCGGTGCGGACGGCGCGGCGCACACGCGGATCCGCCCTCCCCGTGCTGTGAGTGGCGCGTGAGCGTCTCGCCCGTACCATGCCTGTGGTAGTGTGACGCCCATGCGCCTGCCCGCCTGTACCGTGCGCCTGAGCGACTCCGGCGAGGTCGCGCGATGATGCAGCACGCCTACGACCGTGGGCTGGCGATGGGGCAACGCATCGGGCGCCGCGCCCGCACCCGACGTGTCGCCATCGCGGCCTTCTTCCTGGGGGTCGTGGTGGGCGCGGTAGGAGTGATCCTCACCGCGGCGCTGTGACGCGCCGAGCGCACCGGTCCGGGTCCCGGGGACGCACCCCGCCTTCGGGCTTCATCGACCGTCTCGCACCGCCGCCCCCGGTGGCGGCCGGTCCCGGGTCGCTGATCGAGACGCCCGAGCACCTCTCCGCCGGCGGCTCCCGGCGCGGCGGGGGACCGACCGACCTGCGGCGAGTCAGCCTGCCCCGCGAAAGCGCCGGGGAACGGGGCACCCGGTGACGAGGTCACCGATATAGAGCCTGATGAGGGTTCTCGCGGCGGTCGAGTCCCGCAGCGTCATGAGCGCGACCCCGGCCGTCAGGCCGGCGACGAACGCCACCACCGTTCCACGCACGGGCTCCTCCTCCCGGGCTCCCGCAGGGGCGAGCCGGCGGCGACCGCACCGCGGCGCGCCGCGCGAGAGCCGGTCGGGCTCATCGCCGCCCCCCGCGCCTCGAGGGGCACCCGG
>DAOULG010000107.1:0-14755 GCA_034420495.1 Dehalococcoidia bacterium
GCGGTGGAGAGCCAACCGATCCGGTAGTAGTCCGCGCCCGGAGCGGGGTTCCAGCTGACGACGACCTCCCCGTCGCGGGCTCCCGCGACGGCCTGCGGCTGCGCCCGACCGTCCTGCGACGACTGCGCCGCCGCCGCCGTCGCGCCGGCGGCGATCACGGCGGCCAGGAGGGTCGCCACGAGCCGCGGAGAGAGCCGACCGAGCCGTCGCCGCCCGCCGGACTCCGTGCGTGTGGGATGCGCGGCCATGAGTTGCTCCTCGGATACGTCGCGAACGCACGCGGGCGCGTGCACCCGATCATCCCCACACATCGCCCCCGCTGTCGAGTGCGTGGACCGCGGGCGCGGAGGACCCCGAGCAGGTCGAGCGCTTCCCGCTCTCCCGCCTCTACTCCGTCTTCAACGTCGCCCAGTGCGGGCGCCGAGAGCGGCCATCCATCCGATCGGCGGCCCGGCATCGGCTCTCGTCGAAAACGCGCGTGTCGATGTCGAGAGTGATCCGGACGTCCGGGTGCCCAGGCTGGTCCAGCATCTCCGCGCCGACAGCCCCCGCTCGTGGAGCAGCGAGGCGGCGGTGTGCCGCAGCTCCCCGACGCTGAGGACCGGTAGCCCCCCGCGCCGCAGCACGCCCTGGTAGCAGCGCAGCAGGTTGCGCCGGTGGAGCGAGCACCCCCGGCTCCGTGGTGACAACGC
Source organism: Dehalococcoidia bacterium (assembly GCA_034420495.1). Classification (GTDB taxonomy): domain Bacteria; phylum Chloroflexota; class Dehalococcoidia; order UBA2979; family UBA2979; genus VYDC01. Next base: position 693 of record DAOULG010000107.1, read on the forward strand.
GGCCGAGACGGCCTGGGTCATTGCCGTCGCGCCTCAGATTACTCTGGGTGCGGCGGCGGATTGGAGTGCTGTCTACGACTCGTAGGTTGGCCGCCGCGGTGTCGCACACCCCAACGGACCATCAGAAGCACACCGGCAACAAACGCCGCCCAGCCAAACCACGCCAGATGCTCCATCAGCGTGCTCCCCGCGGAGAGTAACGCCGGACTGCCTCCGGGGGAAGATCGCCATGGCAGCGAAGCCGACGAGGCCGCTGACGAGGGGGTTCGTCATCGCCAACTTCCGGGCGACCGTCGCCGGGGCCGACGCGCCCACCCGCGCTTCATCACCGCGGCCTACTCCATCATGCCCGGCAGTTGGAATCAGAGCACGATCGGAGGGGCTGAGGCGCATGTGCTGGCGAATGCACGAGATGCCTGCAACGGGCCGGTCTTGTGATCACCGGAGGGCGGCGTCGGATCGCCGCACGGGGCCGCCCGCAGGCTGGGGAGTGGCGGAGGGGGTGGGATTCGAACCCACGGTGCGCCTGAACGCACGACGGATTTCAAGGCCGCTCCCTTAAACCACTCGGGCACCCCTCCACACGCGATCCTAGCGCCTGCCCGGGGAGCGGCGGGAGCGGCAGCGGAGGTGCACGATCGCCACCGCGCCGGAAGCGCGGCCTAGACTGGGCGGCGGCCAGGGGGGGCCATGACTCTGAGCGACGCTGACCGGCGCGAGATCGTGGAGCTCACGGCGCACTACAGCTGGGCGCTCGACGTGACGCGCGACGCCGCGGCGGTCGCCGCGACGTTCACCGAGGACGGCCTCTTCGTCGGCGACACCGGCACGGTGTCGCGCGGGCGCTCCGAGCTGATGCGTCACTTCGAGCGGACCTGGGAGCGATGGGCGCAGCGCGCCCCCCTGCGGCACTGGACGTCGAACCACGTCATCGAGGGAGACGGCGACGAGGCCACCCACACCTGCTACATCCTCCTGCTGGCGCTGGAGGAGGGGGGGCCGCGCGTCGACAGGACCGGTATCTACCGAGACCGGCTGCGGCGCACCGGGGGACGCTGGCTCTTTGCCGAGCGGCAGGTCTCCATCGACCAGTACCCGCGCTTCTAGGGGAGCGGGCCCCCGCCGCCGGTGCGGTATGGTGACCGCCGGCGGACGAGCGCGGGCGCGCCCGCACCGGGAGTGGCCGGGGCACCGGCCCGGGGAGCGAGGTGTCGACGTGACCGGTGGCGCGCCGGACGGCCTCCCGACGATCTCTGTGGAGGGGGGCGAGGTCGACCTCCGCTACATGGAACCCGCCGACGCCGACGCGGTGCTCGCGTTCGCGCGGTCGGTACCCAAACACGACCTGATGTTCCTGCCAACGGACATCACGACCGTCGAGGGCGTGAACGGCTGGGTCGACGACGTCCTGCTCGGCCTGGCCGCGGTGATCCTCGCCACCCGCGCGGGCGAGATCATCGGCTTCGGGGCCGTCGCCCGCCACGAGGCGATCTGGATGCGCCACATCGCCGATCTTCACGTCGTCGTCGGCACGTCGTGGCGCGGACACGGACTCGGCCACCGCCTCGCCTCGGAGGGGCTGACGCTCGCGCGAGGACTCGGCGTCCGCCGCGTCACGACGCAGATGACGCTGGACCAGATCGCCGCGATGCGGACCTTCCGGGCGCTCGCCTTCGTCCCGGTCGCCGTGCTGCACGACCAGGTGAGCGATACCAACGGGGAGACCTACGACCTCCTGCTGATGCACCGGGACCTCGACCCGGGAGGCGAGTCCGGGACCACCCGATCGTGATCTACGAGCTCCGCGTCTACACCGCGCTCCCGGGACGGCGAGAGGCGATGCTCGCCCGCTTCCGCGACCACACCACCCGCCTCTTCGAGAAGCACGGGATGCGGAACATCGGGTACTGGACGAACTACGCGGGCGGACGCTACGGCGAGCTCGTCTACCTGCTCGCGTTCGACGACGTCGCGCAGCGCGAGCGCGCCTGGGCCGCCTTCAGCGCCGACCCGGAGTGGCGCGAGGCGTACGAGGAGTCCGAGCGCGACGGGCCGATCGTGAGCCATAGCGAGAACCGCCTGCTCGAGCCGACGGACTTCTCGCCGCTGCGCTGACTGCACCCCCCGCCTTGAGGGGCGCGGGGGCGCGTGCTACGATCGGGCCCGGCGTCGCCTCTCGAGGATGACGTGGGCCCGCGCCCACGTCTTTTTTTCGCCCGGCACGCCGCCACCAGCCGTGCGCGGTCCGTTGAGCGGCACCGGAGAGATCATGAAGAACGAGTTCGTCGTCGCCATCACGCAGCTCTCGGCGGAGAAGAGCCTCGACAGCGATACGGTCTTCGACGCGGTCGAGTCGGCGATGGCGTCGGCGTTCAAGACCGACGACCTCCTCTACGCCGATGTCGTGGTGAAGATCGACCGCGACTCGGGGGAGATCGACGCGTGGCGACGCTACGAGGTCGCCGCCGACGACGAGATCGAAGACGACGAGCTGCAGCTCTCCCCGGAGCGGGCCGCCGCGATAGGCCACCCGGGCCTCGCGCCGGGGGACGAGGTGCTCGAGCCGATCCCCCAGAGCCCGAGCACGGGCCGGATCGCCGCCCAGACGGCGAAGCAGGTCGTTCTGCAACGACTGCGCGAGGCGGAGCGGGAGGCGGTCTACAGCGAGTTCACGGGCAAGGAGGGCGAGCTCGTCTCCGGTACGGTCCTGCGCGTCGAGCAGGGCCGCCACGTGATCATCGACCTCGGGCGCACGGAGGCCGTGCTGCCGGTATCCGAGCAGGTCCGGCCGGAGCACTACCGCGTCGGACAGCGGTTGCGCGTCTACGTGAAGGAGGTCTACCGGGCCTCGAAGGGCCCGCAGGTGGTGATCTCCCGGTCGCACCCGGAGCTCGTCCGACGGCTGCTCGAGCTCGAGGTGCCGGAGATCGCCCGCGGCACCGTGGATGTGATCGGGATCGCGCGCGATCCCGGCTACCGCTCGAAGGTGGCGGTCATCTCGCGCCAGCACGGCATCGACCCCATCGGGGCGGCGATCGGCATCCGCGGCTCGCGCATCCAGAACATCGTCAATGAGCTCAACGGCGAGCGGATCGACCTGATCCGCTGGGATCCGAACGACTCCGTCTTCGTGAGCAGCGCGCTGCGGCCGGCCGAGGTCGTCTCCGTCAGGCTGGATGCCGAGGCGAATACGGCCTACGTCGCCGTGCCCGACAAGCAGATGACCCTCGCGATCGGCAAGGAGGGGCAGAACGCGCGCCTCGCCGCGAGGCTCACGGGGCGTCGCATCGAGATCCAGACGGAGGGCTCGCTGATCAGCTCCGGCGGGGATCTCTACCCGCCGCCCGAGCCGAACATGGAGGCGATCCCCCGCCCGGACGTCCCCGCAGCGCCCTCGCTGCCCCCGCTCCCGGCCGCCGCCGCCCCCGGGGCCGACTACCAGCGCCCCGGGCTCCCCGGCGCATCGCCGCCGGCCGCTCCCGCTCCCGCGACGCCCGAGCCGGAGCCCGAGCCCGAACTCACCCCGGAGCAGGAGGTCCTGGCGGGCTTCGTCGAGGAGGAGGCCGTACCCGTCGCGGAGGCGGCTCCCGATCCCCCGCGGCCGCAACCGACCGCGCCGGCGACGGGCCTGCGCTTCGCCGAGGAGATCTCCGGTCTCGCCCGCGAGGAGGAGCAGGAGGAGCGCCGACCGCCGAGGCGCCAGCGGCGGCCGGGCGGCCGCGGCGGCCGGGCCACGGGAGCCGACCGCGCTCCCGCGGCACCGCGCGAGGGGCGGCGCTTCGAGATCGACGAAGAGGAGATCGAGGAGGGGCTCGCCGAGCTCCACGACGACTACAGCGAGTACGAGACCATGTTCGAGGACGAGGAGGGGTAGGGGCACGCCACCGACGGAGACGAGGACACCCCGCCCGCGGCGTGCGCCGGGGCCGGGCCGGCACCGGCCCCAGCGCAGCTGCGTCGCCTGCCGGACGACTCTCGACAAGCGGCGGCTGACGCGCCTCGTGCGCGGCCCGGACGGCTCCGTCCGGACCGACCCCTTGGGGCATGCCGAGGGCCGCGGGGCCTACCTCTGCGATGAGGCGACGTGCCGGCACCGCGTCGCGAGCAGGCCGGCGCTGCTGACGCGCGCCCTCCGCGCACCGGCCGGGGCGATCGCCCCGTCGCTGCTCGCCGAACTCGCCGGCGAGACCGACGTGCCCGCCGGCGGACGAGCTGACGCGCCGACCGGACGGGGCGAGGGAGCGAGCAGATGACGCAGGCAGGATCCCCGGTCCGCATCCCGGACGCGATCACCGTCAAGGATCTCGCCGACCTGCTCGGCGTCACGCCCATCGACGTGATCAAGGAGCTGATGAAGAACGGCGTCATGGCCACGATCAACCAGGTCGTGGACTTCGATACGGCCGCCATCGTGGCGAGCGACTTCGGATTCGCGCCGGAGGAGGCGACGGCCGCTCCGGCCGTCCCGACCGTCTCGTCCGCGGCGCCCGACGAGCCCGGCGAGGAGGCGGCGGAGACGGGCCTCGCGACCACCTCGCGGCGCATCGTCGAGGAGGACGGGCCGGACCTCAGGCCGCGAGCCCCGGTGATCACCGTCCTCGGCCACGTCGACCACGGGAAGACCACCCTGCTCGACCGGATCCGCGAGGCGAACGTGGTCGACAGCGAGGCGGGCGGGATCACGCAGCATATCGGGGCCTACCGCGCGACCGCGCCCGACGGTCGCGAGATCACCGTCATCGACACCCCGGGACACGAGGCGTTCACGCAGATGCGCGCCCGGGGCGCACAGGTCACCGACGTCGCCATCGTCGTCGTCGCCGCTGACGACGGAGTGATGCCGCAGACACGCGAGGCCATAGACCACGTACGCGCCGCCGGCGTCCCGCTCGTCGTCGCCATCAACAAGATCGACGCCGGAAACGCGAACCCCGACCGGGTGAAGCAGCAGCTGATGGAGGTCGGCCTGGTTCCCGAGGAGTTCGGAGGGGAGCAGGTGGTGGTGCCGATCTCCGCGCTGGCGGGGGACGGCGTCGAGGCGCTGATCGAGAGCGTGCAGCTCGTCGCCGACCTGCAGGAGCTCACCGCCAGCCCGGAGCGCGCGGCCGCGGGAATCGTGCTCGAGGCCGCGACCGATCCCCACCGGGGAGTGGTGGCCACCATCCTCGTCCAGACGGGAACCCTCCGCGTCGGCGACGCGATCCTGGCCGGCCTCGCCCACGGTCGCATCAAGGCGATGACCGACGAGCACGGCGCCCGGATCCGCGGCGCCGGGCCCTCGGTCCCGGTCGCGGTGCTGGGCCTCTCGGAGGTGCCGCCCGCCGGGGAGCGCGTCGTGGTCGCCTCGAGCGACCGCGAGGCGCGCCGCGTCGCCGAGGAGCGGCGGAGGGCCGCCGAGGCCGGAGGCGAGAGCGCGGGTGCGGTCTCGCTCGACACGCTCTTCGGCGAGATCCACAGCGGCAACGTGCGCGACTTCAACGTGGTGCTGAAGACCGACGTGCAGGGCTCCGTGGAGCCGCTCGTGCGCTCGCTGGAGGAGCTCGCCGTCGACGAGGTCAACGTCAAGGTGATCCACGCCGCAGCCGGCTCCATCAACGAGTCGGACGTGAACCTCGCCGTCGCCTCGCAGGGCGTCATCCTCGGCTTCAACACCCGCCCGGAGCAGGGCGCCCGCCGCCTCGCCACGCAGGAGCGCGTCGAGATCCGGCTCTACGACGTCATCTACGGCATGCTCGACGATGTCCGCCTGGCCGTCTCGGGGTTGCTCGAGCCGATCTTCGAGGAGAGGCAGGACGCCAGCATCGAGGTGCGCGCCGTCTTCCGCCGCGGGCGGCGCAACGCCATCGCCGGCTGCTACGTCCGGACGGGGACGGCGCGGCGCGGCGCCAAGGCCCGGGTGCTCCGCCGGGGCGAGCAGCTGCACGAGGGCGAGATCGACTCGCTGCGCCGCGTCGACGACGACGCGCGCGAGGTCGCGGCCGGGCTCGAGTGCGGGATCATGATCGGCGGGTTCACCGAGTTCGAAGAGGGCGACGAGATCATCACCTACCACCTGGAGCAGACGCGCTGATCCCGGCCGGGGCGGGCGGGTGCGCGCCTCGGGAGATCCCGCGCGACCCCGAGATCCCTCCGGCGCGGCGGGGAGGGGCGGCGATCCCGCGATGAGCCGCCGCACGGAGAAGCTCGCCGACCTCCTGCAGTCGACGCTCGCCGAGGTGATCCAGCGCCGCCTCAAGGACCCCGCGCTGGAGGGCGGTCTCCTCTCGCTGACGCGCGTCGAGGTCGCGCCGGACCTCGCCACCGCGCGCGTCTACGTCTCGGTGCTCAGCCTCGGCGACGGGAGCGACGTCGACACGAGGCTGCGCGAGGAGGGGATACTGGAGGCGCTCGGCCGCGCCGGCCCCCTCCTCACGCGCGAGCTCGCGCGTGAGCTCCGGCTGCGGCGCGTGCCGCGGCTGCGCTTTCTCCCCGACCGCTCCATCGACGAGGCGAGCCGGGTGACGGCCCTCATGAGGGAACTCGCGCCGGGTGAGCGCGATGCCGCCGGGGAGGGAGGCGGAGCGGAGGAGGCTCCCCCGTGACCGGCCCGGGCGCGTCCGCCGCAGGACCGATGCCCCGGGGCTTCCTGAACATCGACAAGCCCGCGGGCCTCAGTTCCTTCGACGTCGTCCGCTCCGTCCGCCGCGCGGCCGGCATCCGGCGCGTCGGCCACGCCGGCACGCTCGACCCCGCCGCCACCGGCGTGCTGCCGGTCGCCCTCGGTGAGGCGACCCGCCTCGTCGAGGAGGTGCTCGACGCGCGCAAGCGCTACCGCGCCGTGATCGAGCTCGGCGCCGAGACCGACACCGACGACGGCGACGGCGAGGTCGTCGCCCGCGGCGATGCCTCCGCGGTCGCGAGGGAGCAGGTGGAGGAGCAGCTGGCCGCCTTCCGCGGCGAGCAGTGGCAGCGGCCGCCCGCCTACTCGGCGGTCAAGCGCGGGGGAACTCCCGCCTACCGGGCGGCCCGGGCCGGCACCCCGCTGGAGCTCGAGGAGCGGCGGGTCATCACCTACGCGGTCGACCTCATCGGCTTCGAGCCGGAGGAGGGCCGCCCCGCGCGGGTCGCGGTCGATGTGGAGTGCGGCCGCGGCTACTACCTGCGCTCCCTCGCGCGCGACCTCGGACGGGCCCTCGGCTGCCGCGCACACCTCGGCGAGCTGCGGCGACTCGGCGTCGGCCCGTTCCGCGCCGCCGACTCCGTGACGCTCGCCTCGGCGGAGGAGCGGCTTCGCGCGGGCGATCTGGAGACTCTCGTGCACGCTCCCGACGCCGTGCTCACCGGATGGCCCGCGCTCATCGTCGGTGAGGGAGCGGTCGCGGAGTTGCGGTTCGGGCGCGACATCCGGGCGCGCCGCCTCTGGCCGCACCGCGTCGCTCCCCAGGGACGGCGGGCGCGCTGCTACGGACCCGACGGGCGGCTGGTGGCGCTCCTTGAGGCCAGCGCGATACCCGACGCCTGGCATCCCTACCGCGTGCTGCCGGCCGGCCCGCAGGGCGACGGACCGACGATCGGGGCGGCGCCGGGCCCGGGGAGCTGAGCGCTCCTCCCCTCGCCGTTGACACCGGGCGGGCGCTCCAGTAGGAGTAGCGGATACCTGCCAACGGGGCGGGTACGAAAGAGCCCGCGCGTTCGGCGAGACGCCGGGAGGCTTCGGCCGGGGGAGGATGATGGAAGCGTACTGCCTGAAGTGCCGTGAGAAGCGCGAGATGAGCGACGCCACGTCCATCACCATGAAGAACGGCCGTCCCGCCATGCAGGGCATCTGCGCGCTCTGCGGGACGAAGATGTTCCAGATCCAGAAGGCTCAGGCCTAGCGGGGCGACGCGCCCGCTCTCAGTCGCGGCGACCGCGCCCGCCGGCCGGAGGGCTCCGGCGGGCGCCCATCGCCAGCGCGAGGAAGGCGTCGCGGCGCGGGTGGGGGCGGGCATCGGCCCGCCGCACGGCCACGAGCACGCGCTCGGCGACCAGGCGGCCGCGGCGGAGCCTCCCCCCTCCCTGCTCGGCGACGGGAAGCGGCAGGACGCTCCACCCGAGCCCGAGCGCGACCATCTGGCGCAGCACCTCCGGGTTGTGGCTCTCGAGCGTGACGCGCGGCTCGATGCCGGCCGCGGCGAGACCCGCGTCGATCAGGGCGCGGGTGCGCTGCCCCCGCGGGTAGAGAACCCAGTCGGAGCCGGCCGGGTCGTCGGGCGAGGCCGGCGGCGCGTAGACGTAGAGCGGCTCGCGCTCCACCTCGACGCTCCAGAGCTCGGGCTCGGGAGGACCCACCACGAAGGCGAGGTCGAGGTCGAGGCGGCGCAGGCGGTCGAGGAGAGCGGTGCTCGTGTCGACGGTGAGCCGGAGATCCACGCCGGGGAAGCGCGCGCCGAAGTCGCGCACGACGCCGGGGAGCACGTAGAGGCTCGCGGCATCGATCATCCCCACGCGCAGCGTCCCGCGCTCGCCCCGCGAGCGCTCGTCGAGCTGCTCGCGGAGGTCCTCCACCTGCGCCGCCACGCGGCTCGCGAAGGCGACGACCTCCTCGCCCTCCCCGGTGAGGCGCCGTCCCCGGCCGTCGCGCTCAAGGAGCGGGACGCCGACGCGGCGCTCCAGGCTCGCGAGCGCGCGCGAGAGGGCGGGCTGGCTCACGCCGAGCCGGGCGGCGGCCGTCGTGATGCCGCCTGCGCGGGCGGTCTCGCGGAGGTAGGCGAGATGACGCAGGCGCACGTCGAGGAGGGATGCCCCGCCGGGATCGGGCCCGTCGCCCACGATCGTCCCTCCGGCCGTCACAGGAATACCTGATAGATATGTTTCTAGCACAAAACATGCATTTGTAGTATCCCGGGGCCTGCGCTACCGTCCGGGCGACGGCGGGGACGATCGCCGGCACGGGGCGATCGCTGGGAACGGAGAGCGGTCCACATGGGCACGGAGATCAAGGTCGCCATCATCGGCGTGGGCAACTGCGCCTCCTCACTGGTGCAGGGCATCGAGTTCTACCGCGACGCGGAGGACGGCCAGGCCATCCCCGGTCTGATGCACCCGGTGCTCGGTGGCTACCGCATCCGCGACATCCGCTTCACCGCCGCCTTCGACGTCGACGCGAACAAGGTGGGGACGGATCTGGCCGAGGCGATCTACGCCCCGCCGAACAACACCTTCCGATTCGCCGACGTGCCGACGACCGGCGTGCGCGTCGACCGCGGCATGACGCACGACGGCCTCGGGCGCTACCTCTCGGACGTCATACAGAAGGCGCCGGGCCCGACGGCCGACATCGTCCGCATCCTCAAGGACACCGAGACGGACGTCGTCATCAACTACCTCCCGGTCGGCGCCGAGTCCGCCACCAAGTGGTACGTGGAGCAGGTGCTGCAGGCGGGGTGCGCCTTCATCAACTGCATCCCCGTCTTCATCGCGCGGCAGGACGACTGGGGCGGGCGCTTCCGCGAGCAGGGGCTTCCCATCATCGGCGACGACATCAAGTCGCAGGTCGGTGCCACCATCTTGCACCGCACCATGACCCGCCTCTTCGCCGACCGCGGCGTCCGCCTCGACCGCACGTACCAGCTCAACTTCGGCGGCAACACCGACTTCCTCAACATGCTCGAGCGCGAGCGCCTCGAGTCGAAGAAGATCTCCAAGACGAACGCCGTCACCTCCCAGATCGACTTCGAGATGCCGGCCGGCGACGTGCACGTCGGCCCCTCCGATCACGTCCCCTGGCTGCAGGACCGCAAGTGGTGCCACATCCGCATGGAGGGAACGACCTTCGGCGAGGTGCCGCTGACGGTCGAGACGAAGCTCGAGGTCTGGGACAGCCCGAACTCGGCCGGCGTGGTGATCGACGCCATCCGCTGCGCCAAGCTCGCGCTCGACCGCGGCGAGTCCGGCCCGCTGCTCGAGCCGTCGGCGTACTTCATGAAGTCTCCGCCCGAGCAGTGGCACGACGACATCGCCCGCGACCGGCTCGAGGCCTTCATCGCGGGTGAGGGGCGGGAGGAGGCGGGAGCCGCCGCCCCCGCCGGGCTCGGCGGAGCGGAGTAGCGCCCCCGCCGTGCTCGCCTACGCCGCGGTGCGGCTGATCGCGGCCCTCGCGCGCGCTCTCCCGCGGCCGGTCGCCTACGCCCTCGCACGCGCCGGCGGCCTGCTCGCCTACTACGGATGGCCGGGTGGCCGCCGGCGCTGCCTCGACACCATGCTCCGCGTCGCCGACGGCGACGAGCCGGCGGCCCGGCGGCTCGCGCGCCGCTCCTTCGCGAACTACGGCGCCTACCTCGCCGATTTCGTCCGGATGCTGGAGGCGCGCCCGGAGGAGGTGAGCGCCCGCTTCGACTTCGACGGGTGGGACCGGCTCGCCGCCGAGCGGACGGGGAACGGGATCGTGCTCGTCACCGCCCACTACGGGCTCTGGGACGTCGGGGCGGTCGGGCTCGCCGCGGGCGGTGTCCCGGTCACGACCGTCGCCGACCGCTTCGGCAACCCGCGCCTCGATCGCCTGATACTCGGATCGCGCGAGCGGCTCGGCCTCACCATCGTCCCCTCCGAGCGCCCCGGGCCGCGCGTGTTGCGGGCGCTCCGCCGCAACGAGGTCACCGCGCTGCACGTCGACATCCCCGCGGCGGAGGGGGGCGCGCACGTCGAGTTCTTCGGCGGCCGGGCGGCGGTCGCCGACGGCTTCGCGCGCCTCGCGCTGCGGGTGGGCGCGCCGGTGATCTGCGGGATGCTGTCGCGGCAGGGCCCCTGGAGCGATCACGCCCGGGGACGCATCGAGCGCGTCGATTTCGAGCCGACCGGCGACACCGACCGCGACGTCCAGGAGCTGGCGCAGGCGACGTTCCGCGTGCTCGAGGCGCGGATCCGCGAGGATCCCGCGCAGTGGTACATCTTCCGCAACCTCTGGCTCGAGCCGGCCGCGGCCTCGCGCGAGTAGCGTGCGAGCCGTGCTGCGCTACCTCGCACTCTGGCTCGCGGTGAAGGCCGGTCGCTGGCTCCCGGCCGGAGCGCTCTACGCGGCCGCCGGCGCCGCCGGGCGGCTCGCCTGGGCCACGTCGCCGGGGCTGCGCTCGGTCACGCGCGACCACATGCGACACGTCCTCGGCATCGGCGCCGCGGCGGACGCGGTGGACGGGGCCGCGCGCGGAGCCGTGCGCTCCGCGGCGCTCTACTACGCCGACCTCGCGCGCTACTCGCATCTCGAGCCGGAGGCATCGTTCGCCGAGGTGGAGTCCTACGAGGGCGTCGAGCACCTCTTCGAGGCGTGGGACCGCGGCTGCGGCGTGGTGATGGTGTCCGCCCACCTCGGGAACCCGGAGATGATCGTCCAGGCGCTCGGCCCCTTCGGGATCGCGCCGATGGTGCTCACCGAGCCCCTCGAGCCCCGGCGCCTCCACGACCTGGTGCACGGCGTGCGGCAGCACACGGGCGTGCCGTTCGTCCCCGTCGACCGTGCCGGGATGCGCCGGGCCGTCGCGCACCTCCGCTCAGGCGGAGCGCTCGCGATACTCGCCGACCGCGACGTGCTGGGGAGCGGGCGGCCCGTCCCCTTCTTCGGCGAGCGAGCGCGCCTGCCGCACGGCGCCGTCGAGCTCGCCCGGCGCACCGGGGCCGCCCTCGTCACCGGATTCGTCTATCGCCGGGGCGTCGCCCGCTACGGCATCGTGATGGAGCCTCCGCTCTCGATCCCGCGCACCGAGGACCGCGACGCCGACACCCGAGAGGGGATGAGCCGTCTTCTCGCGCGGCTCGAACGCGGCATCCGGGCCGCGCCGGAGCAGTGGTTCGCGCTCTCTCCGGTCTGGAGCCGCATCCCGCGCTGAGAGGTCCCCGCGGCCGTACAATGCGCCGAGATGTCTGACGCCGACCCCCGCAGCGAGCCGCCGGCCTCACGCCGGCGTGTCGGCGACGACGCCGACGCCGCCGACACGCCCCGCTACGGGCTCGCCGATCTCCAGGTCCACACATCGGCCGGCGACGGGATGATGGACGCGCGCGCGATCCTCGATTACGTCGAGCACCGGACCGAACTCGACATCATCGCCGTCACCGACCACGACGACATCGGGGGCGCGCTCGCCGCGCGCGAGATCCACGCGCGCGGGGGCTACGGCTTCGAGGTCATGACCGGGATCGAGCTGACGACCCGCTCCGGCCATCTCCTCGCTCTCGACATCGACGAGCCGCTGCGCCCCCTGCGCCCGCTCGCCGAGACCGTTCGGGAGATCCACCGGCTCGGCGGGCTCGCCGTCGTGCCGCACCCGTTCTCGTACCTCACGCGCTCGATCGGGGAGCGCGCCCTCCGGCGCCTGCTGGCGACGGGCGATCCGGAGCTGAGGCCCGACGGCATCGAGCTCGCCAGCGGATCCCCGGCGGCCCGCGTGACGGAGCGCAAGGCGCGGCGCCTGAACCGCGACTCGTTCCACCTGCCCGAGACCGGCGGCTCCGACGCCCACTTCCTCCCCGAGGTCGGCCGCGCGGCGACGCTCTTCCCGGGCTCCAGCACCGCGGAGCTGCGCGCGGCGCTCGCGGCCCGGGAGACCGAAGCGCTGCTGCTCGCGCCGGTCCCGCTCTCCGCGATCGGCTGGCGGGCACTCGCCCGGCAGCAGGTCCGCGGCCTCTCGGTGACGCCCAGGCGGGTGCTGGGCCCCGCCCTGGCCCGGGCCGGGCGCCGGCTGCGGGCGATCGCCCCGCCCGCCGGCGGAGGGGCACCGTGAGGATCGCCCTCGTCTCCCCCTACGACTGGCAGACGCCGGGCGGCGTGAACAACCACGTCGCGCAGCTCCGGCGCGAGTTCCTCGAGCGCGGCCACCAGACCCAGATCCTCGCTCCCGGCACCGCCGACTCCCGCGAGCCGGGCATCACGATCGTCGGACGCCCCCGGCCGATCCCGGCATCGGGATCCACGGCGCGCATCTCGCTCAACCCCCGGCTCGGACAGAGGGTGCGGTCGCTGCTGGAGGCGGGCGGCTACGACGTCGTCCACGTGCACGAGCCGCTGATGCCGGTGCTTCCGCTGCAGGCGCTGCGCCACGCGCGCGCCGCCAACCCCGAGGCGATCACGGTCGGGACCTTTCACGCGACGAAGGACGGCGGCAACCGGCTCTACTCCTACGGCCGCCGGCTGCTGAAGCGATGGTTCCGGGAGGTCGACGGGAAGATCGCCGTCTCGCCGCCGGCCGCCAACTACGTGGGGCGCTACTTCCCCGGCTTCTACAACATCATCCCCAACGGGATCGACGTGGATCGCTTCCGCAACCCCTCGGTGGCGAGGCGGACGGAGCTCGACGACGGGCTCATCAACATCCTCTACGTCGGCCGCGCGGAGAAGCGCAAGGGGCTCTCCTACCTGATCCGCGCCTTCGGCACCGTGAACGCGCGCGACCCGAAGACCCGGCTGGTGGTGGTCGGGCCGAACGATCGGGCGCTCGGCCGCTACCGCGCCTCGCTCGAGCGCATGGGCCGCCGCGGCGTCCACTTCGTCGGCCGCGTCGGGCACGACGAGCTGGTGAGCTACTACCGCAGCGCCGACATCGTCTGCTCGCCCGCCGTCGGCCACGAGTCGCAGGGCTACGTCCTGCTGGAGGCGATGGCCTCGGGCGTCCCCGTGGTCGCCTCCAACATCGAGGGCTACGCCTCCGTCGTCACGCACCGCCGCGACGGCCTGCTCGTGAGGCCGAAGGACTCCTTCGCCCTCGCCGACGCCCTGAGCGCGCTCGTCCGCGACCCGCTGCTCCGCCGGCGCCTCTCGGCGGCCGGCGCCCATCGCGTCGAGGAGTACTCCTGGCCTCACGTGACCGAGCGGCTCCTCGCCTACTACGAGAGGCTGCGGGACTCGCGCGGGATCCCCGCGAGGCGTCCGCAGGACGGCGCCTTCGGCGCCGCCGCCGACTCCGGCGACCATCCCCCGCACCGCCGCGCCGCCGCCGGCCGATGAGCGGGCTCCGCGTGCGGCTCCTCCCCGGCCGGGCGCCCGAACGGCTGACGACTCCCATCGTGCGCCCGCTCGCCGCGCTCGGCGTGAGCCCCCACGCCGTCTCGGCCGC
>DAOULG010000108.1:0-8380 GCA_034420495.1 Dehalococcoidia bacterium
CTCGGCGCCGCGCGTCGCGGCGATCATCGAGCGGCGGCTGCTCGGGCGGCGGGCGGGGCGCTCGCTCGACGCCGCGGGGGGGCTTCGCCGCGCTCCCCGGGCCCTCTCCGCGATGCTCCCGGCGGCGCTGGCGGGGGTGCGCTCCGCCGCCGCCTCCGCGCTAAGGCGCCTCGCCCGGCGGGGCTAGTAGCGCGCCTCGAAGCCGCGGAGGCCGCCCTCGGGCTCCTCCCAGCGGTACTCGACGTCGTCGACCACGGCGAGGGACGGCCCCTCGCGGAGGCGCTCGACGAAGCGGCGCAGCGTGGGCTCGTCGCCCTCGGCGACGACCTCGACGGAGCGGCCGTCGGCGAGATTGCGGGCGTAGCCGGCGACCTGGAGCCGCGTCGCCTCCTCCACGCAGAAGGCGCGGTAGCCGACGCTCTGCACCCGCCCGAGCGCGCGCCCGACGAGGCGCCGGCGCGGCCCGGCCGGGCTCACGTCGCCGTCCCGCTCGCGAGTCCGCGCACGACGTCCTCGACCAGCTCGGCGGGGACGTCGTCGCGCACCACCGTCCGGCCCGGCGCCTCGAGCAGGACGAAGCGCTGCTGGCCGGAGACGATCTTCTTGTCGTAGCGCATCGCCCCCAGCACCGCCTCGACGTCGATCCCGGGGCAGGCGACGGGGAGTCCGAAGGCGCGCAGCATCTCCTCGTGCCGGCGCGAGTCCGAGGGGTCGAGCAGCCCCATCCGCTCGGCGATGCGCGCGGCGCCGACCATGCCGACCGCCACCGCCTCCCCGTGCAGGAACCGCTCGTAGCCGCCGGCCGCCTCCACGCCGTGGCCGATCGTGTGGCCGTAGTTGAGGATGGCGCGCATCCCCGACTCGTGCGGGTCGCTCGAGACGACGAGCGCCTTCGCGCGCACCGAGCGGGCGATGACCGAGGCGAGGAGCGCGGGATCGGCGGTGCCGCCGGCGAGCTCGGCGGCGTTCTCCGAGAGCTCGTCGATGAGCTCCGTGTCGAGGATCAGCGCGTGCTTGATGACCTCGGCGAAGCCCTCGACGAGGGAGCGGTGCGGGAGCGTGGCGAGGGTCTCGGTGTCGGCGATCACGCCGCGCGGCTGGTGGAAGGCCCCCACCAGGTTCTTCCCCTGCGGGAGGTCGACGGCGACCTTGCCGCCCACCGAGGCGTCGGTCATCGCGAGCACCGAGGTCGGCAGGTGGACGAGCGGCATCCCCCGCAGGTAGGTGGCGGCGACGTGCCCGGCGAGGTCGCCGACCACCCCGCCGCCGAGGGCGAGCACCGCGTCGCCGCGCTCGGCCCGCTGCCCGGCGAGCCAGGCGTAGAGCTCGGAGGCGACCGAGAGCTGCTTCGAGCGCTCGCCCGAGGGGACGATGTAGGAGGCGCCGGCGATGCCGGCCTCGTCGAGCACCTCCGCCACGCGCCGGCCGTGGAGCCCTATGACCTCCGAGTCGGAGATGACGAGCACGCGCCCGCCGAGGCCGAGCATCCGGAGCCGGTCGGGGAGCCGTGCCAGCTCCCCGGCCCCCACCCACACCGGGTAGCGCTCGCGCACGGTGTCGACGACGGCGGTCGGCGCCCGCGCCGGCGCCTCCGCGCCGAGGCGGTCGCGCCGGCGCTCGTCGGAGAGCGCCTGCGGCGAGCGCTCCGCCCACAGCACGAGGATCCTCGAGGCGGCCTCGGCCGGGGTGAGCGCCTGCACCGGGATCCAGGCGTCGGCGTGCGCGTAGAAGGGGCGCCGCTCCTGCTCGAGCTCGAAGAGGCGCCCCTCGACGTCCCCCGCGAGCAGGGGGCGCTCGCTCGCGCCGGCCGCCTCCCTCAGGCGATCGGCGATCACCCGCGGCGTCGCGTCGAGGTGGCAGAGGAAGCCGTGCTCGCCGAGGGCGCGGCGAGCGCGGGCCGAGAGGAAGGCGCCCCCGCCGGTCGCGATCACCGCCGGGGTGCGGCGCGCCGCCTCCACGACGACGCGCTCCTCGATGCGGCGGAAGGAGGCCTCGCCGCCGGAGACGATGAGCTGGGCCGGCGTCCGCCCCTCGCGCTCGGTGATGAGATCGTCGGTGTCCAGGAGCGGCCAGCCGAGGCGCTCGGAGAGCACGGCGCCGACCGAGGACTTCCCGACCCCCGAGAGGCCGACCAGGACCAGCTGTCGCGCGGCGTTCATTCGGCGGGGTCCTCCGTCCGCTGCTGGCCGGCCTGCTCGCCCGGCCGGGGGCCGTTGCCCGGGCGGCGCGGTCCGACGCTCTCCCGGAAGGCGTCGTGGTTGCGCCGGAGCTCCTCCACGTGATCGCCCCCGAACTTCTCCAGCACGGCCCCGGCGAGCACGATCGCGAGCATCGCCTCGCCGATCACCGCCGCCGCCGGCACGACGCAGGCGTCCGAGCGCTCGTAGAAGGAGGTCGCCTCCGCCCCGCTGTGCAGGTCGGCCGTCGGCATGCGGCGCGGGACCGTCGATATCGGCTTGATGGCGGCGCGCACGACCAGGTCCTCCCCGTTCGTCATCCCGCCCTCCAGGCCGCCGGCGCGGTTGCTGGCCCGCCGCCAGGGGCGCCCCGACCAGCGCGCGCTCGGGAGGATCACGTCCTGCGCCTCGGAGCCGGGGAGCGCCGCCGCCGTCCAGGCGTCGCCCACCTCCACCCCCTTCACGGCGTTGATGGAGAGGACGGCCTGCGCGATGCGGCCGTCGAGGCGCCGGTCCCACTGCACGTGGCTGCCGAGCCCGAACGGGAGACCCTCGGCCCGCACCTCGAAGACCCCGCCCAGCGTGTCGTGCTGCGCCTTCGCCTCGTCGATGGCGGCGATCATCGCGGCCTCGACGGCGGCGTCGGCGACCCGCACCGGCGAGCGCTCGACCGCCTCCCAGTCGACCTCACCGGGGGCCTCCCACGCGACGGCGCCGACGGAGCGGACGTGGGAGCGGACGCGCACGCCGATCTCGGCGAGGAGCGCGCGCGCCACCGCGCCGACGGCGACGCGCGCCGCCGTCTCCCTCGCGCTCGCCCGCTCGAGGATGGGGCGGACGTCGTCGAGGCCGTACTTCTGCGTGCCGGCGAGATCGGCGTGCCCCGGCCTGAGCAGCGTGACCGGATCCACCTCCTCCGTGACCTCCCCGACCGCCATCCGCACGCCCCAGTTGGCGTTGGCGTGATCGGCGTTGCCTATCCAGAGGGCGATCGGCGATCCGATGCTCCGCCCGTGCCGGACGCCGGCGGTGATCTCGGCGCGGTCGCGCTCGATCTGCTGGCGCTTCCCGCGGCCGTAGCCCTGCTGGCGGCGCGCCAGGTCGCGCGCGATCTGATCCTCGGAGAGCGGGAGCCCGGCCGGGACGCCCTCGATGATCGCGGTGAGACCGCGCCCGTGGGACTCGCCGGCCGTGAGGAAGCGGAGCGCGCTCATCGCCCGGCCCCCGCGACCGGCGCGCGGGCGGCGCCCGCCGCGTCCGCCTCCGCGTCCGCCTGGAGGGTGATCCCCTCGCCCGGGGAGATCAGCGCCCCCCGGTCGGGGTCGATCTCGCCGCCGGGCGGCGACTCCCGCGTCCGCCACCCGGCGAGCACCCGGGCCGGATCCTCGCCCGGCTGGGGACGGGGCGGCGCCCCGGCCCCAGCCGCCCCGTTCTTCCTCACGCCGTCCCCCGCCGCGCCGCCGGCCCCGTCCCCGGAGCCCTCGCCGGCCTCCGCGGGAGCGGCCGGGTCGGGCTCAGGGAGCTCCCACCGCGCCGCCCAGTCGACGCCCGCCGCCTGCTCCCGGGTCGCGCGCGTGGTGAGCAGCGCGCGGGTGCGGGTCGCGCCGGAGGCGTCGCGGAACCGCTCCCAGACGTCGACCTGCACCTCGGCGAAGCGGACGTGCGGGATCTCGTAGAGGAGGCGCTCGGCCATGCGCAGCGCGGCGCGCCGGCCGACGGCGAGGGGGCCCGCGACCTCGCGCCGGCCCCCGGCCACGACGCGGACGTCGGCGTCGGCGATGAGCGAGGCGCGGGCGCGGTCGCGGTCGGCCGCGACGAGCTCGGCGGAGGCGAGCGCCGCCCAGTCCGCGGAGGGCATCCCCTTCGGCGGCCGCATCTCCCCCCACGACTCGAAGGCGGCGTCGAGCGCCTCGCGCAGCACCTCCAGGTCGCCCGAGGCGATGCGCTCGCGCCAGGCGCGCGCGGCGAAGGTCCCCTGCAGCACGAGGAAGCCCAGGAAGACGCCGACGGCCACCACCACCAGGACGCCGATCTCCACCTCGCGCCCGCCCCCCTGCTACCGCTCCCCGAGCGCGGCGCGGGCCGCGTCGAACATCACCCCGAGGGGTGGCTCCACGCCGGTCCACAGCCGGAACGAGGCCGCGCCCTGATGCACGAGCATCGCGAGCCCGCCGACGGCGCGCGCCCCGCCGAGCGACGCCTCCCGGAGGAAGGGCGTCCACTCCGGGGTGTAGACGGAATCGAACGCCACCTGCCCGGAACGGAACGCCGAGCGTGGGAGCGGGCTCCTGGTCTCGTCGGGGCCGTGCCGCATGCCGAGCGGCGTGCAGTGTATCACCAGCGAGGCCCGGGACAGGGCCGCGCGGAGCTCGCCGGAGGCGGCGTCCAGGGGGCAGGTCGAGACCGGGAGCGCCCCGCCGGCGAGCGGGCGCAGCTCCTCGCCGCGCTCCGGCGTGCGGTTCGCCACCGTCACGGCGCCCGCGCCGTGGCGGGCGAGCGCGATCACGGCGGCGCGCGCGGCGCCGCCGGCGCCGAGCAGGACGACGTGCTCCCCCGCGACGTCGATGCCGGCCTCCTCCCAGGCGCCGCGGAGCCCCGCGACGTCGGTGTTCGAGGCCTGGAGCAGCCCCCCGGCGTTGACGACGGTGTTGACGGCGCCCACGCGCTCGGCGGCCCCGTCCGGGCGGTCGACCAGGGGCAGCATCGCCACCTTGTGCGGCACCGTGACGTTGGCGCCGAGCAGGTCGCCCCCGCGCAGCCGCTCCACGGCCGGGCGGAGGTCGGCCGGCGGCACGTCCCACGCCTCGTAGCGGACGTCGAGGCCCGCGGCCTCGAACGCCGCCTGCTGGAAGGCGGGGGAGACGGAGTGCGCCACCGGGTGGCCGAGGAGCGCGACCAGACCCGTCACGGCGCGCTACTCGCAGGCCGCGCGGTAGCGCTCGACCTTGGCGATGTGCTCGTCGAGCGTCTCCGAGAAGAGGTGGCTCACGCCGTCGCAGGAGGGGTTCGCGACGAAGTAGAGGAGATCGGTCTCGGGCGCCGCGGCGACGGCGCGGATCGCCGCGGCGCTGGGCTGCGCTATAGGGCCCGGCGGGAGTCCGCCGACGCGGTAGGTGTTGTAGGGCGAGTCGACGGCGAGATCGTCGATGGTGAGCGACTCCTTCCACCAGCCGTGGCGCGCGACGCTCCCCTCTGTCGCGATCGCGTACTGGACGGTCGGGTCGGCCTGCAGCGGGATCCCGCTCTCCAGGCGGTTCAGGAAGACCGAGGCGATGAGCGGGTACTCCTCCTCGACGGCGCCCTCGCGCTGGACTATAGAGGCGAGCGTGAGCAGCTCGTGGAGGGAGAGACCGCGCTCGGCGGCCTCCCGCCGGAGCTCCGCGGTGAGGGTCTCTGCGAGCGCGTCGAGCATCGCCTGGAGCAGCGACTCCGCGCTCGCGGCCTCCTCGCTGGCGTAGCTCCGCGCCGCCAGGTAGCCCTGGAGCGTCGCCCCCTCGGGGCGCCCGGCGAGGAGCGGATGGCTGCGGGGGCCCTCGTGCGCCGCGTCCCACTCCGCCTCCGGGACGAGCGGCCCCTCGACGCATCCCGGCGGCGCCTCCCGCCCCTCCTGCGTGAGGAGCTCGCGCAGCTCCTCCAGGCGCAGCCCCGCCGGCACGCAGATGACGGCCTCGCGCGGGGTGCCGGCGCGCAGGCGCCGGATCAGCTCGCCCGCCGGCGTCGGGCGCAGCAGCGTGTAGCGCCCGGCCTGGAGCTCCGGGGCCGCGCGCTGGTAGTCGAGCAGGAGCAGGAAGGCCTGCTCGTCCGCCAGCACGCCGGCCTCCTGCGCGATCCGGGCGATGCCGCCGGCGCCGGCGCCCTGCGGCACCTCCAGCTCGCCCTCGTCGACGGCGAAGCTCACCGCGACCGCGGCCGCCGGGGCGCGCGCATCGAGGGCGGAGGCGGCCTGCTGAGGCGTCCTCTCGACGAGCGCGCGGGCTCCGCCCAGCACCAGCGCGGCGTAGATGAGGAGCGCCGCCAGCACGAGCACGAGCGGATCACGGGGCCGCATCGTCGTCCCCCGAGGCGGCCGCGCCCGGCGCGTCGCGGCGCGCGTCCAGGAAGCGCTGCAGGATCATCGCCGCCGCGATGTCGTCGGCGGGGCGCTCCGCCCGGCCCCCCCGGCCTCCCCCCCTGGGCGAGGCCTGCTCCGCCGCCCAGGTCGTGAGCCGCTCGTCGGCGTACTCGACCGGGAGCCCGAGCGAGGCGAGCCGGGCGCCGAGGCGGCGCGCGGCCCGCGCCGCCTCCCCCTCCGCGCCGGCGAGCGTGAGCGGCAGCCCGACGACGATGCCGCCGGCCCGCTCGCGCGACGCGGTGGCGCGCACCGCCGGGAAGGCGGCGGAGGCCGGGACCACCTCGAGCGGCACGGCGAGGCGCTCGTCGTCGTCGCAGATGGCGAGGCCCACGCGCGCGGCGCCGGGGTCGACGCCGATCCAGCGCATCAGCGGGCCTGCGCCCGGGCGGCGGCCGGCTCCGTCCCGCGGCCGGCGGGGGTGCGGCTCTCCTCGTCCTCATCCTCCGCGGGGGGATCTCCCTCGGCCTCCCCCTCGCCCTCCTCCTCCGGCTCCTCGAGCATCCCGGCGAAGTCGATCGTGATCCGCTCGGCGCGCTGCGGCGTCCACCGCCAGGGAACCCACTGCGGCTCGAGCGTCACGCGGGGCAGCTCCTCGAGCGAGAGGAGCGCGACCAGCCTCGCGGCGGCCTCCCCCGGCTCGAGGCCGGTGAGCTCGGCGCGCAGCGGGTCGAGGTCGGGGACGGCGTGCACGCGTCCCTGCGCCTGGATGAGGACGCCGCCCCCCGTTCCCTCCGGCGGCGAGGAGAGCGTCGCGGAGACGGTGTCGTGGAGGAGGGCGACCCCCTCGGGGAGCGCCTCCTCGATGAGGAGCCGGGCGTAGGCGGCGGCGTCGTCGTCGGTGACCATGAGCCCCGAGGCGAGCGCCGTGTAGTCCACGAGGAAGAGATCGGTCGCCTCCTCCAGGAGCGCCTGCGGCTGCTCGCCCAGGATCACGATCCCGACCGTCGCCTCAAGGAGGGTCGCCTCCTCGGAGGCGGCGTGGAGCTCCCGGGCCCCGGCGCGGGCGAGGACCTCGGGGGCGAGCTCGCGGAGGCGGTCGACGTCCTCCTGCGCGACGGCCGGAACCAGGACGTTGGAGCCGCCCTCTGAGGCGACCGGGTTGATGACGCTGAGCGTGACCGGGAGCTCCTCGCCGAGGATGCCGATCTCGCCCGGGGCGACGTTGCCGTCGACGCCGGGGTACTCCGCCGCCGCCCCCACCTCCACCGAGCCGCCGGGCGGCACGACGGCCGGCCTCTCGGTGAGGAAGGCCGTCCCGGAGTCGGTGCGGGCCACCGTGTCGGCCGGCAGGTCGACGGGGGAGTCCCCCCCGTTGCTGAAGCGCAGGAGGGTCGAGGCGCGCTCGTCGCCGATCTCGACCTCGCCGGTCGGCACCGTGGCGAGCGTGACGGAGAACTCCCGCTCGATGCTCTCCGCCGGGACGATCGCGAGCGAGACGTCCGGCTCCTCGATCAGCGGCTGCGGCCGCGCCTGCGCCTGGCGGCTGAAGGGCTCGCTCGCCGGCACCACCACGATGCGCGCCGAGGGGAGCTGGTAGCAGGCGGCGGCGCCGGCCAGCGCGGCCGCCGCCAGCAGGAGGAGCCCGCGCAGCGAGGACCCGAGCCGGGGCATCGGGATCGCGAAGCGGCGGCCGCCGACGCGCAGCCGCCACGGCCCGCGCCGGAGCCCGCGGGGCGAGCGCGAGGCGCGCAGACCGTTCGCCCGGGCGTGCGCGCGCACGTCGCCGCGCGAGGAGACGATGCCGAGCGCGATGCCCCGGCGGCGCACGTGGGCCGCGACGTGCGCCCACGCCGTCGCCGTCCGGAGCGCGCGGGCGCCGCGCGGGACCACCAGCATGATGTCGGGCTCGGTCGCGGTGTCGATGCGCCCGATCACCGCCTGCCAGTCGTCGTCGCGCTGCGCCACGACGGTGGCGACCCCCGGCAGCTCCCGCCTCCCGCGGCCGCGCCTCCGGCGCTCGGGCCTCGGGCGGGGCGGGCGCGGCTCGCGGGCCGGGCGCCCGAAGAGGATCGCGCGCGCCGCCGAGCCGAGGCGCGCGGGGGCGCGGAGCGCCGCGCGCGCGGCCGCGCCGGCCCCCCGCCGCGCGGCGCCG
>DAOULG010000109.1:0-20554 GCA_034420495.1 Dehalococcoidia bacterium
CCGTGGTCCACGTGACCAATCGTCCCCACGTTCGCGTGCGGCTTCGTCCGCTCAAACTTGTCCTTCGCCATCCCTCTGTCTCCCTCGCACGCTCCCAGACGTTCCCTATCCGGACCAGATCTGTATCGGGATGATGGAGCCCTCAAGCAGATTCGAACTGCTGACCTCGTTCTTACCAAGAACGCGCTCTGCCGGCTGAGCTATGAGGGCCCAACTGCGCCGTGACGCCGCTCATGCCTGGTGCAGGGGGCAGGATTCGAACCTGCGTAGCCTTGCGGCGGCGGATTTACAGTCCGCTGGAATTAACCACTCTCCCACCCCTGCGTCTCCGTGCACATACGCCACGGGCACCCGTCGGCACCCCCCGGGGCCCGCCGTCCCGGCGGATCTGGAGCCCGAGAGGGGATTCGAACCCACTAACCTACCGATTACAAATCGGTTGCGCTGCCATTGCGCCACTCGGGCGGCGGGACGCCGACGATGAGCCCCGGCTCCCCGCGAGGGCCGCGCGCGCCAGGCGCACACGGGCGCATCCGGCCCATGAGTATATGAACGGGCTCCTCTGTACGTCTAGCCGGAGCCGGCGCGGATCGGCTACCCGCGGACGCCCCAGCGCGCCCCCTGCTGGCCGTCCCGCACCTCGATGCCGGCCGCGCCGAGCGCGTCGCGGATCGCATCCGAGAGCGCGAAGTCCCGCTCCGAACGGGCGGTCTGCCGCAGCGCGAGCAGCGCATCGATCACGCCCGCGGCGTCGAGGCCCGCCGAGGGGACGTCGAAGCGGGCCGCGACCTCGGAGAGCTCGGACCGCGACACCCGGGAGAGGCCATCGCCCGCGGCAAGCCCCAGGCCGAGCACCGACGCCAGCTCGCGGAGCGTGGCGTGCTCAGCCGCCCCGCCGGCTCCCGCCTCCCTCCCCCTGTTGACGGCACGCGCCAGCTCGAAGAGCGCGGCGAGCGCCTGCGCCGTGTTCAGGTCATCGTCCATCGCCTCGATGAAGCGGGCCCGGGCCGTTACCGCCTCGGGCGCCGTCCCGTCCCCGCCGGCGGGTGACCCGGCGAGCGCCTCCGTGAGGCGATCGACGCCCCTCTGCGCCGCCGCCAGCGCCTCATCCGTGAGGTTCGTCGGCTGGCGGTAGTGCTTGGCGAGCACGAAGAGCCGGAGTGCGTCCGGCGTCCACCGGTCGAGCGCCTCGGCGACGGAGACGACGTTCCCGAGCGACTTGGACATCTTCTCGCCGTCGCGCAGCACCATCCCGTTGTGCATCCAGAGGCGAGCGAAGCTGCCCGGCCCGGTCACCGCCTCCGCCTGGGCGATCTCGTTCTCGTGGTGCGGGAAGACCAGGTCCGTGCCCCCTCCGTGCAGGGAGAAGCTCGCACCCAGGTAGCGCTGGGCCATCGCGGAGCACTCGATGTGCCATCCGGGCCGGCCGGGGCCCCACGGGGAGGGCCAGGTCGGCTCGCCCGGCTTCGCCGCCTTCCACAGCGCGAAGTCGAGCGGGAACTCCTTCCCGGGGCCCGGCTCCTCGCGCGTGCCGGCGCGCATCTCGTCGAGCGTCCGGTGCGAGAGCTTCCCGTAGCCGGGCAGCGATCGGACCCGGAAGTAGACCCCGGCGCCCGGAACCGCGTAGCCGTGGCCGTTGCCGATGATGCGGTCGATGGCCCCGACGATCGCCTCGATCTCCGTCGTCACGCGCGGCCGCACGTCCGGCGCCAGGATGCCGAGCGCGGCCTGCTGCCTCTCCCAGAGCTCGATGTTCTGCTGCGCGAGCGCGCCCGGATCGCGCCCGAGCTCGAGCGCGCGCTCGATGATCTTGTCGTCGACGTCGGTGTAGTTCGAGACGTAGCGGACCTCGACGTCCGGATGCCGCCACCGCAGGTAGCGGATCAGCACGCCGTAGACGAGGAGCGACATCGCGTGGCCGATGTGGCTCTCGGTGTACGGCGTCACGCCGCAGACGTAGACACCGATCCGGCCGTTCTCCGGGGCGACCTCCTCGAGGGAGCCCGAGAGCGTGCTGCGAAGCCGCATCAGCGCTCGCCCGCCTCGGCCGCGTCGCCCGCGCCCTCGCCCCCGGGCTCGCCGGCCGCCACGGGCGTCGCGGCGCCCGGGACCCCCGGGGCGGGCCCCTCCGCGCCGGCGTCGCGCGCCGCGAGCTCCCGCTCGAGGCTCTCGATGCGGCGCTCCAGGGCGTCGATGCGATCCCAGCCGGGGTCGGGGAGGCGTTCGACCGTCTCGTCGCCGGCCGCCGTGACGGCGACGACGTGGCCGGGAACGCCGACGACGGTCGCGTGCGGCGGGACGCTCGACACCACGACCGCACCCGCCCCGATGCGTGCGTGGTGTCCGATGGTCACCGCGCCGATGATCTTCGCCCCGGCGCCCACCACGACGTGATCCTCGAGCGTCGGGTGGCGCTTCTCCCGTCTCGTCGACGTGCCGCCGAGCGTCACGCCCTGATAGAGGTGGCAGTGGTCGCCGATCTCGGCGGTCTCGCCGATGACGACGCCCATCCCGTGGTCGATGAAGAGGCGCGACCCGATCCGCGCCCGCGGGTGAATCTCGATGCCGGTCGCCAGGCGACCGAGGTGCGCGACGAGGCGGGCCACCACGGCCAGCCCCGCCCTGTCGAGCCGGTGCGCGATGCGATGCAGCAGCAGCGCGTGGATGCCGGGATAGGCGAGGAGCACCTCCGCGGCCGATCGCGCGGCCGGATCGCGCTCCTGCGCTGTGCGCACGGCATCCCGCACGGACGACAGCCAGCTCATCGGCGAGTCCTCGCGGCCTGCGGCGACTGCCCCCGCAGCTAGAGTTTACGCCACATCCTCTTCCAGCACGGCCACGGCCATCGCGGCGATGGCCTCGCCGCGCCCGATGTCGCCCAGTCCCTCGTTGGTGGTCGCCTTCACGTTGACCCGCCCGGTCTCGATCCCGAGCGTGCGGGCGATCGACTCGCACATCGCGGGGAGTAACGGGCCGATGCGGGGGCGCTCGGCCAGCACCGTCGCATCCACGTTGGAGACGCTGAAGCGCTGCGCGGCGATGAGCCGCGCGGCGCGGCGCAGGAGCTCGCGGCTATCGACCCCGGCGAGGGAGGGCTCCCCCGGCGGGAAGTGCTGGCCGATGTCGCCCTGGCCGGCGGCCCCGAGCAGGGCGTCGGTGATCGCGTGCAGCAGCGCATCGCCGTCCGAGTGCCCCAACAGGCGAGGGGCGCCCGCCACCTCGATCCCGCCCAGGCGGAGCGTGCCGCCGTCGTCGAGGCGGTGTACGTCGTATCCGATCCCCACGCGCATCAGGGCGCCCCCGCTCCCGGCGCCGGGCTCCCCGGGGAGGCCGCGTCGCGCACGGCGGCCCGGAGCCGCGCGAGATCGGAGGCCGTCGTGACCTTCACGTTCCACTCCTCGCCCTCGACCAGCCAGACCGTCTCGCCGATGCGCTCCACGAGCGAGGCGCAATCGGTGGCCTCGCCCGCACCGGGGTGCGGGGCCGCCGCCAGCGCGCGCCGGAGCAGCTCGCCGGAGAATGCCTGGGGCGTCTGGGCGGCCCGCAGGGGAGCGCGGGCCGCCGTCCTCACGACGCGGCCGTCGCCGTCGACCTCCTTGATGGTGTCGACGACGGGCACGCCGGGGAGCGCCGCCCCGTGCCTCTTCGCCGCGTCCAGCACGCGGAGCGCGAGCCGGCGCGAGGCGAGCGGGCGCGCCGCGTCGTGCACCACATACCAGCCCGCATCCGGGGCGGCCGCGACGCCGGCGGCGAGCGAGTCCTGCCGTCTCGCGCCGCCCTCCACCAGCAGCAGATCCTCCGCGGCGCCCAGCCCGGCGATCTCGTCGTGGCGGGCGCCCGGGGCGACGACCACGAGGCGATCGATGGGGAGGGAGGCGAGCATCGCGAGCGGGCGCGCAACGAGCGGGCCCCCGTCGAGCTGCGCCCAGAGCTTCTCCCGGTCGGGCTCCGCCGCCCCGCGCATGCGCGTGGATGAGCCGGCCGCGAGGAGGATCGCCACGACGGCGCCCTCCCGCGGGCGCCCGCGCGGCGCCGCCCGCCCCCGCGATGCGCGGACACCCTCCGCCATACGTCACACCCCCGGTCGCACCCGGCGCGGGACGCCGCGACGGCGACAGCGTAGCGATCCCCGCACCACCGGGCCACGCGGCGGCGCACCGGCGACGTGGACCCGCCGCAGGCCCTCGGCTAAGCTCGATCGTCACGTCCGGGGCCGGCAGAGCCCTGCCCGCGCCGGGGGGAGGAGCCGCGGTGGACGCTCTCTACACCTCGCTGCTGCGCCGCGTCGCACGCCCGGCGCGCTACACGGGTGGCGAGCTCAACTCGGTCGTCAAGGACTGGGAGCGCCACCCGATCCGCGTCGCGCTCGCCTACCCCGACCTCTACGACCTGGGGATGTCCAACCTCGGGCTGATGATCCTCTACGACATCATCAACGGGCGGGACGACGCACTCTGCGAGCGCGTCTTCTCCCCGTGGGTGGACATGGAGGAGCTGCTGCGCGCGCACGGCGAGCCGCTGCGCTCGCTGGAGAGCCACCGCCCCGTGGGCGAGTTCGACGTGCTCGGCATCACGCTGCAATACGAGGCCTGCTACACGAACGTGCTCAACATGCTCGACCTCGCCGGGATCGCGATCCGGACCGCCGATCGTGCGGACGACGAGACGATCGTGATAGCCGGCGGCTCCTGCGCGCTCGAGCCCGAGCCCCTCGCCCCCTTCATCGACGCCTTCGCGCTCGGCGAGGGCGAGGAGCTGATCCGCGAGATCCTGGATGTCGTGGCCGCGTGGAAGCGGGGCGGCGGCGGGCCCCGCGAGGAGCTCCATCGCCGGCTGGCCGGCATCTCCGGGACCTACGTGCCCTCGCTCTACGAGCAGCGCTACAAGGACGACGGGACGATCTCGGAGACCGTGCCCGTCGACGACGCGGCGCCGCCGCGTCCCGTGCGGCGCGTGCTGCAGCGCCTCGAGCCCGCGATCACCCGGCCGATCGTCCCGTTCATGGAGGTCGTACACGACCGCGCCGCGGTCGAGATCCAGCGCGGCTGCACGCAGGGCTGCCGCTTCTGCCAGGCGGGGATGATCTACCGCCCCACGCGGGAGCGGAGCGTCGAGGAGGTCGTCGAGGCGGCCGGCGAGCTGATGGCGAACACCGGGTACGAGGAGATCTCCCTGATGTCGCTCTCGACCACCGACCACCGCGAGATCGGCCCGATGGTCCACGCGCTGATGGATGCCCACGGCGACCGGGGGCTCAAGCTCTCGATCCCCTCGACGCGGGTCGACTCCTTCTCCGTCGACGTCGCCAACGCCGTCGCACGCGGCAAGAAGCACACGCTCACGCTCGCGCCCGAGGCCGGCTCGCAACGTCTGCGGAACACCATCAACAAGCTCGTCTCGGAGCAGGAGATCCTCACCGCGGCGGAGAACGCCTTCGCGAACGGCTGGACCTCGATCAAGATGTACTTCATGGTCGGCCAGCCGACCGAGACCGACTTCGACGTCGAGGAGATCGTCCGCATCGCCTCCGAGGTGCGCGCCATAGGGCGGCGCCACGTCGGCGGCCGGGCGCGCGTGCGCGTCTCGACGTCCAACTTCATCCCCAAGGCGCACACCCCCTACCAGTGGATCGGGCAGACGGACGCCGAGACGCTGCGCCGCCGCCACCGCATCCTGCGCGACGGCTGCCGCCGCGCGAAGGTGCAGTTCAGCTGGGAGGAGCCGGAGAAGTCGCTGCTCGAGGCCGTGCTCTCGCGCGGCGACCGCCGCGTCGCCGACGTGGTCGAGACCGCCTGGCGCCTCGGCGCAACGTTCGACTCCTGGTCCGACCGCCACGACTGGTCTCTCTGGGAGCGGGCCTTCGCCGAGCACGATCTCGATCCCGCCTTCTACGGGCAGCGCGAGCGCGATCTCTGGGAGGAGCTGCCGTGGTCGCACATCCACGGCGGCATCGAGCCCTCGTTCCTCCGGGCGGAGTGGATGAAGACGCTCAACGAGGAGATCACGCTCGACTGCAAGCGCGACCCGTGCAACGTCTGCGGCATGCAGAACGAGCACGGGGAGTGCCGTCACAAGATCTCCGAGCTCGTCTCCTTCAAGCGCGCCGGCGACGACGTCAAGGGCCGCCGCCTCGCCGAGGAGCGCGAGCGCCTCACCGCCCCGCTCACGATCGTCTAGGAGTCCGGGCGCCCGCCCGCGGCCCGCCGCCCGCGCCTCAGCGGCGGGCCTCCCAGCGAAAGAACCGGATCGCGATCAGTATCGAGGCGGCCATCCAGACGGCCATCACCGCCAGGTGCCCCGCCTCGAACCCCGTCCCCTGCTCCAGGGGGTTGAAGGAGGCCTGCAGGGCCAGGGAGAAGTGCCGGACGGGGAAGAGATCGGAGAAGGTCGTCAGCCACGCCGGCGCGTCGTCGAGCGGGATGAAGACATCGGAGATGAAGAGCAGCGGGAGGATCGACGCGTTCACGATCGCCGGCGCCGCGTCCGCGTTGGGGACCGCGCTGGTGACGGCGAGCCCGAGCGAGCTGAAGGCCGCCGAGCCCACGACGACCGTCACGGCGAAGGCCGGAAGGGTCCGCGTCGGGAACGAGACGTCGTAGAAGGCCGTACCGGCGGCCGACACCACGGCCACGAGCAGGATGCCGATCACGACGGCGTGTACGACCTTCCCGCCGAGGAGGGCCCAGGTCGGGAGCGGCGTCCCGCGGACGCGCTTCAGCAGGCCCTGATCCCGCGAGAACGAGATCCCCATCGCGACGTTGGTGTAGCAGGCCCCGATCACCGACAGGGCGATGATCCCCGGCACGTAGAACGTGGCAATCGCCACCTCCCCGCCGGACATCTCGACGGTCCTGTCCGAGAAGACGAGGTTGAAGATGACGAGGAACATCAGCGGGAAGACGATGGTGAAGAACGCCGCCGGGGGATTGCGCCAGAACGAGCGGTTCTCGTACCGGACCTGGCGCAGCAGCAGGGCGGCGGCGCGCACCTACGCGACCCCGTCCCGCTCGGGCGATCCGGCGAGAGCGAGGAAGAGATCCTCGAGCGACGGGGCGGCGACGGCGAGCCCCCGGAGCTCGACCCCCGCCTCCAGGGCCCAGCCGGTGAGCCGGTGCAGGGCGCCGGTCGCATCGAGGGTGGTGATCC
This sequence comes from Dehalococcoidia bacterium, assembly GCA_034420495.1. Lineage (GTDB taxonomy): Bacteria > Chloroflexota > Dehalococcoidia > UBA2979 > UBA2979 > VYDC01. The sequence goes on from DAOULG010000109.1 coordinate 7,147, forward strand.
GGTACGCCCCCTCCTCGCCCGCCGGCTCCGCCTCGAGGTGCGCCGGCGGCTGCGCGCCCTCGACGCGGAAGCGGATCGTCGTGCGCGCCCCCCGGCGCACGAGCTCCTCCACCGATCCCTCCGCGACGATCCTCCCGCTCACCAGGATCGCGACGCGGTCGGCCAGGTACTCTGCCTCCTCCATGTAGTGCGTCGTGAGAACGACCGTCTTCCCGAGCGACCGCAGGCCGCGGATCATCTCCCACGCATCGCGGCGGGCGGAGGGGTCGAAGCCGGTCGTCGGCTCGTCGAGGAAGAGCAGCTCCGGGTCTCCGGCGAGCCCCACGGCGACATCGAGGCGGCGCTGCTGGCCGCCGGAGAGACGGCGGACGAGCGTGCGACGCTGCCCCGAGAGACCGACCAGCTCGAGGATCGCCTCCCGGGGCAGGGGGCGGGGGTAGTAGCCGCGGAAGAGGTCGACCGTCTCCTCGACGGAGAGGTACGGGTCGACGCTCGCCGACTGCAGCACGATCCCGATCCGCTCCCGCAGAGATCGCTCGTGCCGCCCCGGGTCGAAGCCCAGAACCGAGACCTCGCCGTCGCCCCGCTCGAGGTGCCCCTCCAGGATCTCGACGGTCGTGGTCTTTCCGGCGCCGTTGGGCCCGAGGATCGCGAAGATCTCGCCGCGCTCGACGCGGAGATCGATCCCGCGAACGGCCTCGACGTCGCCGTACGACTTGCGCAGACCGCGCACCGCGATCGCCGGCCCGGCGTGCATGCCCTCTCCCGACCCCATGGCGTCACCGTATCCGAGGCCCCCGGCACGCGGAAGATCGGGGGCCCGGCCGCGCGCCGCCGAGGCCGCGGCGCGGGGGCGGGCCCGGGGATCTCTCCGGGCCCTCCGCGGGGCGCCGCCGGCGCCGGCGGGCGCTCGCCCCTAGTCGGGGTCGGCGACGAAGCTCACCGGCGCCCCGCCGACGAGCTCGCGCTCCAGCTCCTCCCCGAGCTCGAAGATCGAGGGGGTGCCCCCGAACATCGCCTCGCGCTCGAAGTCGAAGGCGAACGGCAGCAGCAGCGATTCCGGCATCGCCATCTCGGCGATGGGCGCCGGCCGGTCGACCGTCACCTGCGCGCGGGCCGGGATCAGCTTCCCGATGATCACGTTCTCCTTCAGCCCGCGCAGGTGGTCGGTGGCACCCGAGATGGCGGCGTCCGTGAGAACGCGCGTCGTCTCCTGGAAGGATGCCGCGGCGAGGAAGGAATCGGTGGAGAGCGACGCCTTGGTGACGCCGAGCAGCACCGGGACGCCGGTGGCGGGAGTCGACTCCTCCGAGGCGAGGCGGGAGTTCAGCTCGTCGAAGGTCCACCGATCGACGAGCTCCGAGCGCAGGAGATCGCTGTCGCCGGGCTCCTCCACCCGGATCCGCCGCATCATCTGCCGCACGATCACCTCGATGTGGCGGTCGTTGATGTTGACGCCCTGGGAGCGGTAGACCCGCTGGACCTCGTCCACCAGGTAGACCTGCACGGCCTCCGGACCGAGGATCGCGAGCACGGCCTGCGGGTCGAGCGCACCCTCGGTGAGCTGCTCGCCGGCGTGCACGAAGGCGCCCGACTCGACGCGCACCCGCGCGTTCGCGGCGATCGCGTACTCCCGGACGTCGGCGACCTCGGTGACGATGCGGACCGTCCGCGCCCCCTCCGCGGGCGCCTCCTCGTCGAACTCGACGCGGCCGCCGAGGCCGGCGAGGACCGCGCGCGCCGGCGTCTTCGCCTTGCGGCTGCGGGAGCCGGTCGCCTCCGCCGCCTCCCCGGTCTCCTCGGGAGCCTGCGCCAGCGGCTGCTCGCTCTCGACGAGCTCGCCCTCGGAGACGAGCAGGGCGTACCCCTCCGGGAGCTCGTAGCTCTCGGTGACGGTGTCGGTGCGCGAGACGCGGATCTGGCGCTGATCGCCGTCGCGCTCGACCTGGACGAGGCCGTCGATCTCGGAGAGGACCGCCTGCCCCTTCGGGACGCGCGCCTCGAAGATCTCCTCCACGCGCGGGAGCCCCGAGGTGATGTCGAGCCCCGCGACGCCCCCGGTGTGGAAGGTGCGCATCGTGAGCTGCGTCCCGGGCTCGCCGATCGACTGCGCCGCGATGATGCCGACCGCCACCCCCGGCTCGACGAGCTGGCCGGTCGCGAGCGAGCGGCCGTAGCAGCGGCGGCAGATGCCCCGCCTGGCGAGGCAGGTGAGCGGGGAGCGGACGTGGACGTGCTCCACGCCGGCCTCGACCACCTCGCGCGCGCTCTCCTCGGTGATGGGCTCGTTCTGCTCCACGAGGACCTCGCCCGTCTCCGGGTGCGCCGCGGGAGAGGCCGCCCAGCGCCCGGTGATGCGCTCCTCGAGCGAGGCGAGGAGGCCCTGCTCCGCGCGCTCGCGCAGCCAGACGCCGGGCACCGGCTCGCCCTCGGCGACGCAGTCCTCGACCGAGATGATCAGATCCTGCGCCACGTCGATCATGCGCCGGGTGAGGTAGCCCGAGTCGGCGGTTCGAAGCGCGGTGTCGGCGAGCCCCTTGCGGGCGCCGTGGGTGGAGATGAAGTACTCCAGCACGGTCAGCCCCTCCTTGAAGGAGGAGCGGATCGGCAGCTCGATGATCCGGCCCGAGGGGTCGGACATGAGCCCGCGGAAGCCGGCCATCTGGCGGATCTGCGCGATGTTCCCCTTCGCGCCCGAGTTCGACATCATCGCGAGCGGACCCTCCGGATCGAGGGAGTCGGTGAGGAGCTTCTGCATCTCGGCGGTGGTCTCGGTCCAGACGCTGATCGCCGCGGCGCGCTTCTCGCCCGCGGTGACCAGCCCCATCTGGAACTGCTCCTCGATGGCGTCGATGCTCCTGTCGGACTCGCCCATCAGCCGCTCCTTGTCGCGCGGAACGGAGATGTCGGAGCTCGAGATCGTCAGGCCCGACTGCGTCGCGTAGCGGAAGCCGATGTTCTTGATCGCGTCCACCACGTCGGCGGTGACCTCGGGCCCCTTCTCGAGGTAGACGCGCGAGACCAGCTCCCGGAGCGCCTTCTTGTCCATCGTCCGGTTCTGGAAGCCCATCCCGGCCGGGACGACCTCGTTGAAGAGGACCCGCCCGACGGTCGTCTCCACGAGCTCGCCCCCGCCGAGCCGCACCCGGATGCGGTCGTGGATGCCGGCCTGCTGGAGGGCGTAGGCCAGGCGCACCTCGTTGGCGCCGGCGTACGCCTTCGCCGGGGCGGCCTCGGCCGCCTCCGGGGCGAACGTCATGTAGTAACAGCCCAGGACCATGTCCAGCGTCGGCGCCACGACGGGCTCCCCGTCGGACGGCGAGAGCAGGTTCTTCGTCGAGAGCATGACCTGGCGCGCCTCCGCGACCGCCTCGTAGGAGAGCGGCACGTGCACGGCCATCTGGTCGCCGTCGAAGTCGGCGTTGTACGCGAAGCAGACGAGCGGGTGCAGCTGGATCGCCGAGCCCTCCACCAGCGTCGGCTCGAAGGCCTGGATGCCCAGGCGGTGCAGGGTCGGCGCGCGGTTCAGCAGGACGGGGCGCTCGCGGATCACCTCCTCGAGCACGTCCCAGACCTCGGGCTGCGCGCGCTCGACGATCCGCTTGGCGCTCTTGATGTTGTGGGCCAGGCCCGAGCGCACCAGCGCGTGCATGACGAAGGGCTTGAAGAGCTCGAGCGCCATCTTCTTCGGCAGGCCGCACTCGTGCAGCTTCAGCGTGGGACCGACGATGATCACCGAGCGCCCGGAGTAGTCGACCCGCTTGCCCAGGAGGTTCTGCCGGAACCGCCCCTGCTTCCCCTTGAGCAGGTCCGAGAGCGACTTGAGCTTGTGGTTCCCCGACCCCGAGACGGCGCGCCCGCGGCGCCCGTTGTCGATCAGCGAATCGACCGCCTCCTGCAGCATCCGCTTCTCGTTGCGGATGATGATCTCCGGCGCACCGAGCTTCAGCAGGCGCTTGAGGCGGTTGTTGCGGTTGATGACGCGGCGGTAGAGGTCGTTGAGGTCGCTCGTCGCGAAGCGGCCGCCGTCGAGCTGCACCATCGGCCGCAGGTCGGGCGGGAGCACCGGGAGCTCCTGGACCACCATCCACTCCGGCCGGTTGCCGGACTTGCGCAGCGACTCGACGATGCGGAGCCGCTTGGTCGCCTTCTTCTGCCGCTGTCCGCCCGTGCTCGCGATCTCCTCCTGGAGCTTCTCCCGGAGCTCCTCGAGGTTGATGCGCTCGAGGATCGCGAGGATCGCCTCGGCCCCCATCGACGCCTTGAAGACGAGCCCGAACCGCTCCTCGACGTCCCGAAACTCCGACTCGGAGAGCACGGTGAGGGCGTCGGCCTCGACCGGGTCCCGGAGCTTCTCGAGCCACTTCACCAGCGGCTCGTACTCCTTGCGGACGGCCTCGCGGACCTCCGCCACCTGCGCGCGCAGGGGCTCGAGCTCGGTGAAGGCGGCCTCCCGCCGCTGCTGCCCCTCGGCCTCGGCGCGGAGCTGCAGGTCGGCCTTGCGGGAGGCGATCTGCTCCTCCACGCCGCCGACGGCGCGCTCCGCGGCCTCCGTCAGGGCGCCGAGCGTCTCGGGGCCGATGGCCGTCCCGCGGGTTGCCAGCGTCTCGGAGCGGAAGGCGAGCTTGGCGCGGAGCTTCTCGCCGTCGCGGGCGCGCAGGTCGCCCTCCAGCTCGCGCGCCTCGGACATGACCTCATCGACGAGGCGGGCGAGCTCCTCCTCGCAGAGCGCGAGCTCCGACTCGAGCTGAGCCTGGACCTCGGAGAGCTCCTGCTCCAGCGCCTGCTCCCGGACGGCGATGCGGCCCGCGGCCTCGCCCTCCCGGCGCGTCACCTCGTCGTCCATCTCGAGCTGCAGCAGCTCGAGGGCGTGGCCGCGCGCCTCGTCGTTCACCTCGGTGATCACGTAGTGGGAGAAGTAGAGCACGCGCTCGAGCGTGCGCGGCGGCACGTCCAGCAGCAGTCCCAGGCGGCTCGGCACGCCCTTGGAGAACCAGATGTGCGCCACCGGCGCCGCGAGGCTGATGTGGCCCATCCGCTCGCGCCGGACCTTGGAGCGCGCCACCTCGACGCCGCACTTGTCGCAGACGATGCCCTTGTAACGCGCGCGCTTGTACTTGCCGCAGTGGCACTCGAAGTCCTTCGTCGGGCCGAAGATCTTCTCGCAGAAGAGGCCGTCCTTCTCGGGCTTGAGCGTGCGGTAGTTGATCGTCTCCGGCTTGGTGACCTCGCCGTACGACCACGACCGGATCTGAGCGCTCGAGGCGAGCGAGAGGCAGATCGCGTTGAAGTCGTTGACCTCGAGCATTAGTCCCCGTCCTCCGACTCACGGCCCGAAAGGTTGATGCCGAGCCTCGGTATGGCCTCGATGTACTCCTCCGTGAAGGCGACCTCCTCCTCCTCCTCGTTGAGGATCTCGACGGAGAGCCCCAGGGACTGCAGCTCCTTGACGAGCACCTTGAAGGATTCCGGGACGCCGGGCTCCATCGTGTTCTCGCCCTTGACGATCGCCTCGTAGGTCTTGACGCGACCCAGCACGTCGTCGGACTTCACCGTCAGCATCTCCTGGAGCACGTGCGCGGCGCCGTACGCCTCGAGCGCCCACACCTCCATCTCGCCGAAGCGCTGGCCGCCGAACTGGGCCTTGCCGCCGAGTGGCTGCTGCGTGATCAGCGAGTAGGGGCCGGTCGAGCGCGCGTGGATCTTGTCGTCCACGAGGTGGATCAGCTTCATCATGTAGATGTATCCGACCGTGACCGGCTGATCGAAGGGCTGGCCGCTGCGGCCGTCGTAGAGGCGCTGCTTGCCGATCACGGGCGGCGGCGCACCGCTCCGCTCGAAGACGAGCCGGAGGCGCTCCTCGCGCTCCTCCTCGCCGAGGCCGCGGGCGTCCCTCTCCCCCATCTGCTCGAGCCAGAGCGTCTGGCAGGCGCGCGTCGCGGCTCCCACCGACTCCGGGTCCATCACCTCGGCGGCGTCGAACCCGGCCTCCGCGAGGTAGTCGGCGACGCGGGTGCGGACCACGCGCTCGCCGAGCGGGTCGTCCGAGCTCGTCCCGACGGTCGGGTCGATGGCGCCGGCCTGCACCGCGAGCCACGAGAGGGCGAGCTCGTCCTGGATCTGCTCGTCGGTCGCCCCGTCGAAGACGGGCGTGAGCGCCCGGTACCCGAGGGTGTCGGCGGCCCAGCCGAGGTGGGTCTCCAGGATCTGCCCGATGTTCATGCGCGACGGCACGCCGATGGGGTTGAGGATGATCTCCACCGGGCGCCCGTCCGCCAGGTAGGGCATGTCCTCGAGCGGGACGATGTTGGAGACCACGCCCTTGTTGCCGTGGCGGCCGGCCATCTTGTCGCCCTCGGTGATCTTCCGCTTGTGGGCGACGGCGACGCGCACCAGCATGTTGACGTCGGCGGGGAGCTCGTCGTTCTCCTCGCGACGGAAGACGCGGACGTCGATCACCCGTCCCCGCTCGCCATGCGGGACGCGCAGCGAGGTGTCCTTCACCTCGCGCGCCTTCTCGCCGAAGATCGCGCGCAGGAGCTTCTCCTCGGGGGTGAGCTCGGTCTCGCCCTTGGGGGTGATCTTGCCGACCAGGATGTCGGACTCGCTCACCTCGGCGCCGACGCGCACGATGCCCCCCTCGTCGAGGTGGCGCAGCGCCTCGTCCCCGACGCTCGGGATGTCGCGCGTGATCTCCTCCGCGCCCAGCTTCGTGTCCCGGGCCTCCACCTCGTACTTCTCGATGTGGATGGAGGTGAACTTGTCCTCGCGCAGCACCGACTCCGAGAGGATGATCGCGTCCTCGAAGTTGTATCCCTCCCAGGACATGAAGGAGACGAGCACCGACTGGCCGAGGGCCAGCTCCCCCTCCTGGGTGCAGGAGGAGTCGGCGAGCACCTGGCCCCGGCGCACCTTATCGCCGGCGGCGACGATCGGGCGCTGGTTGATGCAGGTCCCCTGGTTGGAGCGCACGAACTTCATCAGCGGATAGCGCTCCTCGCGCCCCGAGCGATAGCGGACGGTGATGAAGTCCGCGGAGGCGGCGACAACCTTGCCGCTCTCCTCCGCCACCAGCACCTGCCCGGAGTCGCGCGCGGCCTGCGCCTCCATGCCGGTGCCGACGAGCGGCAGCTGCGGCCGGAGCAGCGGCACCGCCTGCCGCTGCATGTTGGCCCCCATCAGCGCGCGGTTGGCGTCGTCGTGCTCTAGGAAGGGGATGAGCGCCGCCGCGACGGAGACCAGCTGCTTCGGCGAGACGTCGATCAGATCGACCTCCGACGGCGGAAGCAGCTCGAGGTCCGGGCCGTGCCGGACCTCGACGCGCTCGTCGACGATGTTTCCGTGATCGTCGATGCGCGTGTTCGCCTGCGCCACGCGGTGCTCCTCCTCCTCGTGCGCATCCAGGAAGAGCGACTCGGTCGAGGCGAAGGGCGCGACGGCGATCTCCTCCTCCGTGGCGGCGGCGATCGCCTTCGCGAGCGCGGCGTCGACCACCGCGCCCGCCTCGCCGACGGTCTCCCCGTCGGGGCCGGTCACCGGCTCGCTCAGGATGCGCCCGACGAGCTCCGGGCTCCGCGGCGAGAGCGTCCGCCGGACGGCGCGGTACGGAGTCTCGATGAAGCCGAAGTCGTTCACCACGCCGTAGGTGGCGAGGTTCCCGATCAGGCCGATGTTGGGGCCCTCGGGGGTCTCGATGGGGCAGATGCGGCCGTAGTGGCTGTGATGCACGTCGCGCACGTCGAAGCCGGCGCGATCCCGCGAGAGCCCGCCCGGCCCGAGGGCGGAGAGGCGCCGCTTGTGCCCGAGCTCGGCCAGCGGGTTGACCTGGTCCATGAACTGCGAGAGCTGCGAGCCGCCGAAGAACTCCTTCAGGGCGGCGACGACCGGCCGGATGTTGACGAGCGCCGACGGCGTCGCCTCCTCCGGGTCGGTGATCGTCATCCGCTCCCGGACGACGCGCTCCATGCGCAGCAGGCCGACGCGGAACTGGTTGCGGATCAGCTCCCCGACCGCCCGCACGCGCCGGTTGCCGAGGTGGTCGATGTCGTCGGGGATTCCCCGCCCGTTGTTGATCTCGAAGATCCGCCGCACGATCGCGATCAGGTCCTCCCGCCTGAGCGTCCGGGTCGTCGGCGCATCGATCAGGCTGAGCCTCTTGTTCATCTTGTAGCGGCCGACCCTGCCCAGGTCGTATCGGCGGTCGTTGAAGAAGAGCGAGTCGAGGAGACTCCGCGCGTTCTCGGCGGTCGGCGGATCGCCGGGGCGCATGCGGCGGTAGAACTCCTCGAGCGCCTCGCGGCGGTTCGCGGAGGGATCCTTCGCGAGGGTCGCCTCCAGGTAGGAGTGATCGGCGTCGCGGTCGACATCCGCCAGGATCGCGCGCACGCGCTCGTCGGTGCCGAGCTCCTCGTCGGGGAGCCCCTCCTCCTCGTCGATCGCCCGCAGCAGCACCGTGATCGGGATCCGGCGCTTGCGGTCCACCTTGACCGAGACGAGGTCCTTGGGGGAGGTCTCGAACTCGAGCCACGCGCCGCGGTTCGGGATCAGCTTCGCGGCCGTGAGGCGCCGCCCGGAGACCGGGTCGACGACGCCGGTGAAGTAGACACCCGGCGAGCGGACCAGCTGCGAGACGACGACGCGCTCGGCGCCGTTGATGATGAAGGTCCCGTGCTCGGTCATGAGCGGCAGGTCGCCCATGAAGAGCTCCTGCTCCTTGACCTCGCCCGTCTCCTTCACCAGCAACTCGACGCGCACCCGCAGCGGCGCCGCGAAGGTGGCGTCGCGCGCGCGGCACTCGCGCTCGCTGTGCTTCGGATCCTCCAGCCGGTAGTCGCCGAAGCGCAGCTCCATGCGGTGACCGGTGAAGTCGGCGATCGGCGAGATCTCATCGAGCAACTCGCGGAGCCCCTCCTTCAGGAAGAGGTCGTAGGAGCGCCGCGGCATCTGGATCAGGTGAGGCATCTCGAGCACGTGCTCTGCTCGCCCGAAGTCCTTGATCACGCTCGGAACCGGCTGCGCAGAGCTGTGGGCGATCGTCAACAGTGACCCCTTTCCTGGACGTGTGGCCGCGGGATGACGTTCCGCTGCTCCCGCCACGGCACCGCCCGGCCCCGGCGGAGGAGGGCGCGGACGGCGCTCGGCGCTCGCGGCGAGTTCAGATCGCGGGATTGCCTCTCAGGGACGCGCGCGCAGCCATGGACGCTCGCGGTCACACCGGCCAACCGGGCCGTCGCACACGAAGCCCGCGCCACCGCACGCGCGGGCGCGGGCGTATACGAGCAAGCAACAGCAAGCAGATCGGCGGCGCACAACGCCCACGGAGTGTAGCGGCCGCGGCACCGAAACTCAAGCGAGCGGGCGCGCCGGCCCGGCGTCCGCTCGCGCGATCGCTCCGGGACGCCGGGCGCGGGACGGCGGCGCGGTGCGCGCGGGCTCCGTGCTAGGGTGGGCCGGCGCGGGAGAGCGCACCGCGCCGTACGCCGGGAGGTGGGTGTGAGCGGATTCGCCAGCGCCGAGGTCGAGGCGGCCTGGAGCAGCATCTCCCGGCGGATAGACGCCCTCGTCGCCCTGGTGGCGGATCGCGACGCGGACGATCTGAACTGGCGCCCGCCGGCGCCGGAGGCGAACAGCCTCTACGTCCTCGCGACGCACACGGTCGCCAACGCGCGCCAGGGCCTTCTCGCCGTGCTCTGCGGCCAGGCCGACGACCGCGATCGCGACGCCGAGTTCCGCGCCGCCGGCGACTCGGGCGACCCGCTCGACCGTCACTGGCGGGCGCTGCGCTCCGAGATGCGCGACTGTCTCGCGGAGCTCCCGGCCCGACGCCTCGACGAGGGGCTCGTCCACCCGCGCCAGGGGGAGCTCACCGGGCGCGAGACGCTGCTCCTCGTCGCGACGCACGCGGCCGAGCATCTCGGCCAGGCGGAACTGACCAGAGACCTCCTCGCGGCGAGCCGCGAGGGCGCCCGGGGCTAGCGCGGGCCCGGACCCGGGACGGCGGCGCCCGTCAGCGGCCGCTTCGCCGCCTCCTCCCAGATCGCCCATGCCTCCTTCGGGGCATCGCCCGCGTCCCGCAGGCCGGTGCTCGCCAGCAGGTCGGCCGGGCGGGCGACCTCGTAGCGCGGATCGCGACCGAGGTACCACACGACGAGCTCGGCGCCGAGCGCCTCCGCATCGACGAGCAGCCTCGTCAGGAAGCGCCGCTGCTCCGCTTCCGTCGATGAGTTCACGCCGTCCCGCCCCGGCGTCGACGAGAAGCCGGCCGGAAGGAAGGCGATCGGCGCCTCGATGCGCTCCGCAGCCCGCGCGTAGTAGTCCTGCGGGACCTTGCGGGCGACGGAGTAGGCGAAGGAGGGGAAGCTCGAGAGCGCGAGCAGGTCGAGCCGCCCCCGGAAGTCCTCCAGGAGCTCCCAGCGCGGCACGTGCGGCGGAAGCCACGGGACGACGCCCACGAGCTCCTCGTACTGGAAGGTGACGAAGACCTTCGTCTCCGGGCTGACGGCCTTCACGGCGCGGTAGGCCTCGCGGTAGACGGCCGTGAACTGGCGATACGCCGTCGGAGCCCGCTCGAAGGTCGAGTTGATCTCGCTGGCGAGCGAGAGGTACGCCGGGCGCTGGTTGGCCGCGACGTAGCGCGCCTCCTCCACGAAGGCCCGCCTCAGCGCCGGATTGGAGAGGTCGCGTCCCTCGTAGCCGGCCGGCAGCGAGGCGAGGCGGCCGCGGTCTGCGGGATCGAACGGGTCGATCGCCACCGCGAGTGCGAGCCCGCGCGCCGCCGCCGCCTCCCTCTCAGAGACCGTGCGCGCGACGAGTTCCTCGTCCTCCTCCGCGCCGGGCAGGAACGAGGCCCACCTGGGCGCACGCGGGACGACGATCACCTCGCCGTGCCGTGCGGCCAGGTCGAAGGCGGCGGCATAGGACTCGTCGGTCAGCTCGGCCGGCGTGGCGGTGAAACCGAGACGGAAGGCGCGCGGCGGCCCCTCCTGCGGGCGCGGCGGGAGTGCGGGTGCGGAGGCGGCCGGCTCCGGCGCGGGGGGATCGGGGGGCGCGGGGGTCGCGTCGCCGCAGGCCGCGGCGAGCACGGCCAGCGCGAGGAGCGCCGCCGGCCATCGAGACGACGACGCCGGCGACGCGAGGGAGAGAGCGCCCGGGACGCGCCGCCAGCTCGCCACCGCGTGATTCTCGGCGGCACGGCCCTCGGCGGCAACGCCGGCCTCGCGGCGCGGCGCCCCCCGGGGTGCCGGGCGGATCTGGAGGGCGTGTAGACTGACGATGTGGAACATCGCTTCGAGGTCGACCTCTCCGGGCTGAGGCGATCGCTGCGCACGGCCGATCATGTCCTGCTGCGCTTCGAGCCCTTCCCGCAGCGACTGCTGATCGACTTCCGCGACAGCGCCGAGCGGGGCCCCGGGGCCTGCGTGCTGCCGCAGGCCCGCACCATCGCCGAACGCGTCGCCTCCGTCGAGGAGGCGCGTCCCGGCCTGCCTCCCCTTAAGCGGCTGCGCGTCGTGATCTGGCCGTTCCGCGTCCGCTCCCTCGAGCGTCTCGGCCTGAACGATCTCGTGCGCGAGCGCTTCGCGTCGCTCGACGCGCTCGAGGCGATCACCGAGCTCCACGAGGCGCACGAGGCGCTCCTGGGCATCGAGCGCGAGGAGTTGCGCCGTGCCATCACCGGCGATGGCTACCGCACGCTCTGGTCCCGGGCCGATCAGCGGCTCCCGTGACCGGGGCGGGCGCAGCCCCGGCGCGCGGGCGCGCCGCCTAGGATGGAGCGGTCCCGCTTCCGGCGGCTCGTCCAGCGCGCGCTCCGGTCGCTGCCCGCCGAGATCAGCGACCGGATGGTCAACGTCGAGATCGTGATCCGCCGCGAGCCCTCCGCCGATGACCTCCGCGAGGCGGGGCTGCCTCCGGAGGGCGATCTCTTCGGGCTCTATGTCGGCACACCCCATCCCGAGCGCGGCGACTACCAGCTCACGCTCCCGGATCGCATCGTCATCTACCAGGGCCCGCTCGAACGCGCCGTCCATCCCCGCGACATACCGCGGGAGGTGGCCACCACCGTCGTCCACGAGATCGGTCACCACTTCGGCATCGACGACGAGCGTCTCGACGAGCTGGGGATCGGCTGACGGGCCGGTGAGGGCGCCGGCGGCTCCACCGGCGTGCGCCTCCGGCCGGCGACTCAGGCGAGAAAGCGCGCAAGAAGCCGCTCGGCCGCGCGAGCGACGAGCGCCTCCGCGCGCCGCATCGCCTCCTCGGCCGACCGCCCCGCTCCGGCCGCCTCCACATCACGCACCCCCGGGGGCGTCGAGCCGAGCTCCCCGCAGACCGCGAGGCAGGGCAGACCGGCGGACGCGGCGACCGAGGCGGCGTAGCTGGTGGCCTTGCCGAAGGCGCTCTGCTCGTCCAGCCGCCCCTCGCCCGTGATGACCACGTCGGCGGCGCGCGCGGCGGCGGGGAGACCGACCGCCTCGCCGACCAGCGCCGACCCTCCCTCGATCCGCGCCTCGGCACCGCCCGCGCAAGACGCGGCGAGGAGTCCCACCGGAAGCCCGCCGCCCGCTCCCGCCCCCTCCCGATCCGCCACGTCGACGCCCAGGTCCTCGCGGCAGCGGTCCGCCCAGCGCGCGAGCCCGGCCTCCAGGCGGGGGAGGAGGGCCGCGTCGACTCCCTTCTGCGGGCCGTAGGTGGCCGTCGCCCCCTCCGGGCCGAGCAGGGGGTTGGAGACGTCGACGGCGATGCGCACGACGGCTCCGGCGAGCGGCCCGGGCGTGCCCTCGCCCGGCGCGCGCTCGATCCGCGCCAGATGGGCGAGCGCCGCTCCTCCCTCGGCGAGCGGCGCGCCGCGCGCGTCGCGCAGCATGAGGCCGAGCGCCGACGCGGCGCCCGAGCCGCCGTCGTTGGTCGCCGTGCCGCCGACGCCGACCACGACCTCCCGCGCCCCGTCGAGCAGGGCGCGGAGCAGCAGCTCGCCGACGCCGCGCGTCGTCGCCGCCGCCGGATCCCGCCGCCCGGGTGGGAGCAGGGCGAGGCCGCACGCCTCGGCCGACTCGACGATGGCGAGCGGCGCCCTCCCGGCGCGGGGGAGCAGCGCCAGGCGCGCGGAGACCGGCTCGCCGAGGGGCCCGGCCACCCCCACGCGGCGCATGCCCGCTCCCGTCGCCCCGGCGAGCAGCGCAAGCGTGCCCGGTCCGCCGTCCGCGATCGGCCGCTCGACGACGCGGCCCGTCAGGCCCCGGCGCGCGAGCGCGTTGCGCGCTCCGCGCGCGATCGCGGCGGCCGCCTCCTCTGCGGTCAGCGAGCCCTTGAACTCCTGCGGGCAGACGAGCACCCGCACCCGGCCGCCCCTCAGGTTCCCCAGCCGAAGGCGAGGCGCAGGACGGCCGAGATGACGATCGCGGCGACGTAG
>DAOULG010000110.1:0-12643 GCA_034420495.1 Dehalococcoidia bacterium
CGCCGGCTACCCGGACGGCTTCGAGACCACGCTCACCTCGCGCGTGGAGGGCAACCCGGCGTTTGGTCGGCAGGCGCTCGCGGCGGCCCAGAACTTCGAGGACATCGGCGTCAAGACCGCCATCAACAACATCGAGACCGCCCAGTGGCGGGACGGCATCTACGGCCGGCAGCCACGGACGCCGCACGTCTACCACATGCCGTTCTCGGCATTCGTGCTGGCGGATGCCTCGTTCGCCTACTCCTGGCTGCAGAAGGGCAGCGCGTCGAAGTACTACGACAACCCCAAGTTCGAGTCGAAGTTCGTCGAGGGCCTGACCACCATCGACGACGACGCGCGGCTGGCGCTCTACCAGGAGGCGACGGCGGAGCTCAACGCCGACCCGCCGGCACTGTGGACCATCCACGCGGAGGAGTACCACGCCTGGCGCGAGGACAAGTTCACCGATGTGCACCCGGCCGGTCAGCCGATGGTGTTCTTCGACCAGGTCGTCCCGCTGTAGCCCGTCGGCTGAAGCCGACACACCGGCGAGATGACGAGGGGCCGGCCCGCGGGGGCCGGCCCCTCCCGTGTCCGTGAGGGCAGTTTCTCGGTCAGCCGCTAGCGGCCGACGAACCTCGGCGCGCGCCGCTCCGCGACGGCGGCGCTCCCCTCGCGGATGTCCTCGGTGCGGCCGGAGATGCCCACGTTGGTCCATGCGTAGCGCAGGTGGTCGCGGATCTCGGGGCGCTCCTCCGCGTGGTAGAGCGAGCGGCGCACGAGCCGGACGGTGAGCGGCGGGCCCGCGGCGATGCTCGAGGCGAGCTCCATCGTCGCCTCCATCAGCTGATCGTCCGGGACGACCCGGAACACGGCCCCCCACTCGAGCGCCTGGGCGGCCGAGAGCTCGCGGTCGGTGTAGTACCACGCGAGCGCGCGCTGCAGCCCGACGGCGCGGACAGCCGTCCAGCTGACCCCCACCTCCGGCGCCACCCCCCGCTTCGTGAACATCGGGATCAGGCGCGCCGACTCCGCGGCGATGCGGATGTCCTGCATCAGCGCGAAGCCGAGGCCGCCGCCCGCGGCGACGCCGTTGATGGCGGCGATGGTCGGCTTGTCGATCTCGTACCAGGCGAGGGTGAAGCGGCCGCTGATGCCGATCTCGTCCATCGGCGCGTGGCCGAACATCGTCTGGCCGGCGTCGGCGACCTCCTTGATGTCGAGACCGGAGCAGAAGCCGCGCCCCGTGCCGGTCAGCACGACGCAGCGGACATCCGGATCCTCGCGCAGCTCGCCGGGAACCCGCAGCAGCTCGTTCGCCATCGTCACGTTGAAGGCGTTGAGGCGCTCCGGCCGGTTCATCCGCACGACGGCGACCCCGTCGGTCACCTCGATGGCGAGGTGCTCGTAGTCCTGGTAGCCCATGCATCCCCCCTCACGCGCCCTCGCGCGGGGCGCCGGAGGATTCTAGCGCGCTCCGGCCCGCGCGGCCGGGGCCGGACGGGGAGAGGCCGTCACTCCGCCGGGGCGGGAAGGCGGGGCGAGCCCTCCGGCGGCTCGAGCTCGAAGGCGTTCAGCGCATAGCAGACGAGCGCGTAGTAGCCGAGGAGGCCGGTCAGCTCCACGAGCGCCCGCTCGCCGAGGCGCGCCCGCAGCGCGCGGAAGGCCGGCTCCGAGACCCGCGTGGCGCCGACCAGCTCGCGCACGTAGCGGGTGATCTCCGCCGCCTCCCCGTCGAGTCCCTCGAGAGGGGCGCGGAGGCCGATCGCCTCGATCGTCCGCTCGGAGACGCCGGCCCCCCGCGCCAGGGGGACGTGCGAGGCCCAGGCGAGGCGCGCGTTGTGCTCGCGCGCCGCAGCGAGGATCGCCGTCTCGCGCTGCGCGTCGCTGAGGAGCGAGCCGAAGCGCAGGTAGTTGCCGAGGCGCGCACCGCGCTCGGCGAGCGGCGGGCTCTGAAGCAGCACCCCCCACGGCCCCGAGACGGAGCCGCCCCGCTCGGCGGCGACGGCGTCCCACGCGTCCCGGAGTTCGGGCGGGACGCCCTCCCGCTCGGTGTAGTTCTCAAGGCGCGGCACGTCTCCACCTCCGGCCGTCGTCAGCCTCTCAGTCGAGCACCGCGACGGCGTCCACCTCGAGGAGGTACTCGGGTCGGGCCAGCGACTCGACGCCGAGGAGCGTGTTCGCCGGCGGGCGATCGCCGAACATCGCCCGAAGCTCCGCGTTCAGCAGATCGCGCGCCTCCGGGCGGAGGCCGACGACGTAGACGGTGAGTTTCGCCACGTCGGAGGGGGCGGCGCCGGCGGCCTCGAGGGCCGCCCGCAGGTTCGCGAGGACCCGCACCGCCTGCGCCCCGAGATCCCCCTCGCCGACGATCGCGCCCGCCGGATCCGTCGCCACCTGCCCGGCGACGTAGACGGTGGTCGCTCCGCGCGCGCTCACGACCTGGCTGTAGGCCCCGGCCGGCTGCCTGAGCGCCGGCGGGTTCTGATGCTCCAACACCTCGCGCCGCCCCTTCCCGCGCGCGCCACGATAGCGCCGCCGTACACTGGCGTCGCGGGCGCGGCGGACGCACTCCCGCGGCGGCGGCGGGCATCTCCCGACGGGCGGAGGCGCGTGACGACCCTGCTCGAGGTCTCCGGGCTCGTGAAGCGCTTCGGGGGCCACCACGCCCTCGACGGGGCGACGTTCTCCATCGCCGAGGGATCGATCACCGGCCTCATAGGCCCGAACGGCGCGGGGAAGACCACCTGCTTCAACTGCATCGCGGGGTCGCTGCCGCCCGACGAGGGTCGGATCCGGTTCGCCGGCGACGAGATCACGGGGCTCCCGCCGCACGCGGTGTTCCGCCGCGGCATCACGCGCACGTTCCAGATCCCCCAGGAGCTCGCCGCGATGAGCGTGCTGGAGAACCTCATGCTCGTGCCGGCGGACCAGGCGGGCGAGAGCGTCTGGGAGAGCTGGCTCCGGCCGGGGCGCGTCGCCGCGCAGGAGCGCGAGATCGCCGAGCGCGCGCGGGAGACGCTCGCGCTGGTCCGGCTCGACGGCCAGGCGGACCTCTACGCCGGCAACCTCTCGGGCGGGCAGCGGAAGCTGCTCGAGCTCGCGCGCGCGCTCATGTCCGAGCCGCGGATGATCCTCGTCGACGAGCCGAGCGCGGGCGTCAACCCGACGCTTACGCTGCGCCTCCTCGACCTGATCCGCTCGCTGCGCGAATCCCGCGCCATCACCTTCTTCGTCATCGCCCACGACATGGATCTGATCGCGCGCCTCTGCGAGACGCTCGTCGTGATGACGAACGGCCGCGTCCTCACGGAGGGCGACCCCCGGAGCGTGCTCGAGGACCCCCTCGTGCAGGAGGCCTACCTCGGGAGCCAGTACCGGTGAGCGTCCTGCTCGATGTTCGGGGCGTGAGCTCGGGCTACGGGAGCGTCACGATCGTGCACGACGTCTCGCTCTCGCTGGATCGCGGGGAGCTTGCGACGATCATCGGCCCCAACGGGGCGGGCAAGTCGACCCTTCTCAAGGCGATCTTCGGGCTGCTCCCGGTCACGGCCGGCGCCGTCCGCCTCGCCGGCTCGGAGGTGACCAATGCCCCGCCGTCGCGCATCGTCGGCCTCGGCGTCTCGTTCGTGCCGCAGACCGACAACGTCTTCCCCTCCCTCACGATCCGCGAGAACCTCGAGATGGGCGGGTACCGCCGCCGCGACGACGTCAACGGGCGCATCGACGAGGTGCTCGCGCTCTTCCCCGAGCTCGAGCGGCGAACCGGCGACGCCGCCTCCAAGCTCTCCGGAGGGCAGCGACAGGCGCTCGCTATCGGGAGGGCGCTCATGCTCGACCCGGCGGTGCTGCTGCTCGACGAGCCGACGGCCGCCCTCTCGCCCGCGCGCAGGGGCGAGATCTTCGAGCGGCTGCTCGCGGTGCGCGCGGAGGGCGTCGCGCTGCTGATCGTGGAGCAGAACGCCCGCGAGGCGCTCGCGATCTCGGACCGCGGCTATCTCATCGTCGACGGCCGCAACGCCCACGAAGAGCCGGGCCCGGCGATGCTGGAGAACCCCGAGGTCGGGCGCATGTTCCTGGGCATCGAGGGGGCGCCGGGCGACGGCGACGCCTCGCCTGCGGCGGGCACCCCGTGACCGAGATCCTCCACCTCGCCGTCATCGGCGTGATCGTCGGCTCCATCATCGGGCTCGGGGCGATGGGCCTCACGCTCACCTACGGGATCCTCCGCTTCGCCAACTTCGCGCACGCCGACCTGATGACGCTCGGGATGTACCTCGCCTTCTTCGTCGTGGGCGACCTCGGCCTCAGGGGGGCCACGATCGGCCCGCTCTCCTTCGGGTGGGGGATGATCCCGGCGGCCCTCGTCGCGATCGCCGGCGTCGCCCTCTTCGCGGTCGCCTCGGATCGCGTGGTCTTCCGGCCGCTCCGGGAGCGCGGGAGCGGCTTCCTCACGCTCGCGGTCGCCTCGCTCGGCGTCGGCATCATGCTGCGGGCCGCGATCCAGATGATCTGGGGACCCGCGCAGCGGCGCTACACGACCGGGATCCACGAGGCCTGGACGATCGTCGGCGACATCAAGATCAAGCCGGATCAGCTGCTCATCGTCGCGCTCACCGCCGCAAGCGCCCTCCTTCTCTACGTGCTGCTCCACCGGACGCGCCTCGGGACGGCGATGCGCGCGACGTCGGACAACCCGCAGCTCGCGGAGGCGTCGGGGATCGACACCGAGCGCATCCGCCAGGCGACATGGGTGCTCGCGGGCGGCCTCATCGCGGTCGCCGGCATCATGTTCGCCCTGCAGTCGCAGCTGCGCTTCAACGCCGGCTTCGAGTTCATGCTGCTGCCGATGTTCGCCGCCGTCATCGTCGGCGGCATCGGGAACCCCTGGGGAGCGCTGGCGGGAGGCCTGCTCGTCGGCGTCTCGCAGGAGGTCTCCACGGAGTGGATCGACACGGGGTTCAAGCCGGCGGTCCCCTTCGTGATCCTGATAGCGACCCTGATCGTGCGGCCGCGCGGCCTCTTCGGCTCGACCATCTAGGGGGACGGCATGGAGATCTACGCCCCGGAGCTCCCCGCCCTCATCGCCCTCGCCGGCGGGCTGAACTGGACGGTCGGCTTCCTGACGACGGTGGCGATCCTCGCCATCCTCGCGCTCGGCCTCAACATCCAGTGGGGCTACGCCGGGACCATCAACTTCGGGGTGGTCGCGTTCTTCATGGTCGGCGCCTACACGAGCGCCGTCCTGACGCTCGATCCGCCGCGCGAGTTCGAGAGCTACGTCGGGGGCTTCGAGCTCCCGGTCCCCGTGGGCTGGCTCGGCGCGATGCTGGCCGGGGCGCTCCTCGCGCTCGCGGTCGGCCTCCCGACCCTTCGGCTGAGAGACGACTTCCTCGCGATCGCGACCATCGGCATCGCCACCATCCTGCGGAGCATCGCCAACACCCAGGAGGGTCTCGTGAACCGGGCGCGGGGCCTCAACGGGATCCCGCGCCCGCTCCAGGATCAGGCCGCCGACGCCGGCCTCGACTACGACTGGGTGCTACTCGCGCTCGCGGTGCTGGCGCTGCTCGCGGTCTACGTGGTCGTCCACCGTGCGACGGCCTCGCCCTGGGGCCGCGTGCTGCGCTCCATCCGGGAGAACGAGGAGACGGCCCGGTCGGTGGGCAAGTGGACGGCCCGCTACCGGGTGCAGAGCTTCGTGCTCGGCGGGGTGGTGATGGCGCTCGCCGGCGCGATCTGGGCGCACCGCTCGGGCACGGTCGCCCCGGACGCCTTCGACAACTTCTTCACGTTCCTGGTCTGGACGATGCTCATCGTCGGCGGGAGCGGCAACAACCGGGGGGCGGTGCTGGGCGCGCTCGCGGTGGGACTCGTCTGGTTCGGGATCCCGCTGATCCAGGAGGATCTCCCCGACGCGCTCGGAACGCGGGTCTTCCAGCTCAGGCAGATGCTGATCGGGCTGGTGATCGTGACCTTCCTGCTGCTGCGACCGCAGGGACTGCTGCCCGAGGAGAAGACGGTGAGCCGCCACCTGCGCCCGGGCGCGGGGAGGCGCACGCCGTGGCGCCTCCCCGCGCGGGGACGGCCGGGCGGCTAGCCGCCCGGCGCGGCTCTCCCCGCTGGGGCGCGGCGCGGCGCCCTACGGGAGGGGGAAGGGCACGACCGTCTGCTCCACGATGGTGCCGCCGAGGTACTGCCAGATGCCCACGAAGCCGCTCGTCACGTCTCCGTCGGCGTTCCAGTCGAGGGTCGTCGCCGCCCCCTCGTAGTTGACGTCATCCCCGTCCCGCACGGCCTCGAGGCCCGCCCGGATGCCCTCGGGGCCGGGAAGAACGGTCAGGCCTCCCGGCGACGCGACCCCCACGAGAGCGTCGCGAATCGCCGCCCCCTCGAAGGAGCCGGCGGCCTCGGCCGCCAGGGCGATCGCGATCGTGGCGTCGTACGCCTCCCGCACGAAGGGGAGGGTCGGCGGCTGGCCGTACGCCTGCACGTAGGCCGCGTCCCACGCCGCCGAGGCCTCGGTGTCGGGAGATGCGGGGGCGGTCCCGGGCGAGCCCTCGAGGTAGTCCGCCCCGATCTCGTCGATGAGCTCCTGGCTCTTCGTGCCGTCGACGAAGACGAACCTCTCGAAGATGCCGTTCTCGATCGCCTCGCGGATGTAGACCTTCGCCTGCGCCGGGAAGCTGATCGCGACCAGGTGGGTGGCGCCCCCGCCCGCCGCCTGCTCCAGCTCGGCCAGGTACGAGGTCTGGCCGTCCTCGTGGGAGACGAGGGTCGCCGTGCCGCCGTAGCTCGCCTCGAACCCCTCGGCGAGGCCCTGCCCGTACGCGTCGTTGAGGTAGAGCACCCCGACGTTGGTGGCGCCGACCCGGCTCACCAGCTCGGCGAGCACCGGCGCCTGCGCCGCGTCGGAGATCGTGCTGCGGAAGAGGAAGCCGTTGTCCTGGGCCACCGTCACCGACGGCGAGGTGGCGGAGGGCGAGATCGTCGGGATCCCGGCCTCGCCCGTGACGCTCTCCGCGACGGCGATCGTCACCGAGCTCGAGAGCGGGCCGACGATCGCGTGCACCCCCTCGACCTCGACGAGGCGCCGCGCCTCCTCGACGCCGATCGCGGGATCGACCTGCGTATCGCCGGTGACCAGGACGATATCGCCGCCGTTGACGCCGCCCGCGTCGTTGACGTGCTGGATGGCGAGCTCGACGCCCGTCTGGATCTCGGGTCCGAACTCGGCGAGGGGACCGGAGAAGTCGGCGAGGAAGGCGATCGTCAGCTCTTCATCGTCCCCCCCGCACGCCGGTGCGAGCACGAGGACGGCGGCGGCCGCGACGGCGGTCAGGACAGCGGCGATGCGCGCAAGCCCGCGCCGGCTGCGGGGGTGGGTCATGTCGAGGGCCTCCCTTGCCACAGGGGAGGCCGCGCGAACACGCGCCCGGCCCCCCGGACCACGCCTTCCGCGAGTGTAGGGAGGCGCCGATCACCGCGCAAACGCGGAGATTCGGGGAGAGCGGGGCCCCGGGGCCGGCGGCGCCGGAGGGGACGTCGCGGCCGAGGACGCCGCCGCCGCGCCCGGATCCGTCGACCTGAAGCCCCTTTCCTGTCATCCTGTCCCGGGGCGGCGGGAGGACGGGAGCACCGTGCCCGGCCGCTGCTCGCCCCATGCCCTCCTGACCGTCGCCTCGATCCTCGCACTCCTCTCGCTCCTCGCCCTCGCCTCGCCCGCGGCCGGCCGCGCGCACGCCGCGGCGGACGGGGGCGAGCGGGCGGTCGGTGAGGCGACCGCGCCGGCGCTCGGCGCCGGCGACCCGGTCGTGGTCGACGCCGACGGCGACTGCCTGCGCCTCCGCGAGTCGCCCGGCGTCGGCGAGCGGCGCCTCGGGTGCCTGGACGAGGGGACCACCCTCACCGCGCTCTACGGGACCGCGAGCGTCGGCGGGCTCCGCTGGCGGGAGGTCTGGGGCGCCGGACTGCACGGGTGGGTTGCGGAGCAGTACCTCCGGCCGGCGCCGCCCTCGCTCGGCTGCGGCGGCTCGTCGGCGGTTCCGGTCGGCGTCAGCGGGCCCGACTCGCTCGGACCCGGCCTCACCCTCCTCGTGTGGGGCGGCGGGACGGTCCAGGGGATCCACGACGAGGCGTCGGCGCGCGGCTGCAACCCCCAGACCGTCTGGGCCGCGGCGCCCGACGGCGGGATGGTCGGCTACGTCTTCGGCGCGCCCCCGTTCGTCAACCGCGCGTGGCTCGAGCTCTTCCCCGGAGGCCGCATCGGCGCGCCGCAGGCGCTGATCCTGCGCTGCGCCGACGACGCGGTGCGCATCACGAGCACCGCGCTCCCCCCGGTGGGCCCGGCGCCGGTGCCGCTCGGCTCGACCGGCGCCCCGGAGATCGGTGCCGAGGCGGCGATCGTGGTCGACGCAGCGTCGGGTGCCGTGCTCTTCGAGCAGGACGCCCGCCGGCCGCTCCCGCCGGCGAGCCTCACCAAGATCGCGACCGCGATCGTGGCGATCGAGGGGACGAACCTCGATGCGTGGGTCGTCAGCAACGTGGACCACTCGGCGATGCACGACTCGAGCGTGATGGGACTGCGCGTCGGCGACTGCTTCACCGTGCGCGACCTGCTCTACGGTCTCCTGCTTCCGTCGGGCAACGACGCGGCGCTGGTGCTGGCCCGCTACATCGCCGGCGGAGACGAGGCCTTCGTCGATCGCATGCACACGATGCTCGACCGGCTCGGACTGGGGGAGACCGGCTTCATCGACCCGCACGGGCTCGGCGGCGAGGGGCACGCGAGCTCCGCCTACGATCTCGCGATGCTCGCCAGGTACGCGATGGCGATCCCGGAGTTCCGCGATATCGTCTCGACCCGAGCCCATACCGCGCGCGGATCGCGCACCCTCGAGCTCTTGACCGGGAACTTCTTCCTCGACGGCTACGTCGGAGCCGACGGCGTGAAGACCGGCTTCACGGAGGAGGCGGGATACACCTTCGTCGGCTCCGCCACGCGCGAGGGACGCCAGCTCTACGCGGTGGTGCTCAACTCGCCCGACCGCTGGGGCGACACCCGGCAGCTCTTCGACTGGGCCTTCACCTCCTTCGACTTCCCGTAGGCGCGGCGGGGGCCTGGCGTACACTCCGGCGCGAGGCTCGGACGGCGGAGGGTGTCCGGTGGAGATCTCGGTCGGGCTCGCACCCCGGGCCGACGCGGTCGCTCACGCCGCGCGCGCCGAGCAGCTCGGCTTCGCGCGCGTCTGGCTCTTCGACTCGCCGGCGCTCTTCGCCGACGTGTGGATGACGCTCGCCCTCGTCGCAGCACGCACGCAGCACATCGGAGTCGGGCCGGCGGTGCTGGGCTCCCACCTGAGGCACCCGGTCGCACAGGCCTCGGCCATCGCCACGCTGGAGGCGATGGCGCCGGGGCGGGTCGCCGCCGCCTTCGGGACCGGGCTCACCAGCCGCCTGGCGCTGGGCAAGCGGCCCCTGCGCTGGTCCGAGGTGGCGCTCCGCCTCCGGCAGGTGCGCGCTCTCCTCGGCGGCGAGACCGTCGAGGTCGACGGCGCCGCCGCGCGTCTGATGCACCTGCCGGGCTACGCGCCCCCGAGACCGATCGGGGTGCCGCTGCTGCTCGCCGCCGACGGACCGCGCGGCCGCGGCGTGGCCGGCGATCTCGCGGACGGCCTCGTCTGCACCCGACCGCGCCCCGGTTTCGGGCGCTGCGCCGTGCTCGCGGTCGGCACGGTGCTCGGCGAGGGGGAGCCGCCCGACTCGGAGAGAGCGCTGCTCCCGGCCCGCATCTGGTCGGCTCTCCGCTACCACGCGACGTTCGAGCGCGACCCGGCAGCGGTCGACGATCTCCCGCGCGGGGCGGCCTGGCGGCGCGAGCTCGAGGACGGCGCGCCCGCCGAACGGCACCTGGAGCTCCACGTCGGACACCTCGCCGCCCTCAACGAGCGCGATGCGCGGTACGTCGAGCCGCTGCGCAGCCGATCGGTGCTGACGGGGAGCGCGACGGAGCTGCGCGCCCGGCTCGGCGAGCTCGAGGAGGCCGGGGCGACCGAGCTCATCTGGGTGCCCCTCGGCGAGGCGATCGAGCGCGAGCTGGAGACCTTCGCGGCGGCCGTCCACCTGCCGGTGAGGGCGCGGTGACGCGCCCCCGGCGGGGAGGGACCCGCCCGCGCCCGCGCCCGCGCGACGGCCGTGCGGACGGCGGCCCGGCGGCGGGGGAGCATCCTGCGCTGCGGGTCGTCGAGCTCGGCGAGGGTGTCGCGGTTCCCTACGCCGGCAGGCTGCTCGCCGACCTGGGCGCCGACGTCGCCAAGATCGAGCCGCCCGGGGGTGATCGCACGCGGCGAGCGGGCCCCTTCCCGGGCGACCGTCCCGATCCGGACGCCAGCGCGCTCTTCCACTACGAGAACGCGGGCAAGCGGGGCCTGGTGCTCGATCTCGGCGCCGCCGTCGACCGCCGCGCCCTCGACGCCCTGCTCGGCCGGGCGGACGTGCTCCTCACCGACAGGTCGGCGGCCGATCTCGAAGCGCTCCGGCTCACGCCGCGCGAGCTCACCGACCGGCACCCGCGCCTCGTCGCGGTCGCGGTCACGCCCTTCGGCCTCGACGGCCCGCGGGCGGAGTGGCGCGGCGGCGAGCTCGCAGCGTGGGCGGCGAGCGGTCTCGCACACGGCACCCCCGGCCTCCCCGACTGCGCCGAGGACGCGGAGGCCGAGCCCCCCCTCCACCCCGGCGCGCCGGTCGCGGAGACGATCGCGGGGGTGACGGCGGCATTCGCCGCGCTGGTCTCCCTCTTCGGGCGCGACGGCTACGGCGACGCGACCGGGACGGGTCGCGGCGGCTTCCTCGACCTCTCGATGCAGGCGGCCGTCGCCTCGCTCGAGCAGCGCGATCACATCGCCTGGTCGTACGCCCGCTTCCCGGCGAACCGGCTCGCCACCAGCATCGGGCGCATGCCCAACTGCTACCTGCCGTGCGCCGACGGCTACGTCGCCCTGGCCGCGCCCTGGGATCACCAGTGGAGGCGGCTCGTCGCGCTCCTCGGCGACCCGGAGTGGGCGCACTCGCCGCTCTTCGCGACGGCGGATGCGCGCGGCGAGAACTGGGATGCGCTGAAGCTGCTCCTCGGCGAGTGGTCCGGGAGCCTTGAGGGCGCGGAGGTCACGAGGCGGGCCGGCGAGCACGGGCTCCCCTTCTTCCACTTCCACTCCATCGCCGACGTGACCGGCTCCCCGCAGGTCGCGGAGCGAGGGAGCCTCGTCGCGGCGCCGTGCGGGAACGCCGCGATGCTCGTCCCCGCGACGCCCGTGCGCGTGCGCGGGACGCCGCGCCGCGCCGGCGGACGGGCTCCCTCGCTCGGCGAGCATCAGGGCGAGGTGATCGCCGACTGGGTGGGCGGGGCGCGCGGCCGGCGAGACGGCATCGGCGAGGCGAGCGCTCACCCGCCGGCAGGGGAGCCGCCCGCCGCCCGGGGCCCTGCCGGAGCGGAGCGGCGCCGGGGCCCCGGCCCGCTCCCTCTCGCGGGAGTGCGCGTGCTCGATCTCGGGCAGGTCGTGGCGATCCCCTTCGCCACGCAGTGGCTCGCGCGCATGGGTGCCGACGTGCTCCTGGTCGAGTCCTCCAAGCACATGACCACGCGCGAGCTGCCACCCTTCGGGGACGGCCGAGCGCGCCACCACGACAACGCCGGCCACTTCAACCTGCTGAACGGGGGAAAGCGCAGCCTCCGCCTGGACCTCGAGACCGAGGCGGGCCGCGATCTCGCTCGACGACTGGTGCCGCACTGCGACGTGCTCGTCGACAACTTCAAGACCGGCGTCCTCGAGAGGATGGGGCTCGGCCCCGACGACGTGCGCGCCCTCAATCCGTCGGTGGTGCAGCTCTCGCTCGGCGCATTCGGACGCAGCGGACCGATGCGCTACCAGCTCGGCCTTCACAGCGCGGTCAACCTCTTCTCGGGGGTGGCGGACGTGACGGGATACGCGGGCGGCGCGCCTCGGCTGCTCGGCGGGCTGCTCCCCGACGCGATCGCGGGCGCGCACGTCGCCTGGGCCCTGCTCGCCGCGCTCCGGCACCGGGAGGCGACGGGAGAGGGCCAGTACATCGACGGCGCGATGTACGAGACGATGCTCCCGCTGATCGCGGGACCGATCGCCGACCTCGCGATGAACGATCGGGCGCCGGTGCGGCGGGGCAACCGCGACCGGGAGCTCGTCCCCCACGGCATCTATCCCGCGCTCGGCGACGACGAGTGGGTCGCGGTGGCGGCGGCGGACGAGGGGGAGTGGCGCGCGATCGCGGGGGTGATCGGCCGCGAGGAGTGGGCGCGCGACGCCGACCTGCACACCCCCGAGGGGCGCCGCGAGCGCGAGGACGCCATCGACCGGGCGATCGCCAGCTGGACGCGGGGCCGCACACCCGGGAGGGCGGCGGAGGAGCTGCAGCGCGCGGGCGTGACGGCGGCGCCGGTGCTCCGCTCAGCCGAGGCGCTCGACGACCCGCAGCTCATCCACCGGGGCTTCGTCGTGGAGACGGAGCACCCCGTGTCGGGACGCAGGCGCCACTACGGCGTGCCGTGGCGCCCGGTCGACGCGGGGACCCCCGCCTGCGACCTGAGCCCGGCGCCGCTCCTCGGCGAGCACACCCGCGAGGTCCTCGGCGA
>DAOULG010000111.1:0-2920 GCA_034420495.1 Dehalococcoidia bacterium
CGGCGCAGGGGGGTGCCCCTCACTGCTGGGGCAGCTGCCGGAGACGTTCGCGTACCGGGAACTCCAGCGACAGGCGAGCCGGGACGATGCGCCCGTGTCGTTCTTCCCCCCTCCGGGGGAGGGATGGTTAAGGGGTCGACATCGTGATGGAGCGGGGCGCCCGGGCTCTCGCGGGCGTCGAGGTCAAGACCCCGGCGACCGTGACCGCGTCGGGATTTCGAGGGTTCAGGAGGATCCGGGACGCCGGTTCGCCGGGGGTGGTGCGCTACGACGGGGAGACGAGTACCGGCTTCGGAGATCGGCTCCACGCGGTTCCGATCTGCCTTCCCTGGGAGATGCCATGAACGGCGTGACGCGCTGCGCGCGCGTGCGCCTTGCCGACTCGGTCACGGCACGTGACCTGATGTTGATGCTCTCCGCTGGCTACCGGCGCGCGCGGGGCCGCAGGGAGGCAACGCGAACGCGAGGGCAGGCTCCGCCCGCAAGCCCACTCGGCTCGCCGCTTGACCCACGTGGGCCTGCTCGCTGGCTGCGGACGATGCGCGACTGGGAACTCCTGGGTCTCCGTTCTCGCGCGGGGCCGCGGGGGTCGAGGCGCGGGAGCATCGGCCGCTCCACGGCGGCGGGCGTCCGGCGAGCTGGGCTACCGGCAGCGCGCACCGAGATGCACAATCTGCAAGTGCTACTTGCAGGATCTACGCAAGGCGCTGTGCTGGCACTGTGATCGAGCGCGACATCACCGACCGTCGGACGGCGCTATTCGGGCAGTACCCGTTCGTGACCGTCACCGGTCCGCGCCAGTCCGGCAAGACGACCCTCTGCCGTGTGGCGTTCCCCGACTTGAGGTACGCGAACCTCGAGGCGCCGGACCAGCGCGACTTCGCCGAGTCGGACCCGCGGGGCTTCTCGCGCAGCTCGGCGAAGGAACGGGATCCGGAGAGATGCTCTGCCGTCTGCTACCGGTGCATCGTCGCGTCCAAGAGCCAGCGTGATCACCACCTCTTGGACCGGCGCACTATCCGCGATATTCTCGTGAGGCTCACACACTCAGAGGTGCATGTACATGGAGGCGGCGAGACCCGCGCGGCTGCGCATCAGCATGAGGACGACCTGTTGCCCGGAGCTCTCATCGTGGTCGACTGCGGCCGGAGCAGAGTCCGGGTTCTGCCGACATGAGGGCGCGCACCCCGCTCGGCGGACCGTCTTCATGCGCAGCATTCGCTGCGGCCCTCGGTCTTCTCATCGCCTTCGCCCTTCTCCCAGGCGGCCCGGCGGCCGGCCAGACCTCTTCCGGCGACCTCCCCGAACGTGACCCCTTCGATGTCGGTGATGTCCCCGACGAACGGGATGGCTCCACGGACGTCACCGTCACCGACGTCCTGCGTGAACCGCACCTCTCACCGGGAGCGCCGACCACCCGGATCAGCGCGGCGGGCGTGAGGGGCGGCGGATCCTGCCTGCGCGGCGACATCGCCCGCGGCTTCAGCCTCGTCGTCCATGCGGGCGGGCCCCTCGACGGTCTCGAGGACTGCGCGCGCGCCCGCGGCGTGACCGCCCTCTACGCCCTGCGCGAGGGCAGCTACGTCCCCTGGATCGCCGGCGCGCCGGGGTTCGTGAACGAGGCCTTCGCCGAGCTGTGGCAGCCCCTCCCCTCCGCGGGCGGGGAGCCCGCCGCCATCCCCGCCGGGACGCCGCTCCTCGCCGCGAGCGCCGGCCCGCCGTCTGCGGACCCGCTCCCCGGCCCCGCCATCCCCGCGTGGCCGTGGTCGAGGTGTCTGGGTGGCGAGCTCGTGGAGGGCCTCAGCCTCGTGCTCTACGAGGGCGGGGACGTGGAGGCGCTGGCGGCCTGTGCGCGGCAGCTCTCGGTGGACGCCCTCTATGTCCTCGCCGCCGGCGAGTGGGTCTCGCACGTCGTCGGCGCCCCGGACCTCGTCAACCGGCCGTTCGCCGCGCTCTTCGCCAGGGGCCTGCCGGTCGCCACACCGCTCGTCGTGCGCGGCGCGGCGGGCGAGCGAGTCGCGTGGACCGCGTGCGACACGGACGTCGAGTGCGGCTACGTCGACGTGCCCGCGGACTACCGCACGCCCGCGGCCGGCAGCATCGCGATCGCGGTCACCGTGCACCGCGCCCGCTCACCCGGCGAGCGCATCGGCTACCTGCTCGTCAATCCCGGCGGTCCCGGCGGGAGCGGCCTGGATCTCGTGCTCGACTCGCGGGACGACGCGTTCGCCGAGGCGCTGCTCCACCGCTTCGACATCGTCGGCTTCGACCCCCGCGGCGTGGGCGCGTCGGAGCCCGCCTTCGCCTGCGGCGAGCCCGGCGAGCAGCTCGAGCTGCTCGCCGGCATCGACTTGCCGGTCGACACGCCCGAGGAATTCGCCGCCGGCGAGGCCGCCGCGAGGCTCTGCATCGAGTCGATGGGGCCGGTCGGCGGACTCCTCCACAGCGAGTACGTCGCGAGAGACATGGACGAGATCCGCAGGGCGCTCGGCGCGTCCCGGGTCTCGTACCTCGGCTTCTCCTACGGCTCGACCCTCGGCGTGTGGTACGCCACGCTCTTCCCCGGATCCGTGCGCGCGATGGCGGTCGACGCCGCGGACAATCCCGTCGACGAGGCCGAGACGCAGGAGCAGCGCGTGGATGAGGCGCTCGAGGAACTCGCCCCGTTCGAGCGCGCGCTCGAGCGTGCGCTCGAGGCCTGCGCCGACCCGGAGTGCCCCATCTACAACGACGGCGACCCGGTGGGCTACTACCGGCAGGCGGCCGCCAAGCTCGAGATGGTCAACGAGGCGGCGGGCGGCCATCCACAGGCCGGCGCGCTGGCGGTCCTCACCACGCTCTACAGCGAGGAGTACTGGCCGCACCTGTGGGCGGGGCTGGCGTGGCTGCAGTGGCACGACGAACCGGAGACCCTGCTCTT
>DAOULG010000112.1:0-3134 GCA_034420495.1 Dehalococcoidia bacterium
CCGCCGGTGCCGACACGCCCTCGGCGTTCATCGTCGAGGAGGTGCGGCTCGTCCTGCCGCCGGAGGAGATCGAGGAGTGGGAGGAGCTCCCGGCGTGGGCCGCCCAGCAGGGCATCGCCGGGCTGCTCGCCCCGCCGGCGGCGGCCGGCGGGGCCGCCGCGCTGGCCGCCGTGACCTCGCCGCGTGCGGCGCAGACCGTCGCCGGGACGCTCGCGATCCGGGGTCGTGCCGATTCGCCGGACTTCGAGCGACTGATCGTCGAATGGGGCCGCGGCACGAGCCCGGACGTCTGGGTGCGGCTCCGCGCCTCCGACCGCCCGGTCCCGGACGGAACCCTGGCCCGGTGGGACACGACCACCGTCCCGAACGGCTCCTACACGGTGCGCGTCGTCGTCGTCGACGGGAGGCTCGGGCGGCTCCGCTACTCCGTGCCGCTCACCATCGACAACGGCGACGAGGGGGCGGAGAGCGACGAGGCCCCGTGGGCGGCGATCAGCTGGCCCGGGGAGGACGCGGTCGTCTCCGGTTCCTTCGTCGTGACGGGGAGCGTCATCACGGGGGACCTGCTCGACGCCCGCCTCGAGATCGGTCGCGGCCGCGTCCCGTCGAGCTGGACCGAGCTCGGACGCATCTCCCGCGCCCAGGTCTCGGCCGCGGTCGGGCGCTGGGACACCACCGAGTTCGAGGACGGCACCTATACCCTGCGCCTCACGGTCAGGGACCGCCAGCTCGGTCTCACCGAGGTCACGACGACGGTCACGGTCCGGAACGACGTCGAGGAGCCGGGCGAGCCCGGGGCGCCCTCACGGCCGTAGGGGCGCCTCAGGGCGCCCCGGTGCGGACGTTGTGGATGGCGCTGAAGAAGCGCTCCATCTCCTCGAGCTCGCCGGCGAGCACCAGCACGTCGCGCCGCTGGAGCCGCTCCCCGCGATCGGGGTAGAGGATCACGCGCGAGCCGCGCGCGAGCAGCAGCAGCGTGACGCCGTCGGGGCGGTTCCCGATCACATCGCCGAGCTCCTGCCCGACGATCTCCTGCGGCACCTGGACACGGCTCACCGCGTACCCCTCGACGACATCGAGCGAGTCGGTGATGTCGGACGAGGACCAGCTGTGCGCGAGGCGCAGCCCGCTGTCGCGCTCGGGATAGATCACGCGATCCGCGCCGACGCGGGTGAGGATCTCCCCGTGGAGGTCGTTGCGCGCCTTCGCGATCACGCGCCCCACCCCGAGCCGCTTGAGCAGCAACGTGACCAGGATGCTGGTCTCGATGTGACCGGTGATCGCGACGACCGCGGAGTCGCAGTCGGCGACGCCGAGGCGGCCCAGCGCCTGCTCGTCGGTGGCGTCGGTCTGGACGACGTGGGTGACGTTCGGCGCAAGCCGCTGCACCACCGACAGATCGGAGTCGATGCCGAGCACATCGTGTCCGGCGGCTCCCAGCTCCCCGGCGACCGCGGAGCCGAAGCGACCGAGACCGATCACGACCACGTGCTGCTTCATCGCCGCACCTCCCGTCCCGCAGCGCTGCCCGCCATTCTCGACCGCCCCCCCGCCGCGATCCAGCGAGACCGCGCGGCGGCCGCCCGGCTCATCCGGGGCTCCCGGCCGGGCTCTCCACCGTGAAGGCGGCTATCCAGACGGGGACGAACCCGACCGTGCGGGCGAGCCGGCGGGACGCGATGTTGTCGGCGGCGGATCCGTAGTACGGCACGCGCCCGCTCCGGAGCGCGGACTCCGTCACCCGGGAGACCAGGGCGGCCCCCAGCGCTCGCCCCCTGTGCCGTGCGCCGACGTCCACGCCTACCTGCCACAGCTCCTCCGAGTCCGCGGTGGCGGTCGCGACGCCGGCGACCTCGCCGCCGCGGCGAGCCACGGCCGCCGCCGCGACGGCGCGGCCCTGCGCCCGGGCCCGCGCCGAGATCGCGTTCGGCCAGTCGGCCCGGGCCAGCGATCCGACGAGCTCCGCGCCGCCCACGGTGACGCTGTAGCCCTCCGGCGCCCCGTGCCCTCGCCAGTCGCCGCTCGAGGCGCAGCCATAGAGGAGCGGGCCCCGGAGCGAGCAGGAGTGGCGCGACGCCTGCTGCGACGCCGCGCCGAGAACGGCGGGGCCGAAGAGATCGCCGGGCTCCGCCTCCCGGAGCGCCTCTCTCAGCCACGGCATCCAGGAGGAGGTGGCGGAGACGACCACGGCGGCGCCCATGGTCGCGATCGAGAGGCTGTGCCCCGAGCGCGGGAACCGCCTGCGCCGGGGGTCGTCGCCCCGCGTCGGCGCGAGCTCCGCCACGTGGACGCCGTCGCCCGCGAAGTCCTCCGGCCGGCAGCCGGATTCCGCCGCCAGCGCGGCGGCCACCACCTCGAGAGCCTGCGCCCGGGTGATCTCCACGGAGCCATCCTCCCCTACGGCGTGGCGGCCTGCTCGGGGAGGCCCCACTCCGCGGCGAGCTCCCGCAGCTCCCGCCGCGACGCCACCCCCCGGACCTCGGTCAGGAAGAGCGTGAGCGACCCGATGCGCGCGCGGAGCGCCCGCAGCTCCTCCCCGAGCGGGTGGATCGAGTCGGCACGGGCGGCGTAGGTACCGAACCAGGCGAAGTAGGCCTGGTTGATGCGGCGGATCACGATACCGTCCGAGGCGAGCTCCTCGCGCGTCTGCTCCATCAACCGCTCCGCCTCGGCGATCCGTCCCCGGGCCAGGAGATCGTCGACGGCGAGGTGGAGCTCCCGGAGCGTCTCGTCCCGGCGAGCCCGGAGATCCCTCGCCTCGTCGGCGGAGCCCTCGGACCCGTCGCCGCTCGCGGCGGTGGGATCGCCGAAGCGCTCGAGGACCCGGCGGGCCACCTCGTCCCCGACGATATCGGCGACGGTCTCGTTCATGGTGCGGAGCTCCTGCGAGCGGAAGTAGGAGAGACCGAGAGGATAGAAGGAGAGGTAGTGGTGCACCCACTCGTGCGCGGCGGTCGCGACGGTCCCCGCGTAGCTGCGGCGCGAGCTCACGACGGCCGGGTAGAGCGCGACGCCTCCCGTCCGCAGCGCCAGGGCGGAGATGCCCCCGTCCTCCGCCTCCGCCGCGCGCTCCCGCGCCACGGCCTCCTCGAGCGCCAGATCCGGGGCCAGCAGCTCGTCGCCGACGCGCTCGA
>DAOULG010000113.1:0-3997 GCA_034420495.1 Dehalococcoidia bacterium
GCCGCCTCGCGTCCCGGGCCGGGCGGCGCCGGGCCGGGCGGCACCGGTCTAGACCGCCGCTCCGGTCGAGAAGAGGAGGCCGCGCGCGAGCACGGCGCCGGCGAGCACCGCGCCCAGTGCGATGTAGAGCAGCCCGGTCGCCGACATCATTCCGCGGATCGCCGCGGCCTTCCACGCGAACCACGCGAGGAGGGCCGGGAAGATCAGGCCGACCGCGACGCGCAGCCAGAGGGCGGGATTCGCCTCCAGATCGACGCCGAAGGCCGAGTCGGTGAAGGGCGCCGCGCGGACCGGAGCCAGGAGCGCCGCGACGAGGAGCACGAGCTGCACGCCGAGCGCGGCGAGGAGGAGCAGCGACATCTCCTCGAGGGGTCGCTTCGGCAGCCCGGAGTTCGTCAGGTACCAGTGCCCCCACGTCATCGCCGCGAGCGCTCCGCCGAGGACGGCCGCCGAGGCGAGCGTGCTCGCCGCGACGCCGAGGTAGGACCACGCCGGCGGCGAGAGCACGCCTGCGAGCGCGGCGAGCGCGCCGGCCCCGGCGAGGGACCCGAGCGTCCCCGTCCACAGCGATGCGGTGCGGCGCCCGGTGAGGCTTGCGTAGGCGTGGAGCGCCGCGAGGAGGGCGAAGGCCCCGAGCGCCGCCCGGAAGGGGGGGATCCACCCGGTGTTCAGGGCGTAGCCCTCGATCTCGCCGTCGGCTCCGATGCCCGCGAGCGCCAGCCAGAGGGCGAGCGCGGCGAAGGCGGCCACCATCACGGCCCCGGTCTTCACGTAGCCCGGGGTCACCGATCCGCGGGCGTCGAAGAGCGTGACCGCCGCCAGCGTGCCCACGGCAAGCTCCGCGAGCAGCAGCTCGAGCGTGTAGGGGAGGGAGGCAGCGTTCACGCGGCGCCATCCTAGCGAACGATGCCGCGCGGCGCACCCGGGCGCGGTGCGGCGGCCTTTTCGTCAATTATGTACGTAAAAAACTCAACTTTCGTTGACATTGCCGGCCGGCGGCCGATAATGGTGGCAGGCGATTCGCGCCGAGGCGGGGCGCGCCGGCGTTCCCCGCATCCCCGCCGGAGGTGATGGCGAGCAGATGGAGACCACACGCGATGCCATCGTGCGCCTCCTCGCGGAGCAGCCCCGGCGCTCGGCCGGCGAGCTCGCGGAGGCGCTCGGCCTCTCGGTCGGCTCCGTGCGCCGGCACGTCGACATCCTGCTCGCCGACGGCCTGCTCGGGGCGGAGTTCGAGCGCCAGCCCCGGGGCCGGCCGGTCACCCGCTACTCGCTCTCGACCGAGGGCGAGGAGCGCTCCGGCGCGCCGAGCTACTCGCGCCTGCTCGAGCGGATCTACCCCGCGCTCGCCGGCCTCGAGGCGGGGGAGATCGACGGCTCCGACGGAGCCACCGTGCTCGACCGGATCTTCCAGCGGGTGGCGGAGGAGGTGGCGGAGGTTCACCGCTCGCGCGTCACCGCCGGGGAGCTGGGCGAGCGCGTGCGGCAGGTCACGGAGGCGCTCTGCGAGGAGGGCATCCTCGACGATGCCGCGGAGGAGGACGGTCTGTTCCGCCTGCGGAACATGAACTGTCCCTACCGCTCCGCCGCAGCGGGGACGCACGCGACCTGTGAAGCCGACCGTCGCACCATCGAGCTGCTGCTCGACGCCCCGGTCGAGCAGGTGAGCACCGTGGCGAAGGGCGGCCCGGTCTGCGAGTACGTGGTGGTGAAGGGCGTCGACGCCGAGAGCCGGGCCTCCGCCCGGCACGTGATCGCGTGAGGACGAGCGCAGTGGGAACCGGCGTCCGCCGGAGCGGGGGAGGTCGAGAGCCGAGATGAGCGAGCGAGCGGCGGAGCCGCCGATCCTGGACGTCCGGGGACTGAAGGTCAGCATCGCCGGGCCGCCGGGCCTGCAGATCGTGCGCGGCGTCGATCTCGCCGTGCGCGCCGGCGAGGTGCATGCGCTGATGGGGCCGAACGGATCCGGCAAGAGCACGCTTGCGAGCGCCGTCGCCGGGAGCCCGGCCTACACCGTCGACGAGGGGCGCGTCCTCCTGCAGGGGGAGGACGTGACCGAGCTCGCCGCCGACGAGCGGGCCCGCCGCGGGCTCTTCCTCTCCTTCCAGTACCCGACGGCGATTCCCGGCGTGACCATGGTCAACCTGCTGCGCGCCTCCCTGAAGGCGCGGCGGGGCGCCGAGCCCTCCGCCCGCGAGTTCCTGGCGGAGCTGCGCGAGACGCTCGCGACGCTCAAGATGGACGAGTCCTTCGCGCGGCGCTACGTGAACGACGGCTTCTCCGGCGGCGAGAAGAAGCGCGCCGAGATCCTGCAGCTGGGCCTGCTCAAGCCCACCCTCGCCATCCTCGACGAGACCGACTCGGGCCTCGACGTCGACGCGCTGCGGACGGTCGCGGAGGGTGTGAACGCCCTCCGCACGCCGGAGATCGGCATCCTCATCATCACCCACTACGAGCGGATCCTGAACTACGTGACGCCGGACTTCGTGCACGTGCTGGTCGACGGCCGTATCGTCCGCTCCGGCGACGTGTCGCTCGCCAAGAGCATCGAGTCCGAGGGCTACGATCCGATCCTCCGCGAGATCGGCGAAGAGGCCGCGCCGGCGGCCGTGGCGGCGGGAGGCGACAAGTGACCACCGTGAATCCGCGCGCGCGCGACGTCGTCGGCGAGTACAAGTGGGGCTTCCACGACGACGTGAAGCCGCTCTTCATCGCCGAGCCCGGCCTCTCCGAGGAGGTCGTCCGCGAGATCTCCGCGCTCAAGGGCGAGCCGGAGTGGATGACCGAGTACCGCGTCGATGCCTACCGCACCTTCTGCGAGAAGGGCGATCCGACGTGGGCGGGGAGCCCCGAGCTGCTGGGGGCCATCGACTTCGACAAGATCCACTACTACGTCCGCGCGGCCGACCGCGACTCGACGAACTGGGACGACGTCCCCGAGTACATCAAGGACACCTTCGACAAGCTCGGCATCCCCGAGGCCGAGCGGCAGTTCCTCGCGGGTGCGGGCGCGCAGTACGACTCCGAGGTCGTCTACCACAACATCCGTGAGGATCTGGCGAAGCAGGGCGTGCTCTTCCTCGGCATGGACCAGGGGCTCGCCGAGCACGAGGAGCTCGTGCGCGAGCACTTCGGCACCGTCGTCCCCTCGGCCGACAACCGCTACGCGGCCCTCAACTCGGCGGTGTGGTCGGGGGGGTCGTTCATCTACGTCCCCCCCGGGGTGCAGGTGGAGATCCCCCTGCAGGCCTACTTCCGGATCAACACCGAGAGCATGGGGCAGTTCGAGCGGACGCTGATCATCGCGGACGAGGGCTCCTACGTGCACTACGTCGAGGGCTGCACCGCACCGATCTACAGCACGGACTCGCTGCACTCGGCGGTGGTGGAGATCATCGTCAAGAAGGATGCGCGCGTCCGCTACACGACCATCCAGAACTGGTCCAACAACGTCTACAACCTCGTCACCAAGCGCGCCGCCGCATACGAGAACGCGGTGATGGAGTGGGTGGACGGCAACATCGGATCGAAGCTCACCATGAAGTACCCGTCCGTGTTCCTGATGGAGCCGGGCGCCCACGGTGAGATCCTCTCGCTCGCCTTCGCCGGCGACGGGCAGCACCAGGACGCCGGCGGGAAGGTCGTCCACGTCGCGCCGCGGACGACCTCGGCGGTCGTCTCGAAGTCGGTCTCCCGCGGCTCGGGCCGCACCTCCTACCGCGGCCTGCTCAAGGTGCACGAGGGCGCCGAGGACTCGAGCTCGACGGTGCGCTGCGATGCGCTGCTGCTCGACGAGCGGTCGCGCTCCGACACCTACCCCACCATGGAGGTCGACGAGGAGCGCGTGAACATCGGGCACGAGGCCTCCGTCTCCAAGCTGGGTGAGGATCAGCTCTTCTACCTGATGTCGCGGGGCATCACCGAGGAGGAGGCGGCCAAGATGGTCGTCAACGGCTTCGTCGAGCCGATCGTCAAGGAGCTCCCGATGGAGTACGCC
>DAOULG010000114.1:0-7207 GCA_034420495.1 Dehalococcoidia bacterium
CCGCGGCCGCCACCGGTCATGGCCTGCATGAGTTTCTTCGCTTTCGTGAACTGGTTCAAGAGCCGATTCACGTCGGCCGGCGTCGTGCCCGACCCCGCGGCCACGCGCCGGCGGCGGGAGCCGTTGAGGATCTCGGGCCGCCGCCGCTCCTCGGGCGTCATCGAGTGGATGATCGCCTCGCTCCGGGTGAGTTCGCGCTCGTCGATCTGGTCCTGCATCCCGGACATCCCCGGCATCATCTCCAGGAGCCCGGCGAGCGAGCCCATCTGCTTCAGGCTCTGCATCTGGTCCAGGAAGTCCTGCAGGTCGAAGTCCCCGCTCGCGACGCGCCTGGCGACCGCCTTCGCCTCGCTCTCCCCCACCGCCTCCCGGGCGCGCTCGACGAGCGTCACGACGTCGCCCATCCCGAGCACCCGCGAGGCGAAGCGCTCCGGGTGGAAGGGCTCCAGCGCCTCGATCCGCTCGCCGGTCGTGATGAACTTGACCGGGAGCCCCGTGACCGCGCGCACCGAGAGCACGGCGCCGCCCCGCGTGTCCGAGTCGACCTTGGTGACGACGATGCCGGTCCCCTCGAGCACGTCGTGGAACTCCCGGGCGAGATCGACGGCGGACTGCCCGCTCATCGCGTCGACGGCGATCAGCACCTCGGTCGGGTCGATGGCCTCGGCCAGGTCGATCAGCTCGTCGGCGAGCTCATCGTCGAGGTCCACGGCGCCGCGCGTGTCGACGACGAGGGCGGTCGCCCCCGAGCGCCTCGCCTCGGCGAGCGCCGCCGCTCCGATCTCGGCGGCCGGCCGCTCGCCCGGCTCGGCGTAGACCGCGAGGCCGGCCGACTCGCCCAGCGCGCGGAGCTGCTCGACCGCGGCGACGCGCTCGAGGTCGGCGGCGACGAGGAGCGGCCTCTCGCCGCGGCGGGCGAGGTGGAGGCCGAGCCGGGCGGCGAGCGTGGTCTTCCCCGCGCCCTTGCTGCCGGCAAGCAGGTAGACGGAGGGGCCCTTCTCGGCGCTCCGGAGCTCCTGCGCATCACCGCCGAGCAGGGCCGTCAGCTCCTCGTGCACGACGCCGACGATCTGCTGGCCCGGCGTCAGGGAGCGGAGGACCTCGCGCCCGAGCGCGCGCTCGCGCACGTGCGCGACGAACTAGCGCACCACCTGGAAGTGGACGTCGGCCTCGAGCAGGGCGAGCCGGACCTCGCGCAGCGCCTCGTCGAGCTGGGCCTCGGTGATGCGGCCGCCGCTCCGCAGGCGGGAGAAGGTCCGCGCGAGTCTGCCCGAGAGCGCATCCAGCATCGCCGGCTCCCTACGCGCCCGCCGCGCCGCCCGCGCCCGGCGCGGGGGGCCGTCCGGGCGGCATCGTTCCTAGGAGAGGCCGCGCTCGGCGAAGAGGGCGCAGAGGTCGGCGATGCGGCAGGCGTAGCCCCACTCGTTGTCGTACCAGCCGATCGTCTTCGCCATCCCCCCGTCCACGATCATCGTCGCCGGCGCGTCGAAGATCGCGGAGCCCGGGTGCTCGCGGAAGTCGGAGGAGACGAGCTCGTCCCGCTCGTAGTAGAGGTAGCCTCTCATCGGTCCCTCGGCGGCGGCGAGGAAGGCCTCGTTGATCGCCCCCTCGGAGACGCTCTGGTCCAGGTCGGCGACCAGGTCCACGACCGACACCGTCGCGGTCGGGACGCGGAAGGCGACGCCGTCGATCTTTCCGGCGAGCTCCGGGATCAGCCTCCCCACCGCGCCCGCCGCCCCCGTGGAGGTCGGGATGATGTTGTCGGCGGCCGCGCGCGCGCGGCGGAGGTCCTTGTGCTTCGCGTCGACGAGGTTCTGGTCGCGCGTGTAGGAGTGGATCGTCGAGAGGAAGGCCCGCTCGATGCCGAAGCCGTCGTGGAGGACCTTCACCATCGGCACGACGCAGTTGGTGGTGCAGGAGCCCGCCGAGACGACGTGATGTCGGGCCGGGTCGTACTCGTCCTGGTTGACGCCCAGGATGACGGTCCAGTCCTCGTTCCTGGCCGGGGCGGTGATCAGCACCTTCTTCACCGAGTCGCGGATGTGCACGCCCGCCTGCGGCCCCTCCCGGAACGCACCGGTCGACTCGACGACGACGTCCACCCCGAGATCGCCCCACGGGATCTGCGCCGGTTCCTCCTGCTGGAGCACCCGGACCTCGTGCGTCCCGGCGATCACGAGGCGATCGGCGGAGTCCTCGACCGTCGCGGGGAAGCGCCCGTAGACGCTGTCGTAGCGCAGCAGGTGCGCGTGCATGTCGGCCGGCGTGCGGCCGTTGATCGCCACCACGTCGAAGTCGTCGCGGTGGTGGCGATACCAGGCGCGCAGGGTGAGCCGCCCGATGCGTCCGAAGCCGTTGATGCCGACCCGCAGCGTCATCGTCGCCCCCTCCGCGGCCGTGCCGGCCCGGCGCCCGTCGATTCTACCGCCGCGGGGCCGCGCGCAGGCGCCGGCTCCGGCCTGAGGCGGCGGTCGGCCCGCGCCCGGCGCGGACGCCGCGTCCTCACAGCAGGACGCGCCCCGGTGCGTCGCCCGGCCGGCGCCGGAAGTCGCTGAGGAGATGCCGCCTTCGGCCCTCGTCGTCGGTCCATTCCTCCAGGCGGCAGCGGTCGGGCGCGCCGCGCAGCGCCGCCGAGCGGCGGACCCAGCTCACCGCCTCGGAGCGGAGCTCCTCTCCGGCCGGGAAGTGCGCCTGCTGATGGAGCGCCAGGTGGAGCTGCCGCTCACCGATGACGGCGAGCCAGCCCGCGATCAGCTGCGCCCAGCCCAGGTGGAACGCCTGATCGCCGAAGACCAGCGGGTAGCGCCGGGGGCCTGCGTCGCCCGCCACGAAGAGGGCCGTGGCGCCGAAGTTGGGACGGGCGAGGTCGGAGGCTGCCCGGTAGACCACGCGCAGCTCCCCGTCCGAGGCGATGGCCTCGCCCGCGAAGTAGTGGCCGAGGCCGACCTCCTCGGCCCGCGACGGCTCGTGGCGCGCGTAGGCGTGGTGCGCCCAGCGGCGGAAGTCGTCGAGCTCGCCGCCCGCGAGCGCGATCTGGGCCGCCACCAGCTCCACCGCCTGCCGCACCAGGGCGACGGCGGTGCCGTAGCCGCCGCGACGGAGCAGCGCGAGCGCCTCGCTCTCGGCCGTCAGGGCGCGGCTCCACTGCGAGGCGAGCGCCGCCATCGACATCGTGCGCGCGGCGGGCTCGTATCCGGTCGCGGCGAGCCGGAGCTGCAGCCCGAATCCCTCGCCGAGCAGTGCGAGCTCGTCCGCGAGCAGGAAGGTCGACTGCCGCCACGCGTCCTCGGCGGCGGGGTCCAGCTCGGCGGGGCGGCCGGGCTCCACCCAGCGATCCGGCAGCCGCATCCCGGAGACACGCTGCGGCGCCTCCGCCGCCGGGAGCCCGGGCTCCGGCGCGCCGCCGTTCTCGCCGCCGGGCGTCGACGTCACGCGGCGCCGCGGGGAGGGCGCCGGAGGCGGGCGCGCGCCTCCGGGGCGTAGAGCGCGGCGGCGCCCAGCTCCTCCTCGATCCTCAGCAGCTCGTTGTACTTGGCGGTGCGGTCGCTCCGTGCGGGTGCGCCGGTCTTGATCTGGCCGGCACCGGTGGCGACGGCGAGGTGGGCGATCGTCGTGTCCTCCGTCTCCCCCGAGCGGTGTGAGATGACCACCGACCACCCCGCGCGCTGCGCCGCGCGGATCGTCTCCAGCGTCTCGGTCAGCGTCCCGATCTGGTTGGGCTTGATGAGGATGGCGTTCGCCGCGCGCTCGTCGACGGCGCGCGCGAGACGTTCGCGGTTCGTCACCAGCAGGTCGTCTCCCACGATCTGGACGTGCCCGCCGAGGCTCGCCGTCAGGGTGCGCCACCCGCCCCAGTCGTCCTCCGCCATCCCGTCCTCGATGGAGGCGATCGGGTAGCTGTCGCACCACTCCGTCCACAGCGCGGCGAGCTCGGCCGAGCTGACGCGGCGACCCTCGCGCGCGAGCTCGTAGACGCCGCCTGCGGCGGGGGCGCCGCCGGCGGGCGCGCGATAGAGCTCGGTGGTCGCCGGATCGAGCGCGACGACGACCTCGTCGCGGGGGCGTCGCCCGGCGCTCTCGATCGCGCGCACGACGATCTCGATCGCCTCCCGGTTCGACCCGAGGCGGGGGGCGAAGCCGCCCTCGTCGCCGACGTTCGTGCTGTGCCCCTCGAGGCGGAGCAGCTGGCGCAGCTGGTGGTAGACCTCGGCGATCCAGCGCAGCCCCTCGTGGAACGTGGCGGCGCCGACCGGCATCACCATGAACTCCTGGAAGTCGGTGGAGTCGGCGGCGTGCGCGCCGCCGTTGAGGATGTTCGCCATCGGGACGGGGAGCGTGCGCGCGTCGTCGCCGCCGAGGTAGCGGTAGAGCGGCTGCCCGGCGGAGGCCGCGGCCGCCTTCGCCACCGCGAGCGAGACGCCCAGGATCGCGTTCGCGCCGATGCGCGACTTGGCGGGGGTGCCGTCGGCCGCGATCATCAGCTCGTCGATCTCCGCCTGGCGCTCCGCGTCGCACCCGATCACCGCGCCGCGAAGCTCGCCGGAGATGTGCTCGATCGCCCGCCGGACGCCCCGGCCGCCGTAGCGGGCGGGATCGCCGTCGCGCAGCTCGACGGCCTCGTGCGCGCCGGTCGAGGCGCCGCTCGGCACCGCGGCGCGGCCGACGGCACCGCCGCGCAGCTCGACATCGACCTCGACGGTCGGGTTGCCGCGCGAGTCGAGGATCTCGCGAGCCCGGACGTCCACGATCTCCACCGGGGCCGACCTCCCTGGTCCGCGGGCGATCATCACCGCGCGCGCGCCGGCGGACAACAGGCGGCGCGGGGGGCGGACGCCTACTGGGCGCGGGGGTGCACCTGGTCGTAGACGAGCCGCAGGTGTTCGTCGGCGAGCTGCGTGTAGACCTGGGTCGTGGAGACGTTCGCGTGTCCGAGCAGCTCCTGCACCGCCCGCAGCGAGGCTCCGCCGCGGAGCATGTGCGTCGCGAAGGAGTGTCTCAGCGTGTGGGGCGTGACGTGGCTCGTGATGCCGGCCTGCTTCGCGTATCCCTTCAGGATCAGCCAGAAGCCCTGGCGGGTGAGCCGATCCCCGCGGCGATTGACGAACAGCGCGCGCTGCGCCCCGTTGCGCACGAGCGCGGACCGCGCCTCATCGAGGTAGTGCTCGACGGAGCGCGCCGCCTGATCGTCGAGGGGGATGGTGCGCTCCTTGGCCCCCTTGCCCAGGCAGCGCACGTAGCCGGTGCCGCGGGAGAGGTGGACGGAGTCGATGTTGAGGGAGACCAGCTCGGAGACGCGCATCCCGGTGGCGTACATCAGCCCGAGCATCGCGGCGTCGCGCGCGGCCTCCACGGTGGCGTGGCGCCGGGGCGCGCGCAGCAGCGCATCCACCTCGTCGGTGGAGAGCGGCTGCGGCACGGGCCTCGGCGCGCGCGGCGACTCGACGGCCGCGGTCGGGTTGCTGGCGAGGTCGCCGGAGTCGAGCAGGAAGGCGCAGAAGGACTTCACCGCCGCGACCTTGCGGGCGACCGTCGCCTTCGCGTAGCCCTTGCCGTGGGGGCCGGTGTCGGTGAGCCAGGCGATGTAGTCGAGGATCAGATCGCGGTCGACGCTCTCGAGGAGGCCGGCCCCCTCGCCCGCCTCCGCCTCGTGGCTACCCTCGCGGCGGACGAAGTCGGCAAACCCCGCGAGGTCGTTGCGGTAGGCGTCGATGGTGTTCTTCGAGGAGCCGCGCTCGGCCGCCATGTAGTGCAGGAAGGCGGTGACCCGCTCCTCCACGAAGCCCCCCTCTGCACCGGAGACATGGGCGCGAGCGCCGCCGAGGTGCAGGGAGTATACACAGGCGGCAGGCGGCCCGACGGGAGGCCCCCCGCGCGTCAACCGCCGTCGTAGCCCCCGCGCCCGACGAGCGGGACGAAGCGCACGCCCCCGAGCCCGCGGCGCTCCATCACGTCGCGGCGCCGGGTGAGGAGGGCGAGTTCCTGGCCCGCGCGGGGGCCCACCGGGATGATCAGCCGGCCCC
This sequence comes from Dehalococcoidia bacterium, assembly GCA_034420495.1. GTDB lineage: Bacteria > Chloroflexota > Dehalococcoidia > UBA2979 > UBA2979 > VYDC01. The sequence goes on from DAOULG010000114.1 coordinate 6,021, forward strand.
CGTCGGCGAGCTGGTCGAGGAGCGGAGGCGGCACGGCGGGGGCCGCAGCCGCGACTAGGATCGCGTCGAACGGTGCCCGGTCCGGCGCGCCGGGCTCCTCGCCGGCCTCCCGCACCTCGACGTGGTCCATTCCCAGCCGCGCCAGCGTGGCGAGGGCCCGCTCGCGCAGCGCCGGGATCCGCTCGACGCTGGTGACGGCGCGCGCGAGGCGCGCGAGCACCGCCGCCTGGTAGCCGGACCCGGTGCCGACCTCGAGCACCCGGTCGAGGTCGCCGAGCGCCAGCGCCTCCGACATGATCCCGACGACGAGCGGCTGCGAGATGGTCTGTCCGTGCCCGAGGGCGAGCGCCCGGTCGGCGTAGGCGTAGCGGCGGAGCTCGCGGGGGACGAACTCGTGCCTCGGCACCGAGCGCATCGCCTCGAGCACACGCGGGTCGCGCACGACCTCGGCGACGCGCGCCACCATCCGCTCGCGCCGCTCGGCGAACGCCGCCGCATCGCCGCCCGCCGCGCCGGATCGCCCGTCCGCTCCGCGCCCGCTCACGCTCCCATTGTGCGACGGCGGAGCGGCGCGCGGCGCCCTAGAGCGAGCGCTTGACCGCCTCGGCGAGCCGGCGCGTGAAGCCGACCGTGGCCGCGATCTCGTCGACCGAGGCCTCGCGCACGCCGCGGACGGTCCCGAAGCGGCGGAGGAGCGCCCGCTTCCGCTTCGGCCCGATGCCCGGGATCGCATCCAGCGCCGAGCGCGTCTGCGAGCGGCCGCGCAGCGAGCGATGATAGGTGACGGCGAAGCGGTGCGCCTCGTCGCGCACGCGCTGGACCAGGTAGAGCGCCTCCGAGGTCCGCGGCAGGCGGATCGGGTCGTCGAGGTCGGCGACGTAGATCTCCTCCTCGCGCTTGGCGAGCCCGCAGACCGGGATCGATCCGAGCCCGAGGTCCCGCAGCAGATCGAGGGCGGCGCCGAGCTGCCCGCGGCCGCCGTCGATGATGACCAGGTCGGGGACGGCGTCCCACGGCGAGCCGTCGCCGCCCGCCGCGGTGCCGGCGCGCGCCGGGCGCGGCGCCGGGCCCCGCAGCGCGACGGCGTCGGCGCTCGCGAGATGGCGGAAGCGACGCTCGATCACCTCCCGCATGGAGGCGAAGTCGTCCTGCCCGGCGACCGTGCGGATGCGGAAGCGCCGGTAGTG
>DAOULG010000115.1:0-2130 GCA_034420495.1 Dehalococcoidia bacterium
GTCGCTCTCGCAGGCGAGGGCGACCCAGCGCGCGCCTTCCCCCTCGGGCTGCGCCGGGTAGCAGCCGTGGGGTACCGCGTGGGGGGAGGCGTTCCCGGTCGCGGCGGGGAGGCGGCCGGAGAGCGTCCAGCTCCCGAGCTGCCCGGCGAGGTACCACGAGAAGGCCTCGGCGTGCGAGAGATCGATGTAGGAGCCCCGCCCCGTCCGCTCGCGCCTCCGGAGCGCCAGGAGCGATGCGAGGACGACGGCGGGCGGGGCGCTCGCGTCGGTCGCGACGGTGCCCGGGATCTCCTCGACGGCGCGGCCGCCGCCGCGCGCGAGCGTGTGGCCGGCCATCGCCTCCACCTGCGAGCCGAGCGCGACGTAGCCGGCGTAGGGGCCGCGCACGCCCCAGGCCGGCATCGAGATCATCGAGATCCGCGGGTTGACCCCGTGCACGACCTCCCAGCCGAAGCCGGCGCGCTGTATGGAGCCCGCGGCGAAGCCCTCGATGAGCACGTCGGCGCTCCTGAGCAGCCGGCGGAAGACCCCGGCGCCCTCGGGCGACCGGATGTCGACGGCGACGTTGCGCTTGTTGCGGTTGCCCTGGATCTGCGCGGTGACGCGCTCGTAGACGGGCCCGGGGCCGTCGGCGACGCGCGCGTCGGGGACGAGCGGGCGCGTGAGCGAGCGCCGGGGGAAGGACTCGACCTTGATGACGTCGGCGCCCATATCGCCGAGCAGCGAGGCGCCGAAGGGCCCCGCCCACACCTCGGCGAGGTCGATGACCCGCACCCCCGCGAGCGCGCGGCCGGGCACGGGGCCCTCCTAGATCCCGGGGTCGTCCAGGAAGGCCCGGAGCTCCCGCGACCAGAGCTCGGGGTCGACCCGCCAGTCGTACTGGTTCTCCGCCGGCGGGCGGATCCCCCGCGCCCGCGCGATCTCGGCGACGATGCGGTCGTGCGCGCGCCCCAGCTCGCTGCCCGCACCGTGAATGACGAGCGTCGGCGCCTGGATCTTCGGGAGCGCCTCCCAGGTGTTGTAGTGGCACATCGACCACGGGGCGGCGCCGCCCCAGCTCATCCCGTCGTAGACGTCGGTCGGGGGCCCGGCGTGGGCCGCCACCGAGTCGATGAAGGCCTGCCGGACCTCGTCCTCCGAGCGCCCCATGCCCGAGGCGCCGAGCCAGCCGTGCGCCTGCCGCCAGCCCTCGGCGAGGTGGCTCCCGTCCTCGCGCTCCGGGTGCTGGTGCAGCCGCTGGTGGACGGCGAAGCGCGCCGGCGTGCCCCAGTTGAAGAGCTCCTCGACGATGAGCCGGTCGACCCGCTCCGGCCAGCCCGCCGCGACCTCGGTCGCGATCACGGCGCCGGTGTGCGAGCCGAAGACGCTGGCGCGCTCGAGCCCGAGCCCGTCCATCAGCCAGACGACGCACTGCGCGAACTCGTGGATGCTCTTGTAGGGACGGGGCGGCCGGTCGGAGGCGCCGTAGCCCATCGTCGACATCGCTATGGCACGCACGCGGTCGTCGAGGTAGGGGAGGGCCCCCTGGTACTGCGCCGAGGAGCTCGGCGTGCTGTGGAGGAGCACCAGCGGCGGGCCCTCGCCCGACTCGCGGTACTCGATGTTGCCGTGCGGGCTCTGCACGAAGCCGCGCTTCACGTAGCCGACGCCCTGGCCGCTCACCCGGATCTCCCCCGCTGCGCCGGGGCGCGCCTCTCGCGGCGGGGCGCCCCGGCCCGCACCCGCCGCACCCGGGAGGCGCCCCGACCGCTGCGGGGCGGCACCCGGGGGCGGAGCGTAGCGCCCGCGCCCGGGCCGACACAACGTGCGTGCTAGCCGGGCCGCCGCACGCGCGGGTCGATGAGGCCGTAGGCGAGATCGGCGAGGAGGCTCCCGGCGAGCACCAGCACGCCGATGGTGAAGCCCGCCGTCTGGATCACCGGGTAGTCGCGGATCTTCGCCGCCTCGACGACGAGCGTGCCGAAGCCCGGCCAGGCGAAGACGGCCTCCACGATGATCGCGCTGCCGACCAGCGTCCCGACGTCGACCCCCATCACCGTGATGACCGGGAGCAGCGAGTTGCGCAGTACGTGCCGGCGGATCACCGCCGTCTCGGCGAGACCCTTGGAGCGGGCGGTGCGCACGTACTCG
>DAOULG010000116.1:0-5132 GCA_034420495.1 Dehalococcoidia bacterium
GGCACGGAGGAGCAGCGGCGGGAGTTCCTCCCGAAGACGCTCTCCGGCGAGATCACCTGGGCGCAGGGATACTCGGAGCCCGGCGCGGGATCCGATCTCGCCTCGCTCCAGACTCGCGCCGTCCGGGACGGCGACGACTACGTCATCAACGGCCAGAAGATCTGGACCTCGATGGGGCACAAGGCGAGCTGGTTCTTCATGCTGGTCCGCACCGACCCCGACGCCCCCAAGCACCGCGGCATCTCGTTCCTGCTGCTGCGCAAGGACACGCCGGGCGTCGAGGTGCGGCCGCTGATCTCCGGCGGCTGGGAGCATGCGACCAACGAGTCCTTCTACGAGGACGTGCGCGTGCCGGTCTCACAGCGCGTCGGCGAGGAGAACCGCGGCTGGTACGTGGCGATGACGCTCCTCGACTACGAGCGTTCGAACATCACCGGCGCCGTCGAGCACCGCAAGGATCTCGACGAGCTCATCGCCTACCTGCAGACCGACGAGGGGCGGCGCCGCTCGCGCACCGGCGAGCTCGACTCGACGCGCGAGCACGTGACGAACCGCTACCTGGAGACGGAGGTGGCCGCGCAGTTCGCGATGCGCATCATCTCGATGCAGCACGCCGGCCAGATCCCGAACTACGAGGCCTCGATGTCGAAGGTCTTCGGCGGGACGCTCTACCAGCAGGTGCAGCAGACCGGGATGAAGGTCTTCGGCCTCTACTCGCAGCTCTGGGAGCCGACGGAGGAGCACGCGCCGCTGGGCGCGCGCTACACGCAGCGGTCGGTGCACACGATCTCGGCCTCGATCGCCGGCGGCACGCACGAGATCCAGCGCAACATCATCGCCTCGCGGGGTCTCGGGCTGCCCCGCGGCTAGGGGCGCTCAGCAGCGGTCAGGGGCGGCCGCCGGGAGGCGCCGGCGCGGCACGGCCGTGTGCCGGGGCCCAGGCCTTGCCCGGGCCGCGCTCACGCGCGCGCGGCCGCCACGCCGACGGCGGTGAGCTCCCCGTCCTGGTTCTGCGCCCAGACGCGGGTCCGATGCCGGCCCCGCTCGTCGAGGCCGAGCAGCGCTCCCTGCGCGGTGAGCACGTCGCCGCCGTGGACGCGCTGGATGAAGCGCACGTCGAGCGACCCCTCGGCCGTGTACGCCTCGCCGAAGCGCTCGGTCGCGAGCCGGCTGAGGAGCCCGAAGCTGAGCGCCCCCTGGGCCGTCGTGCGCGTCTCACCCTGCTCGCGGGCGAGATCGGCGCTCGAGTGCGTGTTGCGATCCCCGCCCTCGAAGTCGGCCATGTGCTCCTGCGTCACCGGATAGGTGATGGGGCCGAAGCGCTCGGCCCCCTCCGGCGCCTCCGGCGGGCGTCCCCCGCTGGGGCGCTCGGGCCACTTCCGGGCCTCCTCCTCGGGGATCCCCGAGAACCAGTTCTTCCCGTTGCGCTGAAGCAGCCGGCCGTCGTGCCTCGCCTCGATGTGCCAGTCGACGAACCCGCGGCCCCGCCGCGTGTACTTGTCGGTCACCTCGCCGGTGACCTCGATCGGGACGCCCACCGGGATCGGCGCGTGGAACTCCGCCCAGTAGCGGGCGAGCGCCGCGCCGCCGGGGGAGTTGCGGGGGCGGAAGTAGCGGATCGGCGAGAGGATGTTCATCGAGGCGTAGTAGAGGATCGAGGGCGGGGCGGCGGGCTCGGCGCCCGCACCGGGGCTCCAGGGGTACGGCTCCTCGTGGATGCGCGCCCAGCGCTCGACGTCCTCCGGGCGGATCACGACCTGGAAGCGGCCGAGCGGGCCGACGTGCATGTCGCGGAAGGGATCGCCCTCTATACCCTCGTCGAGGTGGCGGGTCGCCGGGATCTCCGCGAGATCGGGGGCGCTCACGCGGAGCTCCCCGCGTGCGTCGCCGTGCCGACCGTCACGAGCTGGCCCATCTGGTTCTCGGCCCAGACGCGGCAGAGCCCGCTCCCGTCGTCGCCCTGCTCCACGACCGCGGCGTGGCCCGACTGCGTGTCCCCGGCCTGCACCTCCCCGATGAGGCGGATGTCGAGCGATCCGCCGTTCGCGAAGCTCGCGCCGAAGCGCTCGGTCATGAGCCGCGCGAGGAGCGCGAAGGAGAGCTCGCCCTGCGCCCGCGGCCCGCGGAGGCCCATGGCGCGGGCCGCCTCCACGTCGGTGTGGTTGTTGTGCTCGCCGGGTCCTTCGAGGTCGTCGACGTGCCGCTGCGAGGTGACGTAGACGAGCGGGCCGAGCTGCTCGGCGTCCTCCGGCGCCTCCGGCGGGCGCGGGCGCCCCTCGCGCGCCGGCCACCTCTCCTGCTCCTCCGGCGGCAGGCTCGTCGCCCAGGCGCGGCCGTTGCGCTGCAGCAGCCGCCCCTCGTGGGTGATGTCGACCTCCCAGTCGGTGTACCCGATCGCGCGGCGCCGGTACTTGTCGGTGACGCGACCGGTGACCTGAAGGGGAACGCCCACCGGGAGCGGAGCGTGGAACTCCGCCCAGTAGCGCGCGAGCCCGCCGGGCCCGTAGTTCGGGCGCCCGGTGTTGCCGAAGTAGCGGATCGGAGCCAGCGCGTTCATGCCGGCGTAGTAGCCGATGTACGGCGGCGCGCTCGGCTCGGCGCCGGGCTCGGCCCGCCACGGCGCCGAGTCCTCGTGGATGTCGCACCACCGCTCCACATCGGCCTCGGTGATCGTCATCTGGTAGCTGCCGAGCGGGCCGGGATGGAGATCGTAGAAGGCGTCGCCGTCGATCCCGTCCGGGAGCTTGTGCGTCGCGGGGATGGGGGGGAGGGACTCGACACTCATGGGGGGCCTCCTCGGATGGCCTGGATCTGCCGGGGACGGGTGGCGCGGCCCCCGCCCGCCCGCATGTAGTAGAGGGCGCACGGCCGGCGTGTCAACGCCGGGCGGGTCCCCCGCCGACGGCGGGGGGTCAGCCGTGCGTTCAGGTCGGCCGGTGGCGGTGCACCACCTCCACGTCGAAGCGCCGCCAGAAGAGCAGCACGCGCTCGGCGTCGACGACGACGCGCTCGGCCCACTGGCCGAGCGCCGGCGCGACGTGGATCTGCACGTCGCCGAGCGCCACGGTCTCGTAGCGGGAGAGGTCCTTGCGCTTGAGGTAGGTGTCGACCGGCACCTCCAGCCGGCCCGTTCAGCCGACCGGCGGCAGGAAGTCGAGCGCCATCCGGCCGCCGCGCTCCCGGATCAGCGCCAGCGCCCCCTCCGTCAGCCGGAGCTCCACGGCCCCCCCGTTCCCGCGCACCCGATGGTACGGCCTGCGGTGGCCGGAGGGAGGGGCGCGGAGCGGCGCGAGTCGCTACGCTGCCGCGAGCAGCGGAGCGGAGGGGCGTCGATGGCGCGGCTGGTGGTCTACGGACGGTCCTCGTTCTGCCCGGACATGCATCGCTGGCGCCTCTGGGTCTCGGAGCACCCGCTCACCTACCACGAGCTCGACATCGAGCTCGACGCGGAGGCCCGCGCCCGGGTGATCGCCTGGACGGGGCACGAGTCCGCACCGACGCTCGTCATCGCGCCCGCCGACGGCGTCGACCCCATAGAGGAGCCGGCGCCGCTGGGCGATCGCGGCGCGCGCGCCGTCGACCGGGGCACGATGCTCACCGAGCCGCGTCCCGGCCAGATCGGTCCCTTCCTCCGGCGGCACGGCATCCCGTTCTCCGGCGACGACGAGGAGGAGGACGCCGCGGGCGGGGGAGCCTCCGGGGGGCGGCGTGGCATCTAGGGGCACGGACGCGCCGGGAGCGCCCGGGGGCGCGGCGCGGCGCGGCGCGGGGGCGCCGGCGGCGGACGGGGTGCGACCGGCCCGATGACGGGGACGGAGGGGGCTCCCCGGCTGGGATGGCTGCTGCTGGGGGCGGCCGTCGGCGTGCTGGTGCTGCTCGCGGCGAAGGGCGCCCTCGAGGGCGCGCCGCGCGGGCCCGCCGCCGGCACGCCGGCCCCCGGTTTCGCGCTCCCGCTGCTCGGCGGCGCCCCGGAGGCGACGGTGAGCTCGCGCGATCTCGCCGGCCGCGCGGCGGTGCTGAACGTGTGGGCCTCCTGGTGCCCCCCGTGCCGCGAGGAGGCGCCCGCCCTCCGGCGGGCGCACGAGCGGGCCGATCCGGAGCTGGTCGCCTTCCTCGGCATCGTGCAGCGCGATGTCGAGAGCGCCGCCCGCGACTTCATCGAGCGCTTCGACCTCCGCTACCCGCACGCCGTCGACGACGGCTCCTTCGACCGCGCCTACGGCGTCCGCGGCCTGCCGATGACCTTCGTCGTCGACCCGGCCGGGCGGCTCGTCGCGACGCACTTCGGCCCGATATCGGAGTCGCGGCTGGCGGTCCTGATCGCGGAGGCCCTGTCGGGAGCCGGGGCGGCCCCGTGAGCTCCTTCCTCGACGCCGTCTACGCGCGCGGGGAGTTCGTCTCGCTCGTCGTCGCCCTGGTGGCGCTCTGGATCGCGGCGCCCCGCGTCGCCGCGCTGGTGGGACGCCCCCGGGCGCCGATCGGCTCCCTCTACGCGGACTCGGTGATCGTCTTCGTGGTCGTCGGTCGCATCGCCTACCTCGTCGCCGAGTCGCCGGAGACGCTGCTCGACCCGCTGGTGGCGATACGCATCCAGGGCGGGATCGATCCGCTGTGGGGAGCGGCGGCGACGCTCGCCGTGCTCGCGTGGGCGGCGCGGGGGGAGGGGGCCGCCGCGTACTGGCCGCTCGCGACCGCGTGGGCGGTGGGGCTCGCTCTCGCCGTCGCCGTCTACGACCTCAGCTGCCCGCTGCGCGACGCCTGCTACGGCGCGCGCGCGGAGCCGCCGCTGGGCTTCCGGATGTCGGGGCTCGCCGACACCAGGCTCGCCACGCCCGCCCTCGAGGGGGCGCTCCTGCTCGCGCTGCTGGGCGCCCTCGTGCTCACCTGGCGGCGCTGGCGCACGGGGTCGCGGCCCACGCCCTGGTGGGAGGCGTCGCGCTCATCCGGCTCGGCCTGGCGCCGCTCTCCTCCTCCGGCTGGGACGGCTGGGGCGCCGGGGAGGTGGCGCTCGCCGCCGTCGGCGCCGCCGCCGTCGCGGGCGCCGCGTGGCGCCAGCTGCTATCCGGCGCGGCGCCCGCACCCGGCTGAGCGCGGGCGCCGGGGCCGCGCTCAGCCCGGCGCCCTCATGGGGT
>DAOULG010000117.1:0-1672 GCA_034420495.1 Dehalococcoidia bacterium
AGGACCTCACGGATGTGCGCCCCGTCCGGCGCCCGGGGCCCGCCCTCAAGCTCCCGCAGCACGAAGGCGAGCGCGGCGCCCGCGAGCAGGAGCGCGAGCAGGCCCGCCGCCCCGGGGGCGTCCCCGCGCCGGGGGCCGGCCCCGTCCCTCCGCCTCGCCGCTCCGGCCACCCGCCGTCCTCCTAGTTCCCGGTCAGCACCGACTGCAGCTGCCGCACCGGGTAGGAGAGCGCGTAGGTGCGCGCGATCGGGTCGAGCGACTGCCACGCCCCGCCGTTCTCGCTGTAGCGCGCGCTCCAGGTGATCTGAAGCCGCACCGTGAACGTCCCGCCGGCACCGGCCGAGGAGCGGGCGTACGTGTGCCGGATGTCGCTCCGTGCCGGGTAGGCCCGCCCGGTCGAGCCCGTTGCGAGCGCCGCCCCGTCGCCGAAGCTCCAGCGGTAGGAGGCCGGGGTGATCTCCACCTCGACGTGGGAGCGGTCGAGCGCCGCCGAGCCCCGGAGCGTCCCGCCGGAGTAGCCCCGCACCCAGAACCACGACTCCATCCCGGCGAGCCCTGCGCCCGGGTTCGCGCCGACCGAGACCTGGGGCAGCCCGACGATGCGGAGCGCCGACCGGCGCACGAGCTCCGGGTCGACCGGGGGGATCGGCGGCGCGCCCGAGACGACCTCGGGAATGCCGCGCGCGCTCGTCGGCACCCACGCGATCCCGAAGTAGCCGTTGTCGCAGGTCGCGGCCCACGGGAAGGTGCCGGGGTTGTCCTCGAGGCCCTTCGTCACCCAGTCGGCGCTCGTGTCGGCGACGTTGACGGGGGCGGCCGTGCAGGTCGGCGCGTCGGGCGTGCCGGGATTCCCGGTCGCATCGGGGTCGCCTGGGGCGCCGGGATCCCCGGGAGTCCGCGTCTCGCTCTCGATGTAGATCGTCACGCCGTCGGGCCCCGACTCGACCGTGACCTCGACCGAGGTCTCCGGCCGGCCGGAGACCGGCTTCGCGGGGTCGCCCGGACCGGGCGGCGCCTGCCCGCGCGCGGTCCCCGCGCCGGCCCACGCGAGGCACAGGACGAGGAGGGCGAAGAGGCCGAGCACACAGGCGGCCCCGCGCGGCCGCATCACCTGGAGCCCTCCCTGAGGCTGTCGACCGCCCGCCATCTCCCGCCCTCCTTCTCCATGAAGACCGTGTCGCGCAGCACCTCGCCGTCCCCCTCGGCGCGCGGCGGGGGCAGGGTCACGGCATCGACGTAGAAGCTCCGGTTCGTGATGCGGTCCGCGACCACCGCGGAGGCGACGGAGGTCACGACGACGAGCGGGTCGTGCTCGACGACGACCCGCAGCGCCACGCCCCGCTCCCGGAGCGCGGCGATCTCCGCGCGGATCCGCGAAAGCTCCGCGCCCGAGGCGAACCCCTCCACGAGCGAGGCGTCGAGGTGGAGCGCGGCCTCCGCGTAGGCCTCCCAGTAGGCCAGGTAGGCGGCCTCGACCTCGCGCTCGACGGAGGGGGTGGGCGAAGCCGTGGCGGCGGGCCGCGGCGTGGCATCGGGGGTGGCATCGGGGGTGGTCGCGGGCGCGGCCGGCACCGCGGCCCGCGTCGCCGCAGTCACGGGCGTCGGGTGTGCGGCGCCCGGCTCGCCGTCGCCGCCTCCCGCGGCGAGCAGCGCGGCGGCGAGCAGCGCGGCC
>DAOULG010000118.1:0-21855 GCA_034420495.1 Dehalococcoidia bacterium
CCGCGAAGAGCGCCAGCACCGCCACACAGGCCGCAGCGACCAGTCCCACACGTATCCGCATACCCGCTCCCTCAGCTCCCGCCCCCGCCCACTGCCGGCGGGACCTTCTCTCAACCCGGCCAGACTACCCCTAATCGCGGCGCCACGGCCAGCGCACGGGAATCATATAGCACGGGGACCATATGGCACCGGGACCATATGGCGCGGGGGTCATATGCCCGGCGACCGGGTGACCCAGGTGTGTACTCCCCCGGCACACCGCGCCATCCGCCGCGGATGGAGGCACGGCTCCGTCGCCCGCCCCCGGAGGAGCGGCGGCGTTGAGGCGAACTGGAGCGGAAGACGAGATTCGAACTCGCGACCCCCTCCTTGGCAAGGAGGTGCTCTACCGCTGAGCTACTTCCGCCCGGCACTGAGCCGCCGTGCGCGCACGGACCGGCCGTCGGGGTATTGAATCCCCGCAGAGCGCGCGCGTCAACGCGGACGCGCCGCGCTGCCTGATGCTAGAGTCGGGCCGGCCCGCCCGGCGTGCATCGTTCGCGGGCGGGAATGAGGAGTCGGCGCCGGGCCCTCCGACGGCGGGGGCCGGAGGACCGACGGAGACACCAGATGAGACGGCTGACCCTCCTCCTCGTCGTGCCCCTGGCCGCGATACTCCTGACCGGGTGCGTCCGGATCGAGATCGTCATGCGGGTCGCGGACGATGGATCCGGAATGATCTCGTTCCTCACCGCGATCGACAGCTCGGCGATGGATGCGCTCGGGGCCCTCGATCCGGGCGCCAGCGACGCCGCCTCGGGTTTCACGGAGGTCGACGAGTCGTCGCTCCCTCCCGGAGCGACCGCGGAGCTCTATGAGGAGGGAACGTTCGTCGGATCGCGCGTGATGATCCCCTTCGCCGCGAGCGGCGACGTCGCCGCGACCATCGCCGGGCTCGCCGGCGACGCCAGCGACTTCGCGGGGCCGGACGGGCTGTTCGAGAGGTTCGCGCTCGAGAGCGACGGCGACGGCTGGCTCTTCGAGGCGCAGTTCCCCCAGGACATGATGGGAGACGTCGCGGGCGCCGACGCGCCGGAGCTGGATCCCGCGCTCCTGGGGCCGCTGCTCTCCGAGGCCTCGTTCACCGTACGTGTCGCCCTCCCGGGCACCGTCGTGGAGCACAACGCCGACAGGATCGAGGGCGACGAGCTCATCTGGGATCTCGGGATCCTGGATCCCGGCTCCCGGCCGATGATGGCGCGCACCGAGCTCGGCGGCGGGGAGGGCATCTCACCCGCGCTCATCGTGGCGGCGACCGTGGTCGTCGTAGCGGCGGCGGCCGGCGGGTTCTGGGCGGTCAGGAGGCGGCGAGCCGCCTGACGCGACGGGGAGCGGAGCCGGGCCGCGGCCCGCCGCGCGAACGCCAGCCCCGGGACGCGTCGCCGCGCGGGCGGCGGAGCGTCACCGGGGCTGTGCGGCACGTGCGATGGTGCCCAGGATGCGACTCGAACGCATACGCCCTTTCGGGCACCGCCCCCTCAAGACGGCGTGTCTGCCAATTCCACCACCTGGGCAGGGCTCGGCGTGAAGCAGCTGGCAGGAGTGGAGGGACTCGAACCCCCGACCGGCGGTTTTGGAGACCGCTGCTCTGCCAGCTGAGCTACACTCCTGCGCCTTCCGCACCAGAGTCTAGCAACGCCGGACGGGTGCGGGGAAGCCGTCCCGGCGGCACGGGTCGCGCCCGGACCGGGTCGGATGGGCACCGCGGCGCTACCCGGCGACGGCCTCCATGTCGGGGTCGAGGTAGGGCATCAGCGCCTCGAGCAGGTCGGTCTCGGAGTCGAGCATCTTGCCGAGGCCGGAGAGCAGCCCCATCACCCGGGCGATCAAGATGACGTCGCCGGGGACGTCCACCAGCGGGTTTGCCCGAAGCACCCGTCCGAGTCGCGCGTTGATGTCCGCGACCATCGCCTGATCGGCGTACGCCTTCCCGGAGCGGAGGACGTCGCCCAGGAAGGCCTCGCCGAGGGCCGCGTATGTCTGCTGGTCCCGTTCCCTCGTGCGAAACCCCATCCCCTCCATGGTCCCCGTGATCGCCTCGGGCTGCTCACTGACAATCGCGCTGGTGAGCACGACCAACTGCTCGCGGAACTCCTCCGGAAGGGTCTTCGTGAGACCGAAGTCGACGATCCCGACCCTCGCCTTCGAGCCAGGTCCCTCGCCCGGAACGACGAAGAGGTTCCCCGGATGGGGGTCCGCGTGGAACATCCCCCGCTCGAGGATCATCGTGTTGTAGAGATCGATGAGCGACGCCGCGACCTGGGCGGTGTGGACGCCGGCGTCCCGCTGGGCCGCGACGTCGGCGATCCGGATCCCCTCGATGTAGTCCATCGTCAGCACCCGCCGCGATGTGAGATCCCAGTAGATTCCCGGCACGACCACGTCGTCGCGATCGGCGAGGAGCGCGGCGAGACGCTCCGCCGCCCGCCCCTCGTGAATGAAGTCGACCTCCTCGGGAGCGGTCCTCTCCATCTCGTCCACGACCGGCCGGAAGTCGATGACCTTCTCGAGGCGCGCCCAGAGGTCGACCAGCATCCGCAGCGCCCGGAGGTCGTCCTGCACGATCCGGTCTATCCCGGGGTACTGGACCTTGACGGCGACCGCCGTCCCGTCGTGGAGCGTGGCGCGGTAGACCTGGGCGAGCGAGGCCGCGGCGACCGGGTCGGTGTCGAAGTCCGCGTAGAGCTCCGGGATCGCACCGCCCAGCTCCCGTTCGATCACCGGCCGCATCTCCGGCCAGGGCCGCGGAGGAACCTGGTCGTGGACCATCGAGAGCGTGCGCACGTACTCCTCCATGAGGATGTCGGCGCGACTCCCCAGGAACTGGCAGGTCTTCACGATGAGGCCCCGTTGCTTGAGCGCGCGCCTGACCATGGCCTCCGCCGCCGTGCGGTGGAAGCGCCGCGTCGCGCCCTCCGTCCGCTCGTGCCCGAGGAGACCGCGCTGGATGCGCAGCCAGCGCCAGCGCAGCCAGAGCCCGATCACCGTCCCGGCGAGCGGGAGCGTCCGGCGCCACTTCCCCGAAGGCGGGCGGGGGGCGTGCTCCGTGTCGAAGGCCATGGCGCCGGCCGATCGTCGCGCTGCGGACCGGCGAGAGGACCGAGCCCGCGGGGCGGATGGTACGGGCGGACGGGGGCGCCGGGCCCCTCATCGCGCGTCACGGTACGATCGGACTGATGGTCACCTTCAACCCGTTCGTGCCGTCGTTCAGGCGTAACCCCTACATCCAGTACAGCAGGCTCCGCGCGGAGGAGCCAGTCCATCGCAGCGGGGCCCTGCAGGCGTGGATTCTCACCCGCTACGAGGATTGCATCGGCGTCCTGCGCGATCCGGCGACCTACTCGTCGGACACCCGCCAGGCGGGCGGGGCGGTCGGGGAGCTGGTGAGGGAGCAGCGGGCCCGGTCACCTCTCGGCGAGGCCCGGACGCTGCTCACGATCGATCCTCCCGCCCACACGCGGATGCGCGCGATCCTCAATCGCGCGTTCACGCCGCGTCGCGTCGCCGAGCTCGGGCCGCGCATCGAGGCAATCGCGCGGGAGCTGCTGTCCGACGCCCCGGAGCGCGGCGAGTTCGACCTGATGGAGACCTTCGCCCGTCCGCTCCCGGTGATCGTCATCGCCGAGCTGCTCGGCGTCCCGCCCGACGATCGCGACCGCTTCGCGACCTGGTCGAGCTCCATCGCGGCGGCGACCGATCTCCGCAACTCCGAGGCGGCGATCGTCGAGGCCCGGGAGACGACGCTTGAGCTCATGGACTACTTCCGTCGCTTCGTTGACGAGCGCCGCGCGTCGCCGCGCTCCGATCTGATCTCGGCTCTGGTCGCGGCGGGCGAGTCCGAGGAGCTGACGACCGACGAGATCCTCGCGTTTGCGATCCTGCTGCTCGTGGCGGGGCAGGAGACGACGACGAACCTCATCGACAACGGGACGATGGCGCTGCTCGGCCGTCCGGACGTCGTCGGGCGGATGCGCGCCGACCCCTCGAGCACGCCGGCCGTCGTCGAGGAGATGCTGCGCTACGACTCACCCGTGCAGGGCGTCGTGCGGGTCGCCCGCGCCGACACGCGCATCGGCGGGGCGACGATCGAGCGGGGCGCCCTCATCCTCGTCATGGTGGGGGCGGCCAACCGCGATCCGGAGCAGTTCGACCGGCCCGACACCCTCATTCCGACGCGGCAGGCGAACCGCCACCTCTCCTTCGGACTCGGCCCTCACTTCTGCCTCGGGGCGCCTCTTGCGAGACTCGAAGCTGAACTGGCGTTCGCGGCGCTGCTCGGCCGCTTTGCCACCATCGAGGCCGGCGAGGACGCCCCGGAGCATGGCGGCACCGTGCTCCTGCGCGGGCTTTCGAGGCTCCCTCTCGCCGTCGCGTAGGGGGAGGGAAACGCGCGGCCGCGGCGCCGGAGCCGCCCCCGGGCCTGCGGGGGGAGGCCGCTCCTAGCCGCTGTCCCGACGCTGGCGCAGGAAGCTCTCGAGGTCGTCGAGCAGATCGGCGGTCGGGGGCAGCTCCGGGGGCCGTCCGGCTGCTCCCGGCTCGGTCGGTGCCGTCGGCCGGTTGGCGTCGTACTGCTCCTCCAGCTGGCGGACATAATCGGCGGCCTCGCTCGACTGCGCGAGCGCCTCCTCCACCTGCTCGTCGAACTCGCCGATCTGCTCCTCCAGCGCTACCCGGCCGGTGGAGGTCCCGTAGCCTCGATCGACGAGCGCCGCCAGCGCGAGGCTCACGGCGGGATTCGGACCGATCGTCAGGTAGTGGGGTGCCAGCGCCCACAGGCTCGCATTGCGCCAGCCGCGCGCGCGCAGATGGAGGTTGAGCACGCCGACGATGCCGGTCTGCCCCTGGTAGCGGGAGCCCGGCGCCGACAGCCCGAAGCGCTCCTCGAAGGCCGGATCGGAGGCCGAGAGAGTCACGGGGAGCGGCCGCGTGTGCGGGACCGCCGCCAGCTGGGCGCCGAGGGTGACGCTCTCGGTGCTGCCGACCGCCTCCAGCAGCGCGGTGATCGCCTCGGCGAAGGTGCGCCACCGGAGGTGCGGCTCTGAGCCGCGAAGCAGGACGACATCGCGCCCCGCGCCCTCGGGCGAGGCGACCATGAAGCGGGTCTGCGGCCAGTCCATGACCCGCTCGCCTTCGTCGAGACGGACGCGGGGGCGCTGCACGGTGAAGTCGTAGAAGGCCTCGGGATCGATGTCGGCGAGTGGCCGCGCCTCCCACTGCTCCGCGAAGTGGTCTATGGCCGCGGCCGCCGCTCCCTGTGGATCGCTGAAGCCGCGGAACGCCGCGAGCAGCAGCGGATCCCGCAACTCGCGGATCTCGGCGTGCGCGCGGAGGGCGGGGTGGGGAGCCTGGCCCGGCCGGTCACTCCCGGAGTCTTCAGCCATCCCTCTTCTCCCGTCCTGCGGAGGCGCCGCGCGGCCGATGGTACCGATCATGGCGGAAATCAGGTACACGGACGACCCCGGGTCCGATCTCACACCGGCCGGACGCGGTCATCGCCCGTCGCCCCGAGAGTCGGTGATGCGTTCCCGCGGTTCGCCGGGTGCCTCGACGCGCGGCTCCGCGCCCGCCCGGCGGCGCGCCCGGACGACCCAGACGGCCAGCAGGGCCACCATGAGGAGTCCAATCGACGACATGGCGAGCTCGAAGCGGCCGTCGAGGAAGGCGCGAAAGCGATCACCCCAGACGAAGATCAGGACGCTGATCAGCATGAAGCGCGCCGCCCGTCCCGCCGCTGACGCGAGCAGGAAAGGTGCGCGTCGCATGCCGAAGACGCCGGCCGACACGGTGAAGAGCTTGAAGGGGAGCGGCGTGAAGCCCGCGATCACGACGGCCCAGAGTCCGTACCTCGTGAAGAGCCGCTCGACACGCTCGGTGCTCGACGACTGGTAGCGCTTGAGCACTGGACGGCCGAACCGGAGCCCGATCCAGTGTCCGACCGCGCCGCCCGCGACGGAGGCGGCGGTCGTGAGCGCCCCGTAGAGCAGCGCTCGCTCGGGATGCGCCAGCGCGAGCGCGATCAACAGCGGATCGGGTGGCAGGGGAAAGAAGACGGCTTCGGATGCGGAGAGCAGGCCGAGCGCCGCCGGCCCCGCCGGGCTGTCGGCCCAGGCCGTCAGCCAGTCGTGGAGTGAGTCGAGCATCGCGACAGCGTGCGGTGAGCCGGCGGAGGCGGCAAGCGCCGCGACGGATGACCGAGATCTGGCGTGCTGCTACGCTTCGGCCGGGCGCTGGGGACTCGTCTAATGGTAGGACAGCTGACTCTGGATCAGTAAGTCGAGGTTCGAATCCTCGGTCCCCAGCCACGCATCCCCGCGGAACGCCGTGCCGTCGCCGGCCGCGCGCCGCGATCCGCCGCCCGCATCGTCCGCCGCGCCGGCTGCGCGCCCGCTGCGCCGACGCGACCCCGCCTCGCTACGGATAGAACTGGGAGCAGTAGTTGCGGAAGGCGGTGATCTCGCCGTCGGACCGGTTCAGGCGCGGGCGCGGGAGGTACTTCTTGCGCTGCCAGATCACCACATCCTGCTGCACATCCTCCTGCTGCCGCGTGACGATGAACCGGTTCATGACGGGGGCTCGCCAACGCACCGGCAGGAACCCGAGTCCGGCAATCCACCTCCTGGGCTTGCGGATCTCCCTCACCTGAGACACCTGGGAGAGGTCGATGTAGGTGCCGTCCACAGGTGTCGCCAGTATCCAGAGGCGCATATCCATTCCGATGGATCGCTCGCGGATCTCCACGAAGGAGAAGCCGAGTCCGAAGATGCGGGCGTTCGCGGCGACATCCAGGGTGAGGCTTGCAAACTTCGCGATCCTGCGGACGGACCTGAAGTCGAAGCGGCTCACGAGAGAGGCTCCGTCGATCGACAGGGGGTCGACGCGGCTCACGCTGTCGTAGCCGTGGACGTAGCGCAGGTGGGCGAGGTCGACGGAGTTCTCCGTCGTCTCCTGGGGATGACCCGGGAAGCGGGTGGTCCGGATGAGGGCACTGCACCAGTCGCCATCGTCCGGCGGATCCTCCGGGAGCTGCCACTGCGGCTCACGGCCGTCGATGCCCCACCAGGCGAAGATCAGGCCGTGCATCTCCCGGGTGCGGAAGACGCGCAGGCGAGCGGAGCGCGGGGGCGGCGCGTAGGGCGTCGCGACGCACTGTCCGGTCGTATCGAACTCGAACCCGTGGAAGGGGCAGACGAGCCGTCCCTCGCAGACCCGCCCGCCGGCGTCGGGCCCGAGCTCGGAGCCAAGGTGGGGGCAGATCGCCTCGGCGACGCAGGCGCGCCCGTTCTCATCGCACCAGACGACGATCCTCTCCCCCATCCACGTCTTCTGGAGGAGTCCCGCCTTCTCGACGACGGGACGGCTCTCGATGAAGTACCAGCCCTCGGGGAACGGCGACGGCAGCGGGGCGACGGCGGGCTCGCCGTGTCGGGTGGGCATCTCCCAAGCACCCCCTTCCGGACTCCGCGCGGGCGGCCTGCTCGGCGCCGCGGGCGGGCCGAGCATACGAGAGATGGTTGCTGTCGCACATCACGATGGGGGCGCGAATCGTGCGCCCCCGCCCGCCGCGGTCAGTCGCCGGCGCGCCGGTCGCCCCCAGCGAGCGGCATAGTGCTAGTCGCGCCGCGCCTTCCGGAAGCGCGCACCGTACATCACGCTCCCGTAATGGTTGAACGAGCGCATCGCCGCCCGATCGTCGAACGGGTAGTCGGCGCCCATCTGTCTCGCGGCCGCGAGTCCGGTAACGAAGCAGGTTTCCTGGCTGTTGATGAGCGTGTGCGCGCCGCAGTGCCACGTCCGCCTCTTGCCCTGGATGAACCGGAAGAGGTTGACGGTCCATATGACGTGCCGCACGTCGTGGACGATGTGCTGGAACCACCGCCGCTGGACGACCGTCCGCTCGTCGATCGCGTTCACCGGATTGTAGGTGACGAGACAGGGCTTGTCGGAGCGACCGGCCCACGGCTGCTGGTTGTGCATGATGTACGTGATCTCGTAGTTGTCCGGCCGGGCGCCGTATTGTTCGATGTGGTTGCTCCGCGTTTCCAGCGGTTTGACGTCGCTGTCGGGGAGCACTGAGCGGTCGGAGTGAACGACCGCATGATTGTGCAGCTCGCTCTCGTAGCGTATCGATGACAGGACGTAGCGCTCGAGCAGCGTCGGGCGGTCGAGGATCATCAGCGTCTGGTTGGCGTTGCACGCAAAGATGACGTCGTCGAACTCCTCTCGGACGCCGTCATCGTCTTCGACGATGACGCGGGATCGTTCCCTGTAGACCTTTTGAACCGGCCGCTGGAGAAAGACCTTGTCGCGGAAGGGTTCCGAGAGGTTGTCGTAGATGCGACGTGTGCCCTGATCCCACGTCTGCATGGGCGTCGCGGTCTCGATGTCGAAGAAGTCGAGATATCTCGCGAAGAGCGAGGCAGGCATGTCGAAGACGTTCGTGGCCATGAGGAAGTTCACGAACATGGGCTTGAGTATCTTGTAGCGGAAGTCGCCTGAGAACCCGCCCAGATTGAGAAGGGTGCCCATGCTGATGTAGTTGAAGGGATTCATGGCGTTCAGGAGCCTCGAGTGGGAGCGGCTCAACCGGCCGAACCACCGGAGGCGCCCCAGCAGACGCTGGAACTGCGCGATCTCCCCCTGCAGCTGCCGCCGGATGTCGGAGTCGTAGTCGTGGGCGTAGGTGCCGCCGCCGTATCTGACGCTGTAGCTGAATCGGGTGTCGACCATGTCGATGCCGAATCTCTCCATCAGGAGCACCATGTGGTGGTAGACGGAGGGGATACAGGCCGTGACGGAGATGTCGAACGGGATGGCCGAGCCGTCGTCCTGCGGCATGTCGACCGTCACGGCGTTGCCGCCGAGCTGATCCCGCGCCTCGTACAGGCGAAAGTCGAAGCGGTCGGGGTGATGGTGGAGTGCCCACGCGGCACCCAGTCCGGAGATGCCGCCTCCCACGATGGCGATGCGCCGGGTCACTGTCGCTCTCCCGCTAACGGCCGTGAGTCCCGTCGTAGCACCCGTCGTGCCCGCCTGACCAGTCGTCCGTGTTGAGATCACGGGGTGGCGTCGCCTCCCCGGGACGCAGGGTCCCCCCGCGGAGCGCTACACTATGCGTTGCGGCGAGGATTCGCGGGAGCGCCCGCGGCCGACGGCCGAGACGTGCGTGGACGGGTGGCCGGTGACCACCCTCCGGGAGACGGAGAAGGGACCGCGCGGGGAGAAGGGGCCGGCCGCCGGCGCTCCGTCCGGAGGCGGCGGACCCTAGCCGGTGTCCCCGGCGGCCCGACGGGGAGGAGATCGATGACCCTCGCTGCAGACCGCGTCGCGAGCCCGACCCTGACACTCCCCGACGAGCTCGTCCTCACGCTGCTCAACGAGGAGAGCGGCTACTTTCACCAGGTCCCCGGGTGGAACCTGAACTGCGCCATCGTCGGAGCTGCGCTCGCAGAGCTCTCCCTCATCTCACGCATCGACACGGACATGGAGTCGCTCATACTCCTGGACAGCACGGCGACGGGAAACCCCGTGCTGGACCCGATCCTCGAGGAGATCGCAGCCGACGCGACCCGGCGGAACGCGCAGTACTGGATCGAGCGGCTGGCCCCGCGCGCCGAGTCGATCATCGACTCGACTCTCGAACGGCTGGTGGACCTGAAGATCCTGGAGCACCACGACGGTGACTTCTGGACGCTGGCGCGGACGGTCTGGCAGACGGAGCTCTTCACCGGATCTCGCGACGGGACGGCGGTGGAATTCGTCAAGACGCGCATCAGCAGGGTGATCTTCAACAACGAGCTCCCGGATCCCCGAGACGTCATCATCGTCTGCCTCATCAACACGTGCGACGTCTTCCGCTTCATGTTCCAGCTCGACGACGAATCCGAGGCGCGGATCGAGCTCATCTGCCAGATGGACCTGATCGGGCGCTCGATCGCTGAGGCGGTGTCGAACAACCTGACCGGTCCGCTCCTGCGGCGCCCCGGGCTGACCAAGCGCATTCCGACGGCCCCGCTGCGACAGGTGGTCCGCAATCCGCATATCCGCGACGGGAACATCCCGGCGCTCTTCGCCGATCTGGCGGCGAAGCACGGGCCGGTCTTCCAGATCCGCCCACCGTTCTCGAAGCCTCTGACCGTCCTGGCCGGGCCGGAAACGAACTACTGGGCGCACCGGCATGGCCGCATGTACCTGAGGACGAAGGACTATCTCCAGGACTTCGAGAAGATCTACGGCGCGGCGGGCATCCTGCCGGCGCTCGACGGCGCCGATCACTTCCGCTTCCGGAAGTCGATGCAGCAGGCCTACTCGCGCTCCAGGCTCGAGGGGCAGCTGGATCAGCTCTTCGCCTACGCCCGGGCACACATGGCGACATGGAAGGTGGGCGATGCGGACGCCGCCGCGAGCATGTGCCGACAGCTGATCAACGCCGAGCTCTCTCCGTTGAGCCTGAGTGTCGAGTCGCAGGACATCATCGGCGACCTGATCAAGTTCAAGGAGCGCGCGCTCAGCACCCACGTCGTCAATATCCTCCCGCGGTTTCTCCTGAACACGCCGGGCATGAAGCGCAAGGCAAAGGCCGTCAACGTGCTGCTCAGCCGGGTGCAGAGCGTGCACACGCCTGCACAGAGGGCCGGGGCCCCGCGCGATCTGGCGGACGACCTCCTCAGCCTGCACACGAGCGATCCGCAGTTCCTGCCCGGTTCGAATCTGCGCTTCGCGCTGTCCGCTCCCCTGATCGCCAGCGTGTATCTGGGTGATGCGCTGAGCTTCGCGGTCTTCTCGATGCTCTCCCATCCGGAGCTTCACGAGAGAGTTCGGGAGGAAGCGGACGCGATGTTCGCCGGCGGCGATCCGGCCGGGAGCGACTTCACCGACGAGGCGGTCGACGTCACCAGACGCCTGATGATGGAGAGCATGCGCCTGTACCCGATCGTCCCGATGTCGGTCCGCAACGTGATGAACACGGCCGTCGTCGAAGGCTACGAACTGCCCCAGGGCACGCGGATCTTCATCGCCCAGTCCGCGGCGCACTACATGGGCGACATCTTCCCGGAGCCGCTCGCATTCGACATCGATCGCTACCTGCCCTCCCGCAAGGAGAACCTCAGCCCCGGGTATGCGCCCTACGGCCTGGGGACGCACACCTGCCTCGGCTCCCGCTGGATGGAGCTGCAGCTGATCGCCAACCTCTTGATGATCGCGCACTACTTCAGGCTGGAGGGGCCGTCGGACGGGAAGCCGCGCATCAACCCGTTCCCCTCGCTGTCGCTGGGCAAGAAGGTCCGCTTCCGGGTGGCCGAGCAGAGGCACGAGATCCCCGCCTGACGCTCGCCCCGGGGCGCCCTGCCGCAGGCCGGCGTGTGCGGTCCGCCATCGATGCTCCGGATCCGTCGGCGCGGCTTCTCTGCGAGCCTGAGGCCCGCGCCCTGCCGGCAGCGGCTGCGCCTCCGCCCGCGCAGGCGGCGGGATGACGTCGTCGGGCGCGGCGCCAGGGTGGGTGGGTCCCGAGTCCGCCCGGGGGGTCGCGATTCTCGCGCGACGCTCCCTCGATCGCTAGTATCGTCTGAGTGCCGCGCGTCGTCCGGCTCGGCGTCACCCGGGCCGGCGTCCAGGGCCCGCGTGCTCAGACGGGAGCTGGCCGCCGCATCGCGAGAGCCGCCCAGAGACGATGCGCGCGGGCCGCGGATCTCGCTCCGTGCGTGACCGCCGCGTGTCGCGGCCGGGTCGTGGGGGTACGCCGATGAGATGGGCATCGTCGTTTCGCCCGGTAGTCGCCGGCATGCTGGCGGTGGGCGTCCTGCTGCTGGGAGCCGCGTGCCAGTCGGAGCAATCCGCCGAGCCGCCGCCGGAGTCGGACGAGCTCTCCGTCGATGAGCTCGTGTTGAGCGTGGCGGACAGGCTCGCCTCCATCACCTCGGTGCAGCTCGAGATGATCGACGAGCTGGAGTCGGGGGCTCAGTTCTTCGGCACGACCTTCAAGAGCATGGAGGCGGAGGTCCGCTCGCCCGACCGTGTCCGGATGCTCGTGGAGGTCGTCGTCCCGGCCCTGGGATTCGCCGAGGTCGAGATCCTGGCGGTCGACGAGCAGGCCTTCATGAAGTTCTCCCGCGACGCGCCGTGGCTCCCGCTGCCTCTCGATCAGGTGCCGTTCGACTTCCGAGCGGTCGGAGTCAGCCTGAGCGAGATCGTGCGCAACATCACGGACCCGTCGGTCACGGGCGAGGAGACCGTGCTCGGCCGACCGACCATCCGCATCGAGGGCCAGGTCGTCTCCGACGACCTGGCGGCCCTCATCACGTCTGCCGATCCGGGCCACCCGGTCTCGCTGACGCTGTGGGTCGAGGAGGCGGACCATACCCTCCGGCAGCTGCTCATCGCTGGACGGCTCTTCAACGACGACGCGCCGGAGACCAGGCGACTGGTCATCATCTCGGGCATCGACGTCCCCGTTGACATCCAGCTGCCGGACGTCGCTTCGGGGTCATGACCGCCGCTCGGGCCCGGATCAGCGCGGTCGGATCCTCATCGACCGTCGTCCTCACGATCCTCTGCCTGGGGGTGTTCTCGACGGCGCTCGATCAAACGGTGGTCGTCGCCGCCCTCCCGAGCGTCATGCTCGACCTCGAGATCCCGCTGACGGATCTCGACCGGGCCTCCTGGATCGTCACCGGCTACCTGGTCAGCTATACGGTGGCGATGCCGCTGGCGGGTCGCCTCTCCGACGTCTACGGCCGTGTCAGGATGTTCCAGGCGGCGTTGCTGCTCTTCGCGGTCGGTTCCTTCCTCGTGGCGATCGCGCCCACCTTCGAGTGGATCGTGGTGGCCCGGGTCATCCAGGCGTTCGGAGGGGGAGCCACGGTCCCCATCGGGCTCGCGATGGCGGTCGGAGCCGTCGCCCCCGAGAAGCGGGGAGTCGCTCTGGGGCTCGTCGCGGCCTCGGCGGAAGCCGGCTCGGTCCTCGGCCCGCTCTACGGGGGGGCGATCATCGAGTGGATCGGGTGGCGCTGGATCTTCTGGCTCGACATACCGCAGAGCTTCATCCTGATCGCGCTTCTGGCGATCCTGCCGAACCGCGCGAGCCCCGACTCCCGGATGGACTACCTCGGGGCGCTTGCCCTCGGCGCGGCGCTCACCGTCCTCACGGTCGCCCTCTCGCAGAGGAGCATCTTCTCGGGGGAGTCCCTCGCACCCTACTACCTGCTCACGCTCGGGATCGTCCTGGTCATCGCCCTCATCGCGGTCGAGAGGCGTGCGGTCCAGCCGCTGCTGGCCTCGTTCCTCTACAGGTCGAAGGCCTTCCTGTCGTCCAACGTGGCGCAGTTTCTCGTGGGGATCGCCCTGATCATCTCCCTCGTCGCCGTCCCCCTCATGGCGGCCACGGTGATGGAGAAGCCGGCGTGGGAGAGCGCTCTCCACCTGGTGCGCCTCACCGCAGTCATTCCGGTCGGAGCGGTGGTCGGCGGCTACATCCTGCGGTGGACGGGCGTCCGTCCGGTGTGCACGGCCGGACTCGCCCTCATCGGAGTCGGCCTTCTCTTCATGAGCACGTGGGAGACACAGGTCGACCAGTTCAGGCTGACGATGCCGCTGGTGACCGCGGGGCTCGGCTTCGGTCTCGTGATCCCGCCGATAGGAGTCAGCGCCCTGAGCGCGGCGCCCAGCCACTACTGGGGTGCGGCGGCCTCGCTGGTCACCGCCTCGCGGATGGTGGGGATGGCGCTCGGCCTGGCGGCGCTGTCGGCCTGGGGGATCGAGCGCTTCTACAGCCTGACCGCGCACGTCACGGTCGGCTCCACGTTCGAGGAAACCGAGGCTCCGCTGATCGAAGCGGGCGTGACCGTCTTCCAGAACCTCTTCGCCATCGCGGGCGTGCTGGCGCTGGTGGCGATACTGCCGGCGCTCCTGATGGAGGTCGAGGACGTCGGGGAGGCCGAGGGTCTCGGTCCGAGCCCGGGGGCGGCCTTCATCTGACGACGTCGCGACTCCCGGAGACGCCGACGAGGCCTAGCCGCCGCGACGGCCGCCGGCGCGCGACGGGGACGAGACGCGACGGCGACGAGGCGCGACGGCGACGAGGCGCGATCGTCCGGCCGTTCCCCTCCGGACGCCGCCCGGGCCGGAGAGCTCAGCGCGCCGCGCTGAACTCGATCGATTCCCCGGTGCCGGCCGTCGGCCACGCCCTGCCGGGACCGCCCGCTGCGTCAGCGCGATCCCGCTGCTTCACGACGCGCAGGCCGAGGCTTGCGAGCATGCGGTCGACCTGGCGGAGGGAGTCGGCGGTCTCCCGCGTCGACCTGGCGGTCCCGGTGATTCGCCTGCGCAACTCGAGCAGTTCCCCCGTGAAGGAGAGGGCCATCTCCACGCCGGCGAGGTTCAGCCCCAGGCCATCGACGAAGTGCTTGATCAGCCGAAGCCGGGCCACGTCCTCGTCCGAGTATGTCCGGAGCGACCCCATGCGAAGCGGCGCCACGAATCCTGCGCGCTCGTACTTGCGCAGCGTCTGCGGGTGCATCTCGAGCGTCTCCGCGACCACGCTGATGAGGTATATGCCCTGCGCCTGTGCCATGGCGGCCTCCCCCTCGAGCTTACCTGTGCACATTACGGGGATGTCAAGGGCGTATCCGGCACATGTCACAGCTGATGCCTTATCTTGACACGGTCTATATCAAGTCCCTATATTGGCTATGTGACTGGACGCCTGCCGGGGCGGGCCGGTACGGGAGTCGGAGAAGGGAGAGCAGGCAGATGCTTCAGCGATGGGACCCGTTCAGCGACCTGCGACAGATCCAGGACACGATGGACAGGGTGTGGAGGCAGGTCGGGACGAGCGGACGACCGCTGCCCGGCGGCACCGAGATCGAGGCGTGGGCGGTTCCCCTGGACGTCATCCAGAGGGGCGAAGCGACCGTCGTGCGGGCGTCGATGCCCGGCGTCTCGCCGGACGACATCGACGTGTCGATCGATGACAACGTGCTGACCATCAAGGGGCGCACGGCCGACGAGTACGGCGAGGAGCAGGACTCCTACCTCATGCGCGAGCGGAGGACGGGTTCGTTCCACCGGGCGCTGAGGCTGCCGGAGTCTGTGGATCCGGACAGGGTCGAACCGCGGTACGACCACGGCATCCTCACCATCACCATCCCGAAGCCGGCCGAGAAGCAGGCGCGCCAGCTGCGCGTCCGGGTCGGATCGGCTCCGGTCCTCGAGGGGGACGGCGCGTAGCGGCTGACGCGGAGCCGAGGCGCCCCCGCCGGCGCCTCGGCCCCATCCCCGTCCATACGGGCATCGCGACGGGAGGGACGGGCCGGCCGGGACCGATCCCGTCCCTAGAGGCTCAGCGTCTCGCGCGCCGACCGGAGGCGCGCGAGCGCCCTCTCGCGGCCGATGAGCTCGATCGTCTCGAAGAGGGGTGGCGTGACCGGGCGCCCGGTCACTGCGACGCGACACAGCATGAACAGCGAGCCCGCGCGCTCGTCGAGCTCGGCCGCGAGCGCACGCAGCGCGCCCTCGATCGCCTCGGAGGTCCAGGGCCCGAGCGCCGACAGCCGGGCGTCGCAGGCGCCGAGCGCATCGCGCGCCTCCGACCGACGGCTGCGGTAGGGCCTCCCGAGCAGCGTCTCCGCCTCGGGGCTCTCTATCTCCCCGATGAAGAGGAAGTCCACCAGCGGTGCCAGCTCCGAGAGCCGCTTGATACGCTCGCGCGCGAGCGGAACGATCGCCTCGACCAGCGAGCGGTCGAGCGGGAGCGCGGCTCGCCCCGAGAGATCCTCGGAGAGCCGCGCCTCGAAGAGGTCGGCGAGCCGCGGCGGGTCGACCGTCCGCAGGTAGGCACCGTTCATCCACTCGAGCTTCTGCGTATCGAAGACGGCCGGGTTCGGCACCAGGTCGGCGATGTCGAAGTGCTCGACCAGGTCCTCGCGCGGGATCAGCTCGGTGTGATCGTCGAACCCCCATCCGGTGATGGCGAGGAAGTTGAAGAGAGCCTCGGGCAGGAAGCCCTCCTCGGCGTATTCGAGCACGGAGCGGGCGCCGTGCCGCTTGGAGAGCTTGCCCCCGTCCGGACCGAGGATGACGGGCGTGTGGACGTAGGCGGGCGGCTCCCATCCGAGAGCTTCGATGAGCCGCACGTGGCGCGGCGTGGAGGGGATCCACTCGTCGCCTCGCGTGACATGCGTGATCTCCATCTCGTGATCGTCGATCACGTGCGCGAGGTGGTATGTCGGGAACCCGTCCGACTTCAGGATCACGAAGTCGTCGAGCGTCCCGTTGTCGACCCGGATCTCGCCGCGGATCGCGTCGCGGAACGAGGTGAGGCCCTCGTCGGGCATGCGGAACCGCACGACGAACGGCTCGCCGGAGGAGGCGCGGGCGTCGGAGGTCGCGTGCGGAAGGGCGCGGCAGCGGCCGTCATACCCGACGGGTCGGCCCTGCGCCCGCTGCTCCGCGCGCATCGCGGCGAGCTCCTCGGGAGTGTCGAAGCAGCGGTAGGCCCGCCCGGCGGCGATCAGCCTCTCGGCGGCGTCGCGATAGAGCGGCAGTCGCTGTGACTGGACATAGGGCTCGTGCGGACCGCCCGCGTCCGGACCCTCGTCCCAGTCGAGGCCGAGCCAGCGCAGGGACGCCAGGATGCGCTCGTCGGCGCCGGCGACCGCCCGCGCCTGGTCGGTGTCCTCGATCCGCACTATGAAGGCCCCGCCGTACCGCCTGGCGTGCAGCCAGCTCCAGAGCGCGGTCCGGATATTGCCGACGTGCGGATCGCCGGTCGGGCTCGGCGCGTAGCGCAGCCGGGGAGACGGGCCATCCCGCGCTGCTCCCGCCCCGCCCGGGCTCATCCCGCCGCCCCGGCGGAGACACCGTGGCGGTGCCGCAGGCCGTCGACGAGCTGCCGCAGATCGTCGGGGAGCGGCGCCTCGAACTCGCGCCACTCGCCGTTGGAGGGCAGGACGAAACCCAGCCGCGACGCGTGCAGGGCCTGGCGCCCGATCAGGGGTGACGGGGAGCCGTAGAGCTCGTCCCCGAGCACGGGGTGACCCACGGCGGAGAGGTGCACCCGAATCTGGTGCGTCCGGCCGGTTCGTATGCGAACCGAGAGCAGGGAGGCCTCGTGCCCGTAGCGCTCGCGGACTTGGTACTCGGAGATGGCGGAGGATCCCCGCTCGACGACGGCCCGGCGTGACGGGTCGGCCGGGTCGGGGCCGACCGCCGCATCGATGATGCCGGCCAGGGGGTCGACGACGCCCTCGACGACCGCGACGTAGAGCTTCAGGGTCTCGCGCGCCTTCCACTGCTCCTTGAGCGCCTCCTGGGCGGCAAGCGACTTCGCGTACGCCATGACGCCGGAGGTGTCGCGATCGAGCCGGTGCACGACGCCCGGCCGGTTGCCGTCACCTATCTGGCGTACCTCCGGATAGCGGGCGCGCACGACGTTGACGAGCGTCACGCCCATCACGCCGTCGCGGGGATGGACGACCAGGCCGGCAGGCTTGTCGATGACCAGCGTCTCCTCGTCCTCGTAGAGCACGGGGAGTGGTATCTCGGCCGCGAGGCGATCGGCCTCGCGCTCGAGCGGATCCTGCAGCAGCGGGACCTCGACCTCGACGGGGTCGCCCTCGCTGGCGCCGTAGGCGGGGAGGCGGCGCACGACACCGGAGACCTTGACCGCTCCCTCTTCCACGAGGCGTCTCGCCTGGGCCCGCGAGAGCTCGGGCACCTCGGTCGCGACGAGGCGATCGAGTCGCGCCGCGTGCGGCGCGATGAAGCGGCGCACCGCCCCGGGGCGCGCGGTGGCGTCCGGCATGGAGCGCGTGCTCTCGCTCACGGGCGCTCCGCGGTCCCGCTGTCGGGTCCGGATCGGGGAGGCGCACGGCCGATGCCTGTCAGGTTGAGGACGACCAGCGCTGCAACCCCTACCACGATCGCCGAGTCCGCGATGTTGAAGGCAGGGTAATGGGTGGGGTCGATGAAGTCCGTCACGGTGCCGCGGAAGGCGCGATCGATGAGGTTGCCCACCGTGCCCGCGAGGACGAGCGTGAGGGCGAGCGCGGAGAGGGGCTCGTCGCGCGGCGCGATCCAGAGGTAGGCGACGAGGAGGATCGCGGCGACCACGGAGGCGAGCAGGAGGATCTCGCCGGCGCCCTCCAGGATGCCGAAGGCGGCGCCGGAATTCTCGACGTGGGTGATGCGGATCAGCTCGGCACCCGCCGGCCACCGCTCCCCCTCGTCCATCCACGCGCGCACCGCGGCCTTCGTCGCCTGATCCAGGGCGACGACCGCCACCGCGATCGCCGCGAGAAGGAGGAGGCGCGACCCGCGGACGCGGCCGGGCGGGGGATTGGCGGCGGCTCTTGCAGGGGACGGGAGATTCACGCTCCCATCGTACGGGACATCGCGCGCGCGGGCAGCGGTGGGGCGGGCCCGGTTGAGGGAGCGCCAACCCCGGCCTACGATCGTTCCGACGGCCGCGAAGGAGGCTCAGCCGTGGAGGAGAACGCGCTCGGTGCGAGGCGCCTGCCGCCGGGTCAGCGCCTGGTCACGAACTGGCCGGTACTCCACTACGGCGGCATCCCGTCCATCGACCTCGCGAGCTGGCGCTTCCGGATCTTCGGCCTCGTGACCCGGGAGACCAGCCTCTCGTGGGACGAGCTCTTGGCGCTTCCGCAGACCCGCGTGACGACCGACATCCACTGCGTGACGACGTGGAGCCGCTACGACAACGTCTGGGAAGGCGTGCTGATGCGCGAGCTGCTCGGGAGGGCCGGACCGCTCCCGCAGGCGCGCCACGTGGTGTTCCACTGTTTCGGCGGCTACACCACCAACGTGCCGCTGGAGGAGCTCCAGGGCGACGACGTCCTCTTCGCGCACTCGCACGACGGTGCCCCGCTCACGGCCGAGCACGGCGGCCCTCTCCGCGGCGTCATTCCGCACCTCTACTTCTGGAAGAGCGCGAAGTGGGTGCGCGCCATGGAGCTGGTGGCCGAGGACCGCCCGGGGTTCTGGGAGATGTACGGCTACCACATGCACGGCGATCCCTGGACCGAGGAGCGCTACGGCTAGCGCTCCCGGGCTCCGGTCGCGCCGGAGGGCGAGCGCGGCCTGCCGCTCGGGACCCGGACCTAGACGAAGATGCGCGAACCGCGCTCCCGCGAGTCTCCGGTGCGGATCGCCTCGGTGCGGACGGCCCGGGCGACACCCTCCCCGACGGACTCGTTGAAGACCGACGGGAGGATGTAGTCCTCCGAGAGCTGGTCGTCGGGGATCGCGTCGGCGATCGCACGGGCGGCGGCGAGCTTCATCTCCTCGGTGATGTTGCGCGCCCGCGCGTCGAGCGCGCCGCGGAACAGGCCCGGGAAGCAGAGCACGTTGTTGACCTGGTTCGGGTAGTCGGAGCGCCCGGTCGCGACCACGCGCACCGGGCCGTCGCTCGGGATGAGTTCCGGGCGGATCTCCGGCTCCGGGTTGGCGAGCGCGAAGACGATTGCGTCGTCGTTCATCCGGACGATTTGATCGCCCGTGACCATGCGCGGGCCCGAGAGGCCGAGGAAGATGTCGGCGCCGACGAGAGCGTCCGCCATCGAGCCCCGGAAATCCTCCGGGTTGGTGTGCTCGGCGAACCACTCCTTGGCGACGTTGAGGTTGTCGCGGCCCCGGTAGACGGCTCCCGAGCGGTCGAAGCCGATGATGTTGCGGACACCGAAGTTCATCATGATCTTCGAGCAGGCCACGCCCGACGCCCCGACGCCGATCAGCACGACCTTGAGGTCCTCGGGGCGCTTCTGCACGATCTTGAGGGCGTTGATGAGGGCGGCGAGCACGACCACCGCCGTGCCGTGCTGGTCGTCGTGGAAGACCGGGATGTCGAGCTCGGCCTTGAGCCGTTCCTCAATCTCGAAGCAGCGCGGCGCCGAGATGTCCTCGAGCAGGATCCCGCCGAAGCCGGGAGCGACCGCCTTGACGATCTTCACGATCTCGTCGGGGTCCTTCGTGTCAAGACATAACGGCCAGGCGTCGATGGCGCCGAAGGACTTGAAGAGCATGGCCTTGCCCTCCATGACGGGCATGGCCGCCTCCGGCCCGATGTCGCCCAGCCCCAGCACCGCGGTGCCGTCGGTGACGACGGCGACGGTGTTCGACTTCACCGTCAGCGACCAGGCGGCCTCCGGGTTCTCGTGGATCGCCATCGAGACACGGCCGACGCCGGGCGTATAGACGTGGGAGAGGTCCGCGTGAGTGGTGACCGGGACCTTGTTGCGGATCTCGATCTTTCCGTGGCGGTGCAGCTGGAACGTGCGGTCGGAGGCGTGCTGCACCTCCACCCCCGCCGTCTCGCCGAGCGCGGCGACAAGAGCGTTCGCACGGCTCTCGTCGGGACAGAAGATGCTGAACTCGCGAAGGATGAACTCCGGCTCCGCCAGCGCGATGTCGATGTTGTGGATGTCGGCGCCGTGCCGGCCGATAAGGGTCGTCACCCGGCCGAGCATTCCGGGCTTGTTCGCGATGCGCAGCTGCAGCGATAGCTGATACCCCGTCAGCGGACCCTGGTAGGCGAGCTTGTCTTCGCTGGCCGGCCGCGCGTCGGTCGTCATCGGCGAAACTCTCCTCGACAGCGAGGCGGGCGGGGGCCCGCCGACTCCCGGTCCGCCCGGCCCGCCGTCCGGGCGGTCTGCGGACACTCTCACGTGAACGGAACCTGCACTGTACCATCGCTGGTGCCTGCGTTCCCCTGACCGGCCGGCACGCCGGCTGCCCTCCCGGCCGCCCCGTGCGGCGTCGTACGAACGTCGGGCCCGCGGCATGCGCGGGCTTTCCCGCAATCGTGACGCTGATATGCTCGACCGGGCAGCGGCCCCCATCGTCCAGGGGCCTAGGACGCCACCCTTTCAAGGTGGAAACGGGGGTTCGAGTCCCCCTGGGGGCACCAGCTTCGCAGGTTTGGAACGGGGCAGCGAACGGCTCGGAACAGTTGAGCTCCATTTGCAATTGGGGCCTTTTTGGGGCCATTTGTAGGGCGATCCGCCGAACCGCTCGTCCTGCAGCCTCTCAGTTGCAGTGGTCTATGCCCGTACTGGATGCCGGTGGGCAAGGTGCGTTTGCATACTCGACCGGCGCTCCGGCGTAGTGGGACTGCCAGTCCACCACCCCGTCCACGCGCGGAAGACGCGATGTCGCCGCGCGCGCACGCCCTGGCCGTGGCGCTGCCCGATCAGGCGGTCGATCATCAGCCCGCCTCCGCACGGCCGACCGACCCTCCCTCGGGCGACCTCGGGCCGGGGCTGGCGTACCCGGTGGAGCATGTGCTCGAGAACTCCTCTCAGCCCGGCATCGATTCGAGTCTAGCCACACGCTGCTCCCGTTACCGAGCAAGCGCGGCCGAGACAAGCTCCTTCTGTGTTGGTTGACTGTAAGATGCCCGCGGCAACTCACGGATAGGAGACCCGGTGTTGGGACGATCGACGCCCGACGAGTTGCTGCTGGCGGTGTTTGCTGTCGCCGTCTTTATGGCCGTGCAGTTCAGCACTCGCGGCGAGGCCCCACCCGAGGTCATCGCGACGCCAGCGGCCGCTACCGCCGCCGAAGCGTCGACTCCCTCCACCCTCAGTTCGATGGTTGGCGAGACAGCGACGCCAGCGGTCGCCACGCGCACGGTCGGCGAGACGGCGATCCCCTCGGTCACCTCGCCGGCAAGCGAGACGGCGCCGCCGACTCCAACACCGATGACGGACACCGTGCCTAGTCGCGACCCCGATAGTTGTGACTTCCGGGACGAGCTGGAGCGGGTTCGAGGCGCCGTCGTGCGCATCCGCGCGCCCGAGAGCCCGT